>JBDUAD010000114.1:0-8297 GCA_040004775.1 bacterium | reverse complement strand
CCCGCTACCGCGGTGACTTCGAGGAGCGCCTGAAGAAGGTGCTCAAGGAGATCCGCACCCGCGGCGACATCATCATGTTCATCGACGAGATCCACACCCTCGTCGGAGCCGGCGCCGCCGAGGGAGCGATCGACGCCGCCTCCATACTCAAACCGATGCTGGCTCGCGGTGAGCTGCAGACGATCGGGGCCACCACCCTGGACGAGTACCGCAAGCACCTGGAGAAGGACGCCGCGCTCGAGCGGCGGTTCCAGCCGGTGCAGGTCGGCGAGCCGACGGTGGCGCACACGATCGAGATCCTCAAGGGTCTGCGCGACCGCTACGAGGCCCACCACCGGGTTTCGATCACCGACTCGGCGCTCGTCGCCGCGGCCGGCCTGGCCGACCGCTACATCAGCGACCGGTTCCTGCCGGACAAGGCCATCGACCTCATCGACGAGGCCGGTGCCCGCATGCGCATCCGCCGCATGACCGCGCCGCCGGACCTGCGTGAGTTCGACGAGCGCATCGCCGAGGTGCGCCGGGAGAAGGAGTCGGCCATCGACTCTCAGGACTTCGAAAAGGCCGCCTCCCTGCGCGACAAGGAGAAGACCCTTCTCGGGGAGAAGGCCCAACGCGAGCGCGAGTGGAAGGCCGGCGACCTCGACGTCGTGGCCGAGGTCGACGACGAGCAGATCGCCGAGGTACTGGCCAACTGGACCGGTATCCCGGTGTTCAAGCTGACCGAGGAGGAGACCGCGCGCCTGCTGCGCATGGAGGACGAGCTGCACAAGCGGGTCGTTGGCCAGGAGCAGGCGATCAAGGCGGTGTCCCAGGCCATCCGGCGCACCCGGGCCGGCCTGAAGGACCCGAAGCGTCCCGGCGGCTCGTTCATCTTCGCCGGCCCGTCCGGTGTAGGTAAGACCGAGCTGTCCAAGACGCTGGCCGAGTTCCTCTTCGGCGACGCCGACGCACTCATCCAGCTGGACATGTCCGAGTTCCACGACCGCTACACCGTCTCACGGTTGGTCGGAGCGCCTCCTGGCTACGTCGGCTACGACGAGGGCGGTCAGCTGACCGAGAAGGTGCGGCGCAAGCCCTTCTCGGTGGTGCTGTTCGACGAGGTCGAGAAGGCCCACCCGGACGTCTTCAACACGCTGCTGCAGGTGCTGGAGGACGGCCGGCTGACCGACGGCCAGGGCCGCATCGTGGACTTCAAGAACACGGTGCTGATCCTGACCACCAACCTCGGCACGCGTGACGTGGCCAAGGCGGTGGGGCTGGGCTTCACCAGCGCCAACGACACCCAGTCGAACTACGAGCGGATGAAGCAGCGGGTCAACGACGAGCTCAAGCAGCACTTCCGGCCGGAGTTCCTCAACCGCATCGACGACATCATCGTGTTCCACCAGCTCTCGACCGAGGAGATCACCTCGATCGTCGACCTGATGGTGACGCGCGTCGACACCCAGTTGAAGAGCAAGGACATGGGCCTGGAGCTCACGCCCGCGGCCAAGGCGCTACTGGCCAAGAAGGGCTACGACCCGGTCCTCGGCGCCCGGCCGCTGCGCCGCACGATCCAGCGGGAGATCGAAGACTCGCTCAGCGAGCGGATCCTGTTCGGCGAGCTGACCGCCGGCCAGATCATCCTGGTCGATGTCGCGCCGGGTGAGGACGGCAAGGACGCCTTCACCTTCCGCGGCGAGGCCAAGCCGGTTGTACTGCCCGACGCTCCTCCCGTGGGCGCCGGCGCGACGGAGTAACGACTCGACACGGACCGACGGCGAAGGCCCGGCGTTTCCCGACAGGGACGCCGGGCCTTCGCCGTTGCCGCGGTTGGCTCAGGTTGTGGCTCGGCGGTGGATGGGATCCTGGTCTGCGGGCTCGCCGTTGCCCGGATCCCCCCCGCCGGGGTCACAGTCGGCCCCACCGGGCAGGGCGAAGTGTCCGTCGGGTCGGCGGACCACGAGGCCGTCGACGATCAGGCTGTGCAGCGCCCGGTCGCGCTGCACCGGTTCCGGCCACACCAGATCCAGCCGGGCCCGCTCCACCGGCTCATTCACGGTGCGCACGACATCAAGCAGCCGTCCCCGAACCTCGCGGTCGGTGCCCGGAAAGGGTTGGGCCCGCGCCGGGCGATCGGCGGCGGGCGGGTATCCGGCCCGGCGCCAGGCGCAAGCATCGGCCACCGGGCACTGGGTGCAGGTCGGCGCGGCGGCCCGACACACTGTGGCCCCCAGCTCCATGAGTGCGATGCTCAGCCGCGCGGCCAGCGGCGCCGTGTCGGGCAGCAGCGCGTCGACGTCGCCATGGTCGCGTCGCGGCGAGGCGGCTCCGGGTTGGCCGCGGCCGTGCACCAGGCGGGCCACGACCCGGCGCACGTTGACGTCGACCACCGGGTGGCGCTGCCCGAAGGCGAAGGCGACCACGGCGCGGGCCGTGTAGGCGCCGACGCCGGGCAGGGCTAGGAGGGCATCGCGGTCATCCGGGACCGTGCCGCCGTGTTGCCTGCTGATGAGGCGCGCACACTCGTGCAGACGCAGCGCGCGCCGCGGATAACCGAGCCGACCCCACGCCCGCACGGCGTCCCCGGCTGGAGCCGCGGCCAGATCCGAAGGCTGCGGCCAGCGCAGCATCCACGCCGACCAGACCGGAGCCACCCGCGCGACTGGCGTCTGCTGGAGCATGAACTCGCTGACCAGCACGCCCCACGGGGTCACGCCCAGGCGGCGCCACGGCAGGTCCCGCGCGTGCTGGTCGTACCACGCGACCAGCGCCCCGGTGAGATCCACGCCGGCCACGGTAGCCAGCGTGGTCGACCGATCCTGGCACGGACCGCCCGGCGCGGTTAGCCGAAGATCCCAACAGGACGACCAGGGCGATCAACGCTTGCACCCAGTGAGGAGTCCGTCGCGGTGCCAGTCCCGTCGTGGTCCACTCGTGGACCGACCGGCGCTGGCTTCGCTCGAGCTGACGTCGACTGTTCGCACATGGAAACATCGAACCAACCGAGGTCGGGCCGTGGCCAGCGGACCTGGCCGACAGCGCAGGTCGCGGTTCGCAGAAACCGTCCGTCCGACCGGCGCTGCGCTGCACTGTCCGGCGACAACCGCGGCTCCGAGCCCGTGTGGCGGACCGGTTTGCCGACGCCGCTCGACTAGCGTCGGCGGGGATGTTCCAGCCCGTCGGCTCCCAACCGCCCGCCGTCTACTGGCGACGACGGCTGGTGGTGGTCGTGCTACCGCTGGTGCTGGTGGTCCTGCTCCTGTGGGCGCTGCTGGGCCGCGGCGGCGATTCCCGCCAGTCCGCCAACGCCAGCGCGACGAGCCGGTCCCCGACCGCACCTGTGCCCACCTCGTCGGCTCCGCGGACCACCGCGAGCCGGACGAAGGTCGGCAGGTCGAGCACGTCCGCCAGCGCCGTCAAGGCCTGCACCCTCGGCGATCTGCAGATCCAGCCGGCTACCGGCAAAAACGCCTTCGCCGTCAATAGCCGGCCGGACCTCTACCTGGTGGTCACCAACGTCGCGGCCAAGCCGTGCCGCTACGACCTGGCCGACAAACAGATCGAGCTGCGGATCTTCACCGGCGACGTCCGGGTCTGGGGCAGCCACGACTGCCAGGTCGCACCCGGCACCGACGTCGCCACGCTGCCGTCGAGGAAGGCGGTGCGCCGGGGCATCGTATGGTCCGGGCAAACCTCGGTGCCGGGCTGCACCGGCACGCGGCTGGTGGCCCAGGCTGGTACGTACACCCTCTATGCGCAGCTGTCGGGCAAGCAGAGCGGTCCCGTCGCCTTCCGGCTGACCGGCTGACCGCTGCGCTACCGACCGTTGGGTGCCTGGCCGCTGCGCTGCGGGCGACTCCGTCCGGCGAGGAGTTCAGCTGTAGCGGTCGACGATCGATGCGTCGGCCAGCCGAGACAGCGCCTCGCGAACCGTGCGGGCCCTCGTCTCACCGATGCCCTCGACGTCGCGCAACTCCTCGGCCGTCGCGGCCAGGATCTTCTGCAGGCCGCCGAAGTGCTCCACGGCGCGGTCCAGCACCGCACTGGGCAGCCGCGGCACGCGGCTGAGCAGGCGGTAACCGCGCGGCGACACGGCCATGTCCAGCGCCTCCGGCGTGGCCGGGTAGCCGAGCGCGCGGGCGACCAGCGTCAGATCGAGCAGCTCAGTCGCGCTGAGCGAGTCCAGCTCCTGCAGCGCGGTTCCGAGGGACCGCGCCCGACGACCCCCGGGCAGGTAGTCGCGCACGATAAGTTCGCGGTCGGTGTGCACCCCGCCCATCAGTTCCTCGAGCTGCAGCGACAGCAGGCGTCCATCGACGCCCAGCTCGACGACGTAGCGCACGAGCTCGTCCTCGATGCGCAGGACCATCTCCAGGCGCTGGGAGGCCGCGACCGCGTCGCGCACGGTGACCAGGTCCTCGATCTCCAACGCCGAGAGGGTGCCCGACACCTCGTCCAGGCGGGTCTTGTAGCGCTCGAGGGCGGCCACGGCCTGGTTGGCCCGCGACAGGATGGCTGCCGAACCCTCCATCACGTAGCGATGGCCGTCGAGGTAGAGGCCGATGATGCGCATGGACTGCGACACCGAGATCACCGGGTACCGGGTCTGCACCGACACTCGTTGGGCCGTCCGGTGGCGGGTGCCGGACTCCTCGGTCGGGATGGCGGAGTCCGGCACGAGCTGGGTGGCGGCCCGCACGATCCGGGTGCCGTCGGTGGACACCACGACCGCGCCGTCCATCTTGGCCAGCTCACGCAGCCGAGTGGCCGAGAACTCCACGTCCAACCGGAAGCCGCCGGTGCACAGCGACTCCACCAGCGGATCCGAGCCCAGCACGATCAGGGCGCCGGTGTTGCCCCGCAGAATCCGCTCCAGCCCGTCCCGCAGCCCCGTTCCCGGAGCCAAGGTGGCCAGGACGCCGCGCAGGCTCTCGTCCCGATCGGTGGTGGGCACGATGCGTCCTCGTCGGATCGGCCGCGGTCGGCGCCGGCTGGTTGCCGGCGGGCTGCCGCGGGGGCGGGCAGAACCGCAATCCTAGATCCGCCGCAGCCGACGTTCGGGCAACGTTGCCGCGGCCGCCGCGGCATCGATGGCCTCGCTCACGCTGCCGACGGCGACTACGGACAGCCCGGCTGGTATGGCGCGACCGTCCGTTCCTCGTTCACCGACGGTGCGACCGGAGTCCGCGCCCGGGGATCCGACCGGCACCAGAATGGTGCGGAACCCGAGCCGCGCGGCCTCGGCCAGGCGTCGGCTCAGCGCCGGAACCGGCCGGACGTCGCCAGACAGCGAGAGCTCGCCGATTCCGCACAGCGTCGAGGCCAGTGGGCGGTCCAGGGCAGCGGAATGCACCGCCAGCGCGATAGCGAGGTCGGCCGCAGGCTCGGTGATCCGCAGGCCGCCGACGCTGGCCGCGTAGACGTCGGACTCCCCGAGCGGCACCCGGGTGTGCTTGGTCAGGATGGCCAGGACCATGGCTACCCGCGAGCTGTCCAGATCGGTGACCGAACGCCGCGGCGACCCGCCGCCAAGGGCTCGGTTGACCAGGCTCTGCACCTCGTTGCCCAGAGGCCGGCGCCCCTCCACCGTTACCGTGACGCAGGTGCCGGCTACCGCGTTGCCGCGCCGGGAGAGGAACAGTCCGGACGGGTCGGCCAGGCCGACCATGCCGTCCTCGCGCATCTCGAAGCAGCCGACCTCGTCAGTCGCACCGTAGCGGTTCTTCACCGCCCGGATCAGGCGGAGGGAGGAGTGCCGGTCGCCTTCGAAGTGCAACACCACGTCAACCAGGTGCTCGAGGGTGCGCGGTCCGGCGATCGAGCCGTCCTTGGTCACGTGCCCGACCAGGACGGTCGCCATGCCGCGCGCCTTCGCCAGAGCGATCAGCGCCCCGGCGACGGCGCGGATCTGGGTCACGCTGCCGGCGCCGTTGTCGACGCCGTCGCAGGTGAGCGTCTGCACCGAGTCGACGACCAGCAGTCCCGGGTCAAGGGTCTCGACGTGGGTCACCACCGCGCCGAGGTCGTTCTCGGCGGCCAAATACAGGTCGTCGGCCAGGGCGCCGGTGCGCTCGGCGCGCAGCCGAACCTGTGCGGTGGACTCCTCGCCGGTGATGACGAGCGCGCGCCGGCCGCCCTCGCAGGCGAAGGAGCGGGCGACCTCGAGCAGCAGCGTGGACTTGCCCACGCCCGGTTCACCGGCGAGCAGGACGACCGACCCGGCGACGAGACCGCCGCCGAGCACCCGGTCCAGCTCGGCCACGCCGGTCGGCACAGCCGCGGCGATGTCCGCTCCGTGGGCACCGATCGGGCGGGCCGGTGTGCGAACCGGTCGGCCGGCGACCTGCGCCGGTGCGACGGCGGCGGCCTGGCTCATGCTGCCCCAGGCCTGGCACTCGGGACACCGGCCGACCCAGCGGATCGAGCCCGCGCCGCACTCCTCGCAGCGGAAGGTCTCGGCGCTGCGGCGCGCCGAGGTGGCAGTGGCGCGGCTGGGTCGAGTCACGGCGCCGACGCTAGCGGCGCTGACCGACCAAACCGGCGCGACGCGACGGAATGTGGACCGTCGGCGCAGCCCGCGGGGCGGTCAGTCGCCGGTCGGGCCGACCGAAATCGTCGCGCCGCCGGTGTTGTCCGGGATGAGCCGGACCGGCAGCTGCAGCGTGATCCGTCCAGCCGAGGCGAAGGCGAAGGTGACCGGCACGCTTAGCCCGGGGGTGAGCGCCTGCTTCAAACCGGTCATGGTGATCACGGTGTCGGCCGGGGTGCCGGGGCCGACCTGGACCAGACCGTTGGCCGGGATGGTGACGGGGCCCGACGCGGTCGGGCTGGCCGAGCCGCCCTCGGGCGTCGGCGTGGTCGAGCTGCTCGATGGTGCTGTCGTGGCCGGGGTGGACGGGGTGGACTGGTTGGATGACGAGGACGAGGACGACAAAGCGCCCGCCGACGGCGAGCCGCCGCCGGACCCCGTCACCGGGCCGGGCGAGGTGTCGCTCGACGTGCCCTTGCTGATGACGACCTTGGCCGCTGCGGTCGAGGTGACCGAGACGAGCTGATCGGCGGTCGTGGAGTTGTTGACCATGGCCATGACCAGCTGGGCGTCGGCGCCGACCTGGTATCCGGAATTGTCCTTCGGCGCGGCCACGCCCGCGTTACGCACTCCGATCGCCCCGAGGTCGGCCGAGGCTCCGTCGATCGTCGAGTACTGTCCCTGGGTCTCGGCGTGCTGACCGGCCGCGCAGCCACCGAGGGCGACGGTGGCGGCCAGCGCAGCGACAACTGCGCCGCTGCCGCGCCGAGCCACCACGGCGCTGCCGCGCCACCGGCGGGGGTTCGTCACGGTCTCGCAGGCCCTCACGCCGGTCACCATATCGCCCTGCTCGGCGGGCATCCGCACGGGTGGGCCGATCAACCAGTTGATCAACAACGGTCGAACGCTCGGGCCGCCGTGTTATCCTGGTAACAGCGAAAGGGGCTGCCTCACCATGACGTTCAAGGTCGGCGAGACCGTCGTTTACCCGCACCACGGGGCGGCAAAGATCGAGGCAATCGAGATGCGCACGATCGGTGGGCAGGAGCGCATGTACCTCTGCCTGAAGGTGGCGCAGGGTGATCTGACCGTCCTGGTGCCGGCGGAGAACGCCGAAGTCGTCGGCGTTCGTGATGTCGTCGGCCAGGAGGGTCTCGACCGCGTCTTCGACGTGCTGCGTGCCCCTCACACGGAGGAGCCGACCAACTGGTCACGCCGTTACAAGGCCAATGGCGAGAAGCTGGCCTCCGGCGACGTGAACAAGGTGGCCGAAGTCGTCCGTGATCTCTGGCGCCGCGACAAGGACCGTGGGCTGTCGGCCGGCGAGAAGCGCATGCTGGCCAAGGCGCGCCAGATTCTCGTCAGCGAGCTCGCTCTGGCCGAGGGCACCAACGAGGACAAGGCCGAGATCGTTCTCGACGAGGTCCTCGCCGAAGCCGTCGCCTGAGCTACCAGGCCTCACCCTGCACCGATCGACGGCCTCCGATCGTTCCGCGATGTTCCGGTGAGGCTCGCTGTCATCCTGTTGGCCGCCGGCGCCGGCGTGCGGCTCGAAGCCGGCCAGCCCAAAGCTTTCGCCAGAGTCGCCGGACGCACCGTCCTGGAGCACGCCTATGACCACGTGGCCCGGCACCCGGCCGTCGACCGGGTGATCGTGACGGCGCCGATGAGCGCGGCCGAACGGGTCGCCGCCCTGATTCCGCGCGAGGCCCGCGTGGTCGCCGGCGGCGCAACGCGGCAGGAGTCGGTCCGTCTGGCGCTCGGCCTGCTGGAGGCCGACGCG
>JBDUAD010000029.1:0-27139 GCA_040004775.1 bacterium | reverse complement strand
GCCCTGTACCTCAGCAGCCCTGTACCTCAGCGCAGATCGGGCTGGCAGGTGGGACACCAGTAGGTCAGCCGCTGCTGCGGTGGCGCTCCGAACTCGGCGCTGACGATCGGCCTGCGGCACCGGCGGCACGGTTGGCCGGAGCGGGCGTAGACCCAGTGCTGCTGACCCCGCCGAGTGTCGCCCGTGGTCGACTGCTCCGGATGATCACGATTGGCCCGCAGCAGACGGAAGGAGATCGCTGGTAGCGCGGCGACGTCGGCCACGGATCCGGCTGGCGTCAACGGATGGGTGCGGGCCATGAACAGCACCTCGGCGGCGTACATGTTGCCGACTCCGGACAGGTTGCGCTGGTCGAGCATCGCCTCCAGCACCGTGCGCTGCGGGTCCCGAATGAGGTTGGCTGCGGCCGTGTCGGGGTCCCAGTCCGAACCGAGAACGTCCGGTCCCAAATGGCCGACCCACCGCGATTCCTGCGTGCTCGGCGCAAGGTCGAGGTCATGGACGCGATGACCGCTGGCCAGCCACTCGGCGTTGCCGACCACCGCCCGCACCGTGAACTGCCCGGCTCGACGCGGGTCGGAGCGTCGCCGTCCTCCCACGGGCGGTGTCCCGGAGCCGGCTGCGCGGTCGATGCGCCAGGACCCGTCCATGCGCAGATGGCTGTGCAGGGTCCGCTCGTCGTCGAAGCGCATCAGGATGTGCTTGCCTCGCGAGACGACCTCGCGCACGGTCGTCCCGCGCAAATCGGCCAGCGCGAGCGTGGGCACCCGCAGGTCGAAGCGCGTGACCGGCCGGCCGCGCAACGCCTGGTCCAGCCGGTGCGCAGTCAGCCACACCGTGTCGCCTTCGGGCACGGCCGTTCAGGCCCGCAGCCGCAGACCGCGGGGGGTGGGTCGGAAGCCGGCCGCCTCGAGCGCGGCGCCGAGAGCAGACGTCGCCACCGGCTCACCGTCGGCCCGCTCCACCGCGAGCTTGCCCAGTGCTCCCTCCCGTACGGCCAGGGCAAGGGCGTCGGCCGCGGGCACCAGGTGGTCCTCGTCCTCACCGAAGGACAGCAGCGTGCGCCCGCCGCGTTCCACGTAGAGGGCGCAGGCGCCGTCGACCAGGACGACCAGGGCACCGGCCTTGCGGGCCGGTTGGTGTCCTCGGCGGCCGTCCTCGCCACTTCGGCGGGCTGGCCAGTCCAAGGCCGCGCCGTAGGGATTGGCTGGATCGGTGGCGGCCAGGACCAGGGCCGACGGTGCGCTCGATGCACCGTCGCTGCCGGCAGCTTGCTCGGCGCGCATGCGCAGGGCGTCGACTGCACCGGGCATGGCGAACTGGGCCGCCCCGAGACCGTCGACGAAGTACCCGCGACGGGCCCGGCCGGACTCCTCCGCCGCCTTGAGCACCGGATACACCGCGGCGAACCCGCCGGCCAGCCGCTCGGCCGCCACCGCCCCGCGAGTCACCACGCCGTGGCGGTCGAGCAGCGCCTCGGCGGCGGCGTACGCCCGCAGCGTCGGGTCGACCTCCCGCTCGGGCAGCCGCGACCAGCGCCCGGCCAGCGTCGGCGGCGTAGGCCCCGGCGCAGAGGTCACCGCCGACGCGACACCGGAGCGGGCCGCCGCGGCGGCACCGGCCGCCTCGGCTGCCGCTCGGGCGGCAGCCGCCGCCGGACCGGAGCGATACCGCCCGTAGCGCACGCGTGGGGGCCGGACCCGGCGCGCATGTGTCGTGCCGGTGGTACCGCTGACCAGCGCCCGCACCGGGGAGAACGTGTCGTTGGTCAGCAGGCCGGCCCACACCAGGTCCCACATAGCGCGGCTGGCGTCGGCGTCGCTCAGGCCGGTGCGGGCAACGACCATGCGGTAGAAGTAGGCCTGGTCCGCGGTCAGAAGGTCCAGCACCGCCCGATGCTCTCCGCCGTCGGGACGCTCTGCGGGCAGCGGGAGGAGCACGTCGGCCGCGTCCGTGGGCGCGAAGGCCACCCATCCGTCCTTGCCGGCCAGCGACCCCGCCCCGCACCACAGCACCTCACCGGCCGCGGTCAGCTCGTCGAGCAGCGCCGGACGGTAGTCGGCCACCCGGGCCGGGAAGATCAGCGACTCCACCGCGCTGGCCGGCAGCGGCACCCCGGCCAGCTGCTCGACCGCCCGCAGCAGGGCGTCGGCGCCGCGCACCCGCCCGCCCACTCCCTGCCACGCCGGCACGAAACGGCCGAGCGTCTCCGCCGGGACCGGCTCGATCTCCTTGCGCAGCGCGGCCAGAGAGCGCCGGCGGACCAACCGCAGCACCTCGGCGTCGCACCACTCGCTACCACTTGCACCGGGTCGGAACTCGCCCTGCACGAGCCGGCCGGAGGCGGTCAGCCGGTCCAACGTGGCCGTCACCACGGCCACGCCCAGCCCGAACCGGCCAGCGGGCTCGGCCGCGGTGAACGGGCCATGAGTACGGGCGTAGCGAGCCACAATGTCCCCGAGCGGATCGCGGACCAGTTCGGTGAACACCTCCGGGACGCCGACCGGGAGGGCCACGCCGAGCGCGTCACGCACCCGGCCGGCGTCCTCGATGGCCAACCACCGTTGCTCGCCGGCGATGCGCACGCGGATCGCCCTGCGGGTGGCCTCGAGCTCGGCCAGGTCGCCCGAGGTCGCTCCGCGCAGGAGCGCCTCACCGGTGTCGAGGTCACCGAGACCGCGCAGCAGGTCATGCACGGAGTCGAGGCCGCGGGCCGCACGGTTCTCAGTCAGCCGCTGCAGCTCGGCCTCCACCTGGGCCAGGGAGTCGGCGTCCAACAGGTCACGCAAGTCAGCCGATCCGAGCAGGTCGGCCAGCAGGGTGGAGTCCAGGGACAGCGCCTGCGCCCGGCGCTCGGCCAACGGAGCGTCGCCTTCGTAGAGGAACATGCCGACGTATCCGAACAGCAGGGAGCGGGCGAACGGCGACGGCTGGTCGGTCTGCACCTCCACCACCCGGACCCGACGCGCGGCGATGTCGCTCATCACGGACTTCAGTCCGGGCACGTCGAACACGTCCTGCAGGCACTCCCGCATGGCCTCGAGGACGACGGGGAACTGGCCGTACTCCGCGGCCACTTGGAGGAGCTGGTTGGCCCGCTGCCGCTGCTGCCACAAGGGTGCGCGTCGGCGCGGGTCCCGCTTGGGCAAAAGCAACGACCGGGCCGCGCACTCGCGGAAGCGGGAGGCGAACAAGGGCGAACCGCTCACCTCGGTGGTGACCAGTGCCTCGACCTCATCGGCTTCGAACACGGCTAGGTCGGCCGACGGCGCCTCTCCGTCGGTTTCGGGCAGGCGCAGCACAATGCCGTCGTCGGCGTGCATGGCCTGGACCTCCATGCCGGTGCGCTCGCGTATCCGAGCCGCCAGCATCAGCGACCAGGGTGCGTTCACCGGAGCCCCGAACGGGGAGTGGATCACCAGCCGCCAGTCGCCGAGTTCGTCGCGGAAGCGTTCGACCAGCAGGGTGCGGTCGTCGGGGACGTGGCCGGTGGCCTCGCGCTGCTCACGCAGATAGGCCAGCAGGTTGTCCGTGCCCCAGTCGTCGAGCCCGGCCGCCCGTGCCCTGGCCTGCGCCGCGTCAGCGTCGGCAGCCACCAGCTCCCGGATGAAGGCGCCCTGGGCCCGGCCCAGCTCGGCCGGACGCCCTGGTGAATCCCCCTTCCAGAACGGCATCTTGCCGATCTGGCCGGGCGCCGGAGTAACCAACACCCGGTCGTGGGTAATGTCCTCGATGCGCCACGACGAGGACCCGAGCAGGAACACATCGCCCACCCGGGATTCGTAAACCATCTCCTCGTCGAGCTCACCGACGCGCCGACCCGGTCCCTCGCCACCGGCCAGGAAGACACCAAACATGCCGCGGTCGGGGATGGTGCCGCCGGACGTAACCGCTAGCCGCTGAGCTCCAGGACGGGGTGTCAGCTCGTCGCTCACCCGGTCCCACACCAGCCGGGGCCGCAGCTCGGCGAAGTCCGCCGACGGGTACCTCCCGGCCAGCATGTCCAACACCGCGGTGAGCGCGGACGGTGGCAGGCCGGCGAAGGGCGCTGCCCGGCGCACCAGTGCGTCCACCGCCTCCACGGTCATCGGCTCCATCGCCACCATGGCCACGATCTGCTGCGCCAGCACGTCGAGGGGATTGCGGGGATAACGCATCGACTCGATCTGGCCGGCCCGCATCCGCTCGGCAACCACGGTCGTCTCCACCAGATCCCCGCGGTACTTGGGAAACATCACGCCTTCGGACACGGCGCCGACCTGATGCCCGGCGCGGCCCACCCGCTGTAGCCCGGCGGCGACCGAGGGCGGCGACTCGACTTGGACGACGAGATCGACCGCGCCCATGTCAATGCCCAGCTCCAGGGACGACGTGGCCACCACCGCGGGCAGCCGGCCGGCCTTGAGTTCTTCCTCGACCACGGAACGTTGCTCGCGCGACACCGAGCCGTGGTGGGCTCGGGCCACCACGCGGCCGTGACCGGCATCGGCCGGGTGCCCGGCTCCAGCCTGCGCCATCACCTGAGCCGGCGAACCACCCCCGCCCGTGTCCGCAGCAGGACCAGCGCGCGGGAGTGCGGCCGCAGCTGCGTCTCCGGTCGGCTCGGTCCCGGCTTCCCCGGCGGCCAGTGACCGTTCGGCCGCCAGCTCGTCGGCGAGTGCACGTTCCTCGGCCAACTCGTTGAGCCGGGCGGTGAGCCGCTCGGCCAGCCGGCGGGAGTTGGCGAAGACGATGGTCGAGCGATGCGCCTCGATCAAGTCGAGAACGCGTTCCTCGACGTGGGGCCAGATCGAGGTGCGCGCCTGGGCACCGGCTGCCTTACCGGTCAGGTCGCCGGTCGGCTCGCCGAGAGCGCTCATGTCCTCGACCGGCACCACAACCTGTACGTCGATGGTCTTGGTCGCCGGCGGCTGGACTATCTGCACCGGACGCCCGCCGGCCAGGAAGGTCGCCACCTCCTCGACCGGGCGCACCGTGGCTGACAGACCGATCCGTTGGGCCGGAGCGTCCAGCAACGCGTCCAGGCGCTCCAAGGACAGCGCCAGGTGCGCTCCGCGCTTGCTGGCGCAAACCGCGTGCACCTCGTCGATGATCACCGTGTCGACCCCGCGCAGCGCCTCCCGCGCGGCCGACGTCAGCAGCAGGAACAGTGACTCGGGGGTGGTGATGAGGATGTCGGCCGGACGGCGGGCGAACAGCCGGCGTTCCTCCGGTGACGTGTCCCCGGAGCGCGTGGCCACGGTGATGTCGGGATCAGGCAGGCCGAGACGGGCTGCGGCCTGGCGTATGCCGGTTAGCGGCGATCGCAGGTTGCGCTCAACGTCGACCGCCAGCGCCTTGAGTGGGCTGACGTAGAGGACGCGGCAGCGCCGAAGCGGGTCCTTCGGATGCGGCTCGGTGGCCAGCCGGTCCAGTGCGGACAGGAACGCGGCCAGTGTCTTGCCCGATCCGGTCGGGGCGACGACCAGGGTATTCCGGCGCTCGGCGATGGCCGCCCACGCGCCGAGCTGGGCCGGCGTCGGCGCGGTGAACGCTCCGTCGAGCCAGTCCCGGGTGGCGGCCGAGAAACCGGCAGCGTCGATGTCGGGCGCTCGCCTCCTCCCGGTGTCGCTCATTCACCCAGTCTGCCTGGACCCTCTGACACTTTTCGGCGGTCAGGGACGAGGGATCAGGACCTCGGGGCGCAGGGGTAGGCCGGCGTCTGGATGCAGCACCGCGGCCAGCGCTTCCACACAGTCCACCAGCCGCGGCCCGGGCCGGGCCAGGTCGGCGGCGAAGGTCCGGTCGCTCAGTACCTCGGGCGGCACAAGATCCACCTGCGACCACGTTGTGGCCGGCGGGGTCCCGCACGGTGCGAGCACCACGACGTCGGCGGGCTGGAGGCGCACGGTGTTCCAGTCGGTGGCCGTCGACCGGCTCCCGGATCGGCCCAGTACGGCGATGCCTCCAGCCGCGGTGACCACGTCGGGGATCCAGTGCCCGGCGGTGTAGGGCGGATCGAGCCACTCGAGCACGAGCGTCGGCACCCGAGCCCGACCCGCGACTGCAGTCGCTACCGCATCGAGCCGGTCCTGCAGCTCGGCCCGCAGCTTCAGGCCGGCGCCGCGAACACCGGCGGCATCGGCGACCGCAACGACGGACTCCAGAACCTCGGGAAGCGTCTGCGGTTCCAGCGTCACCACCGTCGACGGGCAGCCGACCCGCGCCAGGGCCGCATCGACCTCGGTGGTGGCCACCGCGCAGACCCGGCACAGGTCCTGGGTGAGGACGAGGTCTGGGGCGATGTCCATGAGCGCTGCGTCGTCGAGGCAGTAGAGGCCGCCTTGCGCCGCCTGGTCGATGACCCAGGCGTCGATCTGACCCGCGCTCAGCCCGGCCGGCTGACGCGCGCGCACGACGATCGGCTTGGCCGTGGCCGCCGCCGGGAAGTCGCACTCGTCCGTGATGCCGAGCAGGTCGTCCTCCAGGCCCAGCGCGAACACGATCTCGGTGGCCGAGGGCAGCAGGCTGACGATGCGCACGGCGTCAGCTCAGCCGATCCGGGGCGCATCGGCGACCGCGGCGTTCGTGCAACCGACCGCTGAGGAAGTCGCGCGCGGCCGGCCAGTCGTCGTCGGTCATGGCGTACTGCACGGTGTCGCGCCAGGTCCCGTTGCGACGGATGCGGTGTTTGCGCAACAGCCCCTCGCGGGTGGCACCCAACCGGGCGATGGCCGCCTGCGAGCGGGCGTTGTTGATGTCGGTGTGCCACACCACCCGAACCGCGCCGAGCCGGTCGAAGGCATGCGTGAGCAGGAGCAGCTTGGACTCGGTGTTGTGTCCGGTGCGCCACCACGGACGGCCGAGCCACGTGTAGCCGATGGCCAGGGTGCGCGTCGTCGGATCGACCTCGTACAGCGACGTGCTGCCGATCAGGGTGCCGGTCGACGAGTCGAGCTGGGCCAACGGATAACGCACGCCGCGGGCCCGCGCCGCCAAACCGGCCTGCACCTGCTGGATCGCCTCCGCGCGATCGGTCGGCGCGGGGTCCAACAGCCACCGGAACACCTCGTCACCACCACCGTCGGCCCTGGCCGCGGCCAGGTAGGCATCGGCGTCCTCGGCCGTGAGCGGTCGCAGGGTCACGAGCGTCCCGGTCAGGACGGGCAGGGCGAACCAGGCGTCCGGGTCGGGCGCCGGGGTGGCCGGCACGCGCGCACGCCGGTCGGAGCCGAGGCGATCGGTCGTAGCAGGATCGGTCACGCGACGAGGATCCCAGAACGACCGGACGCAAGCGCCGGCCACTGTCCAAGCAATGGCTGGGCGGAGCCCCGGGCTGAGCATCGTGGGTAAGGAGGCGCGGGTGGAGCGGCGCGGGTCGGAGCTGCGTGCGGTGGGAGCCGATCAGCGCATTGCCTACGCTGGCCAGGTGCGGTTGAGCGAGTTCTGGGCGCGGATGGAGGCCCGTTTCGGCTCGAAGTACGCCCGCAGCGTCGCCGCCGATTACCGCCTGCCGGCACTGGGAACGACGGCCGACCGGGCCCTCGAGGACGGGGTCAGCGCCAAGGTCGTCTGGCGGGCGGTGTGCGTCGAGTTCGACGTCCCCAGCCAGCTGCGGTGAACCGGTACATGTCACCGGCGTGTCGTAGCGCAAGCGCCTTCTCCTCGAACACCTGTTCGGCTAGCCTGTGGACAGGTCGGCCGTCGTCCACAGTGCCCGTAGTGGCGCTAGAACTGTCGGGGATCGGCCCTAGCGTCGCCGGTGTTCACATCAGACTCTCCAGGTGAAGGCGGACCACATGGCAACAGGATTCGACCGCGAGAAGGCTCTCGACGTCGCCCTGGCCCAGATCGACAAGCAGTTCGGCAAGGGGTCGGTGATGCGCCTCGGGGAGCACGCCGCGGTGCCCATCGAGGTGATCCCCACCGGTTCCATCGCCCTGGACGTGGCTCTCGGTATCGGGGGCCTGCCCCGCGGCCGAGTCGTCGAGATCTACGGCCCGGAGAGCTCCGGAAAGACGACGGTGGCCCTGCACGCGGTGGCCAGCGCCCAGGCCGCCGGCGGGGTGGCGGCGTTCATCGATGCCGAGCACGCGCTCGATCCCGACTACGCCCGCGCGCTCGGGGTCGACACCGACGCCCTGCTGGTCAGCCAGCCCGACACCGGGGAGCAGGCTCTCGAGATCGCCGACATGCTCATCCGCTCCGGCGCGCTGAGCATCATCGTCATCGACTCGGTGGCCGCGCTCGTTCCCCGGGCCGAGATCGAGGGCGAGATGGGCGACAGCCACGTCGGCCTGCAGGCCCGGCTGATGAGCCAGGCCCTGCGCAAGATCACCGGTGCGCTCAGCTCGTCGGGCACCACCGCGGTCTTCATCAACCAGCTGCGCGAGAAGATAGGGGTGATGTTCGGCTCGCCGGAGACCACCACCGGGGGCAAGGCGCTGAAGTTCTACGCATCGATCCGCTTGGACGTGCGTCGCATCGAGACGCTCAAGGACGGCGCCGACGCGGTCGGTAATCGCACGCGGGTCAAGGTGGTCAAGAACAAGATGGCCCCACCGTTCAAGCAGGCCGAGTTCGACATCGTCTACGGGCAGGGGATCAGCCGGGAGGGCTCGCTGATCGACGTCGGCGTGGAGCAGGCGATCATCAAGAAGTCCGGTGCCTGGTACACCTACGAAGGCGATCAGCTGGGGCAGGGCAAGGAGAACGTGCGCAGCTTCCTGCGTGACAACCCCGACCTTGCCGACGAGGTCGAGAAGAAGATCAAGGAGAAGCTGGGCGTCGGCGCCCAGCTCGACGTCGAGGTCCCGATCGAGGTGCTTCCCGCACCGGTCGACTTCTGAGCGTGCCCGGCGCCCGCTCCCGACGACGCACGCGGCCGGACGTAACGGACGCCGACGGCCTGAGGACCACCGTGCCCGGTCACGACGAGGACGAGCTCGGTGACCCGGAAGCCGTGGCCCGGACGCTGTGCCTGCGCCAGCTCGATGTCCGGGCTCGCACCCGCGCCGAACTCGAGCGCTACCTGGCCGGCAAGGGCGTTCCCGAGGAGCCGGCCGGCCGGGTGCTGGACCGCTTCGTCGAGCTCGGGCTGGTCGACGATCGCGCCTTGGCCGCCGCCTTCGTCGAGGCCGCCCACAGGTACCAGGGCCTGGCTCGCCGGGGCCTGGCGGTGAAGTTGCGCAGGCGAGGGGTCGACGACGCGGTCGTGGCCGAGGCGGTGGCGGTCATCGACGGCGAGCAGGAGGCAAACGCGGCGCGGGCACTGGCGCAGCGCCGGCTGCGGTCGCTGTCCGACCTCGACCGCACGGTCCAGGTGCGCCGGCTGGTCGGTCTCCTGGCCCGGAAGGGCTACCCGTCCGGCCTGGCCTATCGGGTGGTCCGGGAGGTCGTCGGAGCTGCTCCACCGGACACGGAGGACCCCGCCTTGCCGCCAGACGTCCACTCCGCGCGGCGCACGCGTTCGGCCGGCGGCGATGACGACCCCACTGGACCCGGCCCTGTCCGACCTGGTCGCCGACGGGTCGGCTTGACCAGTCCTTGAGGTCTACTTAGCCTCGATCAATACCAGGATGATCCCGCCGGGCCTGCGCCCGGGACATACAGAACAACCGGCACCACCGACACAGCTAAGACCGATCGAGCCTCCTGAGACCGAGGCGGACAGAGAAGGGCAGTGAGCACGGCGCGCCCGGGTCCGACACGCGCGCGCAGAACGGGACCTCCTGGTCCGAGCCGCAGTGTGCGGCCGGTCGAGCGAGGAGGTCGCGCGCATGGAGTTGGTCCTGGCCGCCGCGGTCGTCGCAGCCTTCGTGCTCGGGTTGCTCTTCCTCAGCGCCTACCGCCACCGGCCAGTCGTGCGACCGCCTGGCGATCAGCAGACGAGTGCGATCGACTCAGCGACGACAAGCCAGCGGCACTCCAGCGCCACCGGATCATCCGCGGACGCCGCGTCCTCTGCCCGGCCGGGGACGGGGGCTGAGTCGAGATCGCTGGCCTCGACCGGCACAGACGCCGACGGTGAGGCGTCGGCGGTCGCTGCTCATCCGACCGCGGAGAAGATCCGCAACGAGGCCACCGCCTACGCCGAGTCCACCCGGCGCTTGGCCGACTCCGAGGCCGCATCGACCCGGGCGCTGGCCGAACGCGAATCCGAGGGCATCCGCCGCTCGGCCCAGTCCGAGGCCGATTCACTCCTCCGCTCGGCACGCTCCGATGCCGACATCGCCCGCAAGTCGGCCGATGCGGCCACCGCCCAGGCCCGCGGCCACGTCGCCGAGGTCGAGCGGGCGATCGAGGCCGAGCGGTCCGAGGTCTCCGCGGCCATCGCCGGCGAACGCCGCGAGCTGCAGCGCACGCACCAGGAGTTGCAGCGCCGCGAGGACGAACTGGACCGGCTCGAGCAGCAGCTGCGGGTGGAAGGAGATCTCAGTGCCACGCGGGCCGATGAGTTGGCCGAACGCGAGCGCGAGCTCGACGAGCGCGCCCAAGACCTCGACGCGCGCGCGGCCGAGCACCTGGCCGAGCTCGAACGCGTCGCCGAGCTGGCGCAGGAGGACGCGCGTGCGGAGCTGCTGCGCGCGGTCGAGATCAGCTCTCGGCGGGACGCGGCGATCCTGACCCGCAACATCGAGACCGAGGCCCGTGCCCAGGCCACGGAGCGCGCTCGCGCCGTCGTGGTGGAGGCCGTGCAACGCTGCGCCAGCGAGCAGACGACCGAGACCGTGGTCAGCGTGATGCACCTGCCCAACGACGAGATGAAGGGCCGCATCATCGGCCGCGAAGGTCGCAACATCCGCAGCTTCGAGGCGGTCACCGGCGTGAACGTGGTCATCGACGACACCCCGGAGGCGGTGCTGCTGTCCTGCTTCGACCCGACCCGCCGCGAGGTCGGGCGGCTGACCCTCGAGCGTCTGATCGCCGATGGCCGCATCCATCCGCACCGCATCGAGGAGGCCTACGAACAGAGCAAGGCCGAGGTCGAGGCGCTGTGCCTGCGCGCAGCCACCGACGCGGTGGCCGACGTCGGCATCGGCAACCTCGACGAGCGCCTGCTGCCTATCCTCGGCCGGTTGAAGTACCGGACCAGCTACGGCCAGAACGTGTTGGGGCACCTGGTCGAGACCGCCCACATCGGTGGAGTGATGGCGGCCGAGCTCGGCCTCGAGCCGACCCTGATCAAGCGTTGCGCATTCCTGCACGACATAGGCAAGGCCCTCACCCACGAGGTGCAGGGCAGCCACGCGATCATCGGCGCTGACCTGCTGCGCCGCCACGGCGAGTCCGAGGCCGTGGCCCACGCGGTGGAGGCCCACCACAACGAGGTCCAGCCCCACACCCTCGAAGCCGTGCTGACCCAGGCTGCCGACGCCTGTTCGGCCGCCCGGCCGGGGGCCCGTCGGGAGACGCTCGAAAACTATGTTGCCCGGCTGCAGCGCATCGAGCAGATCGCCACCGCCAAGCCTGGGGTCGAGCGGGTGTTCGCGATGCAGGCGGGGCGGGAGGTCCGCGTGATGGTGCAGCCGGAGGCGATCGACGACCTCGAGGCTCAGGTGATCGCCCGGGAGATCGCCAAGCAAATCGAGGACGAGCTGACCTACCCGGGGCAAATCCGGGTCACCGTGATCCGGGAATCGCGCGCCACGGAGACCGCGCACTGAACGTCACCGCAGGACCGCCGACTGGCGGCCGGCCCGGCTCTAGACTTCCAGCCGTCATGACCGAGCCGCTTGCGTCGCGCCGTACGTACGACATCCGCACCTACGGATGTCAGATGAACGTCCACGACTCCGAGCGGCTGGCCGGCCTGCTTGACGCGGCCGGCTACGTCAAGGCCCCGGCCGGAGTCGGCGACGACGTCGATCTGGTCGTGTTCAATACCTGTGCCGTGCGCGAGAACGCCGACAACCGCCTCTACGGAAACCTCGGCCACATCCTCACCGCGAAGAAGCGTCGCACCGGCATGCAGGTGGCGGTGGGCGGTTGCCTGGCCCAGAAGGACAAGGGCCGCATCCTCGAGCGAGCGCCGTGGGTCGACGCAGTGTTCGGCACCCACAACCTGGCCAGCCTGCCGGTGCTGCTCGAGCGGTCCCGGCACAACCGCCGGGCCGAGGTCGAGATCCTCGACGCGCTGCAGAACTTCCCTTCGGACCTGCCCACCCGCCGCGAGTCGCCATTCTCGGCCTGGGTCTCGATCTCGGTGGGGTGCGACAACACCTGCACGTTCTGCATCGTGCCCAGCCTGCGCGGACGCGAGGTCGACCGGCGCCCGGGCGACGTACTGGCCGAGATCGAAGCCCTCGTGGACCAGGGCGTGGTCGAGGTGACCCTGCTCGGCCAGAACGTCAACTCCTACGGCCGTTCCTTCGGCGACCGCGGCGCGTTCGCTTCCCTGCTGCGCGCCGCCGGCGCGGTGCCCGGGCTCGAGCGCATCCGGTTCACCAGTCCCCACCCGCGCGACTTCACCGCCGACGTGATCGACGCGATGGCCGAGACTCCGGCGGTGTGTCCGCAGCTGCACATGCCGCTTCAGTCCGGATCGGACACCGTGCTGCGGGCCATGCGGCGCAGCTACCGCCAGCAGCGCTACCTGGAGATCATCGACTCGGTGCGCGAGCGGCTGCCGGACGCGGCGATCACCACCGACATCATCGTGGGCTTCCCCGGCGAGACGGAGGCCGACTTCGAGCAGACCCTCGGCGTCGTGCGCACGGTCGGCTTCGCCAGCGCGTTCACCTTCCAGTACTCACCCCGACCGGGGACGCCGGCCGCCACCATGACCGGTCAGGTACCCAAGGCGGTGGTGCAGGAGCGCTACGAGCGTCTGGTCGCCCTGCAGGAGGAGGTGAGCGTCCGGGCCAACGCCACCCTGGTCGGTCGGCCCGTCGAGGTGCTGGTCAGCGCCGGTGAAGGCCGCAAGGACGGGGCCACCGGTCGGGTGACCGGGCGGGCGCGCGACGGCCGCCTGGTGCACGTCGCCGTACCGACCGGGCACACACCGGTCGAGCCGGGTGACGTGGTGACCGGCCTGATCACCCGGGCCGCGCCGCACCACCTCGTCGCCGACGCCGGTATCACCGCGCATCGTCGCTGGGCCGGTGCCCGGGTCGCCGACGTGCCAGTGGCCGCGCAGCGCCGGCCCGTTGCGATCAGTCTGGGCGCCCGGCCGGCCTGAGTCCTGCGGCGGCCGGCTCCGCCCGGTGGCCAGCCGGCAGTTATGAGGACGGCAGCAGGCTGCGCCGCTGCTCGACCTCGCTGCGGGCCCGGGCAATCCGCTCGGCGTCACCCGAGCGCTCGGCCCGTTCCAATCTGGCCTCGGCCTCGGCCAGGCTTTCCATCATCGCGACCAGGAAGGGATTGGCCTGGGTCGATGTGGCCCGCTGCTCACCGTCGGCCGCCTGGCGTACCCGCTGCTCGGCCGCCCGCATGCGCTCGTCGAGCCGGCGTACCGCTTCGCGGGGGACGTGGCCGACCGCATCGAAGCGCTCGCTGATCTGGCGCAGGGCCTGCTGAGCCCGCCGCGGCTCCCTGAGGTCGATGGCCTCCGCCTCGGCGATGATCGACTCCTTGGCCTTCAGGTTGTCCGCCTCGCCCGCGTCGCGCTCGGCGAATACGGCCGAGCGGCGAGCGAAGAAGGCGTCCTGGGCGGCGCGGAACCGCGTCCACAGCGCGTCCTCGTCGGACTTGCCCGCGCGCGGGGCGGCCTTCCACTCGGTCATCAGCTGCTTCATCGCCGTGCCGGTCTCGCGCCAGTCGCTGGACGCGGACAACTTCTCGGCTCGGCCGATCAGGTCTTCCTTGGCCGCGCGGGCCGCCGTGCGCTCGGCGTCGAGGCCGGCGAAGTGCTGGCCGCGGCGCCGGGCGAACTCGTCGCGAGCGGCGGCGAAGCGCTTCCACAGCGCGGTGTCGGTGCGCCGGTCGAGGCCCTTGATGAGCTTCCACTCCTCGACGATGGCCCGCAGCCGGTTCCCGGAGGCCTTCCACTGCCCATCGGCGGCGGCAATTCGCTCGGCCTCGGTGATGAGCGCCTCCTTGGCCGCGATCGCCTGTGACCGCGCCTCGTCGCGGGCCAGGTGCTGCTCGGCCAGCTTGGCCTCCGCCGCGGCCCGCAGCGCGGTGAGCCGGGCGGCGAGAGCGTCGAGATCGCCGACGACGGAGGCATCGGCCAGCGAGTCCTGCAGCGCCCCGGCCTGACCCCACGTGGCCTTCGCATCGCCGGCCCCCGACGCCAGCCGCTTCTCCAGAAGGGTGACCTCGGTGGCCAGGTCGTCGTAGCGGCGCTCGTAATAGGCCAGTCCCGCGTCGGCGTCACCGGCCTGCCAAGACCCGACCACCCGCTCGCCGTCGGACGTGCGGACGTAGACGATGCCGTCATCGTCGATTCGTCCCCACGCGGAAGCCATAGGTGCTCATTAGACACGACCCGGATGCCGCGCGCCGCTGCCGCTAGCCTTCCCTCGGTGATCGCCGGCGCCGCCTTCTGCCCTCATCCGCCGGCCCTGGTTCCGGCCGTGGCCGCCGGCGCCGCCGGTGATCTGGCCGACGTGCTGGCGGCCTGCGATGAGGCTCTGGAACGACTGGCCGCCGACGCGCCGGTCGTCGTCGTCCTCGGTGCCGGGCCGACCACCGGGCGGTTGCCGCCTCGGGCTCGCGGCGCCCTGTCCGGGTTCGGCGTCGGCGGCGTCGACGGCATGGATCCGGCTGACGAGGCGACTCCACGGCACGACGGCTCGCCGCTGCCCTTGGCCCTCATGATGGGACGGTGGCTGGTCGACCGACGTCCGGAGCTTGTGGTGAAGGCTCTGGTGGCGGTCGGTCCGGCCGATATCGCCGTCGCCTTGGACGAACTCGGCGGTGTCACCACCTCCGAGCGCGTCGGCCTGCTCGTCATGGGTGACGGCAGCGCCCGTCACGGTGCCAAGGCGCCGGGCTACCACGACGCCCGCGCGGCCGGGTACGACCAGGCGGTGCGGGCGGCACTGGCCACCGGGGATGCCGCCGCGCTCACCGGTCTGGACGCGGACTTGGCCGCAGCGCTGCTGAGTGCCGGTGGGCCGCCCTGGCGGGCGGCGGGTAGCGCCCTGCGGAAGGAAACCGGAAACGCGGCGTGGGCGGGGCACCTGTTGTACTCGGCCGCGCCGTTCGGCGTCGGCTACCACGTGGCCTACTGGCGCCGGCCGTGAGTCCCGGCCGAGCCGCCGTGTCCACCCGTGGGGATGGGCCGATGGTCGTCGCCGTCCTCGGGCCCACCGCCGCGGGCAAGTCCGGCGTGGCCATCGCGCTCGCCCGGCGGTTGGCTGAGTCCGGGCGTCCGGCCGAGATCGTCAATGCGGACTCGATGCAGCTCTACACCGGCCTCGACATCGGCACGGCCAAGGTGCCGGTCGCCGATCGTGGCGGCGTCGTCCACCACCTGCTCGATGTGTGGCCGATCCAGCGGTCGGCCGCGGTGGCGGAGTACCAGCGGCTGGCCCGTGAGTGCATCGGCCGGCTGCGAGTCGGCGGGACCACCCCGGTTCTGGTCGGCGGCAGCGGGCTCTACCTGCGCGCCGCTCTCGACCCGCTCGATTTCCCCGGTGAGTCTCCGGCCATCCGGGCCCGGCTGTGCACCGAGCTTGACGCCGACGGCCCGGGCCGGCTGCACGCCCGTTTGGCCGAGCAGGACCCGGACGCCGCGGCGGCGATCCTGCCTACCAACGGCCGGCGCATCGTGCGTGCCCTGGAAGTCATCGAGCTGACCGGCCGGCCGTTCCGTGCCCGCCTGCCAGCCTTCGCCGCGGTCTATCCGAGCGTGCACGTCGGCCTCGACCGCGATGATCTCGACGCCCGGGTCGACCGCCGGGTCGACGCGATGATGGAGGAAGGCTGGCTGGAGGAGGTCCGCCGGTTGTTGCCGTTCGGCCTGCGCACCAGCCCAACGGCCGGTAAGGCCCTCGGTTACGCGCAGCTGCTCGCCGTTCTGGACGACCGGGGCCAGCTCGTCGGCGACCTGGGCGAGGCAGTCGCCATCACCAAACGCGCGACCAGGCGTTTCGTGCGCCGGCAGCGCAGCTGGTTCCGTCGCGACCCCCGCGTGCAGTGGTACGACGCCGCCGCGCCCGACCTGCTCGACGCCCTCGTCGCGGCCGTGCTGCCTACCCTGCAGGGGTGAGTGCGTCGCACGGGGTCGGCCCGACTGGTCTAACCGTGGTTAAAGGTCACGGCACCGAGAACGATTTCGTGCTGGTGGTCGATCTGGAGGGCACCGTCGACCTCAACCCCGCTCTGGTGCGGGCCCTGTGCGACCGGCGGGCGGGCGTCGGCGGAGACGGCGTGCTACGCGTGGTGCGCACCGAGCGCATCGTTGGCGGCGATTCGGTCGCGCCGGGAACCGAGTTCTTCATGGACTACCGCAACGCCGACGGGTCGATGGCCGAGATGTGCGGCAACGGCTTGCGGGTGTTCGTGCGCTACCTGGCCGAGGCCGGGCTGGTCGCCGGCGCCGAGTCGATCATCGGTACCCGGGCGGGCTCCCTGCCGACCAGCATCGCCGCGGACGGGACCATCACCGTGGTGCTCGGGCGACCCACCTGGCCGCAGCACCCGGCGACGGTGAGCGCTGCCGGCTTGAACGGCCCCCGGGCGGCCACGACGGTGGCCGTGCCGAACCCCCACGTGGTGGTCGAGCTGGAGTCACCCGCCGAGCTCGAGGCGGTGGAACTGATCCGCGCGCCAGTGGTCGAGCCGGCGATGCCCGAGGGCCAGAACGTCGAGTTCGTGGTGCGCACGGGGCAGCGCTCGGTGCGGATGCGCGTCCACGAGCGCGGCGTGGGGGAGACCCGATCGTGCGGCACCGGCATCGCCGCGGTCGTCGCGGCGCTCGCCCGCGCCGATGCGGCAGAAATTCCTGACGGTGCCCGCGCCTCGTCCGGCTCCCCGCTTGCGGCCGTCGGAGACGGACAGATATGGCAGGTCGACGTGCCCGGCGGAACGTGCACCGTGCGCTGGCGCGCCGACGGCCATCTGGAGCTGGCCGGCCCGGCGGTGATCGTCGGGGCGGTCGAACTCGACTCCGACTGGCTGGCCGCAGCGAGCGCCGCCTGAACCGATGGCCCGCGTCGCGGCCACACGGCACGCGGTCGTTCGCCACCGGCTAATGGGCTCGCGGCCGGTGCCGCCGCCAGGCACCATGGAAGGACGATGCCTCAACCTTCCCCGCCGGAGCCGGCGAACCTGGCCGGTACCTCCCTGGCTGATGACACCCAGACGAGTGAGCCCGTACTGACCTCCGTGGAAGGTTTGGGTCACGACCCTGTCGGCGCGGAGCGGTCTGTCCCGAGCACGGATCCCGGGGCTGACCTGGCCGACCGCCAAGCGCTGCGGCGCGTCGCCGGACTGTCCACCGAGCTCGCCGACGTCACCGAGGTCGAGTACCGGCAGCTCCGTCTGGAGCGCGTGGTACTCGTCGGGGTCTGGACGTCGGGCACGCTGGCTGACGCCGAACTCTCGCTGCACGAGTTGGCTCGGTTGGCCGAGACCGCCGGCTCGCAGGTGCTCGACGCGCTGATCCAGCGTCGGGAAAAGCCCGATCCCGCCACCTACATCGGCTCGGGCAAGGCCCGGGAGCTGCGCGACGTGGTGGTGGCTTCCGGCGCCGACACGGTGATCTGCGACGGCGAGCTCACCCCGGGCCAGCTGAGCCAGCTCGAAGGCGTCGTCAAGGTCAAGGTCGTCGACCGCACCGCGCTGATCCTCGACATCTTCGCCCAGCACGCCCGCTCCCGGGAGGGCAAGGCCCAGGTCGAGCTGGCCCAGATGCAGTACCTACTTCCGCGACTGCGCGGATGGGGTGAGTCGCTATCGCGCCAGGTCGGCGGACGGGCCGCCGGTGGCGCGGGCATCGGTGGCCGCGGACCAGGTGAGACCAAGATCGAGATCGACCGGCGGCGCATCAACTCGCGCATGGCCCGGCTGCGGCGCGACATCGCCGGGATGAAGAAGGCGCGCGACGTGAAGCGCTCCCGGCGCACCGCCAACCGGATTCCGAGTGTGGTGCTGGCCGGCTACACCAACGCCGGCAAGTCATCGCTGCTCAACCGTCTGACCGGGGCTGGCGTGCTGGTCGAGAACGCGCTGTTCGCCACGTTGGACCCCACCGTGCGCAGCTGCCAGACCGCCGACGGACGCACCTACACCCTGGCCGACACCGTCGGTTTCGTGCGCCACCTGCCCCACCAGCTCATCGAGGCCTTCCGCTCCACCCTGGAGGAAGTGGCCGATGCCGATCTCGTCCTGCACGTGGTCGACGCCTCCGACGCCGACCCGGGCGCGCAGATCAGGGCGGTGCGCGAGGTCCTGGCCGACATCGACGCGACCTCCGTGCCGGAACAACTCGTCTTCAACAAGATCGACGCGGCGTCGGCCGAGACGCTCACCCGCCTGAGAGTGCTGGCTCCGGACGCATTGTTCGTGTCGGCCCGCACCGGCGCCGGACTGCCGCAACTCAGCGCGCTGATCGAGGCCCGGCTGCCCCGACCGGCCGTGACCGTCACCGCGCTGATCCCGTTCACGCGGGGGGATTTGGTCGCCCGCGTGCACGCCGAAGCCGACCTGCGGGCGGCCGACCACACTGAGAAGGGCACGCTTCTCGTGGCCCGGGTCCACCCTGACCTGGCTGCCGCGCTGGCCCCGTTCGCGGCACCCGTGAGCGTAGGCTGACCCAGCACCACCCGACGTCCGACGCCTGGAGGAATGCCATGGGATTGGGTCTCGACTCACCCAGTCACTGGGTGGTCATCGCCGCCCTCGCGCTGCTGTTGTTCGGCTACAAGAAGCTGCCGGACATGGCTCGTTCGGCCGGCAAGTCCCTGCGCATCTTCAAGACGGAGATGAAGGGCATGGCCGACGACGACGATGCGCGCTTGGTGGCCAAGGACTCCGGGCCGGCCAGGCAGGTGCAGGCCGCCCCACCGGCGCCCGCGGCCGCCCCTCCGGCCCCGGCCACGACCACGCACCCTTCGGCGGCCGAGCTGCCCGGACCGCACGGCGAGATAACGGTCGCCCAGGCTCCGGCTCCGGTGACTGCAGCGGCAGTGGCTCCGCACGAGGCCGGCACGGAGTCGGCCCCGCCCCGTCCGGCCTGACCCGCACCGCCCACCCGGTCGCTGCGTGTCCGCACGGGCACAGACCTCGTGACCACGACTGACCCGGCGGCTCCGACTCGTACTCCCGGTTCGGCCGGACCGGCGCGGCTGGCCGTCCTGGTCGCCGCGGTCGTCCTGGTGGCCGTCAGCCTCGACATCTTCGCCACCGGTCCGCTGACTCATCTCGATCACCGTCTCGGCCGACAGCTGCAATCGTGGGATCTGCGCTCCACCGACTGGCCGCGCTACCTGCTCACGGTAGGGATCTGGTTCGGTCAGCGCGGCGTCGTGCTGACCATGGCCGTCCTGATCGCTGGGGTGCTGTCCTGGCGGCATCGCACCCTGGAGCCGGTCGTGCGTCTGGTCGTCGCCGTGCTGGCCCTGCTCGCGGTCGTCTATGCGTTCAAGCTGGGCCTAGGCCGCAACGCGCCGATCCAGGACGCGCGCGGCGAGCCGGCCGGGTCGGGTTCGTCCTACCCGTCAGGGCACGTGGCCAACGCCGTTCTACTGTGGGGGCTGGCCGACTGGTCCCTACTGCGCTGGCCGGTGTCCGACCGGCTGTCGCGCGCGGTCCACGTCGGTCGCTGGATCGCCCCCTTCGCCATCACCGTCGCGATGACGCTGCTCAACTACCACTGGCTCAGCGACTTCATCGGCGGTGCCGCGGTCGGGGTGCTTCTCCTCGCGCTGGTCCTGCGGCCTGTCTGGGCCGCCGCCGCGGCGCCGTTCGATGGGCGCCGCCGCCGATCGAACGCCGTGGTCCGGTAGGCCCGGCGACCCTTCACCGGACCTGGCTGTCGGAGCGCGACGTCCAGAACCCGGCGGTCAGACCTTGCGCAGGACGGTGACCACCCGGCCGAGGACGAGCGCGTCGTCACCGGCAATCGGCTCGTAGCTGTCGTTGTGGGGGAGCAGCCACACGTGCCCGTCGCGGAGTTGGTAGGTCTTCACGGTCGCCTCGCCGTCGAGCATGGCGGCCACGATGTCGCCGTTGTCGGCCGAGGGCTGCTGACGCACGACGACCCAGTCGCCGTCGGTGATGGCGGCGCCGACCATTGAGTCGCCGACCACCCGCAGCAAGAACAGGGTCCCCTCGCCGACAAGTTCGCGGGGGAGAGGGAAGACGTCTTCGACCTGCTGTTCGGCCAGGATCGGACCACCGGCGGCGATACGGCCGACCACGGGCACGAAGGCCGGCGTGGGCGCCTCGCCGAACTCGTTCGGGGTGACCGTGCGTGCCCGTCCGCGCTTGCCGGGCTTGCCTTCGTCCACGGCGGCGACGTTGACCGCCCGAGGCAGCTTCGAATCGCGACGGATGTAGCCCTTCTTCTCCAGGACGCTGAGCTGATGCGCCACGCTGGACGTGGAGGCCAGACCGGCCGACTCGCAGATCTCACGGATGCTCGGCGGGTACCCGCGCCGCTGCACCGAGTCACGGATGACAGCGAGGATCGTGCGCTGCCGGTTGGTCAACCCATCGGCGGTGGTCTCGATGCCCGAGGCGGCTGGTGGCTCGGGATCCGTATCGGGACGGTGCGCGAAGTGCCGGAGGTCGGCTCCCTCGATGTCCCCAGTGCCGGCCAGCGCGGTGGGTGCAGTGCGGCGGCGCGGGGTTGAGGCGGAGGTGCTGCTGGCCACGGCGGGTCTCCTCGGTCGTGAGCGGCACCGGACGTGCCTCGGGTCGGTGCCGACGATATCCCCGGCGCTCCCGCTGGACAAACGTTTGTTCGAGCGACACGCCGGTCGGCCCTGGAATTTGTCGGTGCCCGGTGTTACACAGTCGTACAACGGTTCGAACGAACACCTGTTCGAGCCGGCGCCCGGAATCAGCGACCGGGCAGAACCGGCGCCGTGGACCCGCGGTGCCTGCCGAAGGAGGAAATCCATGTCACTCGCCCCCGAGGTCGCCCCGGCGGTCCACATCCCGCTGCGGACTCGCCGCCTGCGCGTGGCGCCCTCCTCATCGGCGCCGCCGGCCCCACGTCCCGCACCTGCGGTTTGCCCGCCGCCGGGGCGGCGGGCCGCGGTCCGGCCGGGTCCGGGTGTCCCCGGCGCGTTCGGAGTACCCGCGCGCCCCGTACTCCTGGTGCGTCCGCAGCCGGATCCGGGCGGGCGCGCCATGCCGGTCGTCGCGCCGCGGCCGCGCGTGGTTCCGGCTCAGTTCGTGCCCAGCGCGCCGCGCCCGGCAGCCGCGCCGTTCCCTGCGGTTCCAGGCGAGGTCAGCGGCTGGGCCTCGGACGACGCGGGGACGGCCGACCTCGGCGCGCGAGTCCTTCTCGAGCTCCCGCCGGTGTGCCGCCCGGCGCCGGCGGATCGTCTCGAAACCGTCGGCGTCCGATTGACCCGGCGCGGCCGAGCCACCCTGGTGCTGGCGGCGGTCGTGCTCGCCCTCGCCGTCGTGATCGGTGCCTGGATCAGCAATCCGGGCACGTCCCCGGGCCACAGCGCTGCAGTAGCCGGGCCGGAGCAGATCGTCGTGCACGACGGCGACACGCTGTGGTCGATCGCCTCTCGGGTGGCTCCCCGGCGCGATCCGCTCGCTGAGGTGGCTGAGCTGGTCCGTATTAACCGTCTGGGCGACGGTGCGCTACGTCCCGGGCAGATCTTGCGGTTGCGTTGAGCGGCTGGCTGCGCTGAGCGACTCGCTGCGCTGAGCGGCCCGGGCCCCGGCGACCCGGCTAGGGCACCGGTCGCGTCGATCCGGCCCACGAACGCGCTCACGTCCGAGCCGGTCGGAGTCTACATTTTGCGCGTGTCGGCTCTTGCGGAATGGCCGCGATCGACCTACGGTTCTACTATATCTAGTAGTTACACGCCTGTAAGTTGTCCACAGATTGGGGTCGTCCTCCACAGGATGTCCCCCGATTCAGCACAACACAGTCCACGGGATCACGGCCCACCGGCTGCAGGACACGTCGGTGTCGGCAGCGAGGCTGGACGGGCGTGCGCCTGGCAGGATCGAGAGGAGGAGAACGAGGTGCGGTGTCCGTTCTGCCGGCATTCCGACTCCCGTGTGCTCGACTCCCGCGAGCAGGAGGACGGCCAGGCGATCCGGCGTCGGCGCAGCTGCCAGTCCTGCGGGCGGCGCTTCACCACGCTGGAGACCGCCGCCCTGGCCGTGGTCAAGCGCAGTGGGGTCAGTGAGCCGTTCAGCCGGGCCAAGGTGATCTCCGGAGTGCGCCGGGCCTGCCAGGGCCGCCCGGTCGACGACGATGCGCTGGCCGTGCTGGCGCAAACCGTCGAAGACACCGTGCGGGCCAGCGGCGCGGCCGAGGTGCCGACCAACGAGGTCGGCCTCGCCATCCTCGGCCCACTGCGCCAGCTCGACGAGGTGGCCTACCTGCGCTTCGCCAGCGTCTACAACTCTTTCAGCTCCATCGACGATTTCGACAAGGCCATCGCCGAGCTGCGTTCCCCCGCAGCCAGTACCCCCGCAGCCAGTATCCCCGCAACCGGTACGTCGGCACCCAATACGCCCTGACCGAGCCGCAGGTCCGCCGCGGACCCGCAGGTCGCTCCGTCCTCCAGGAAGGTTCAGCAATGACAGATGTCGCGCACTCCCACCCGACCGGCACCGATGCCCGGTATCCGGCCGACGGGCTGGTCGTCGAGCGGGTGTACACGACGGCCGGCGTGCACCCCTACGACGAGGTGACGTGGGAGCGCCGCGACGTGATCATGACCAATTGGCGGGACGGATCGGTCAACTTCGAGCAGCGCGGCGTGGAGTTTCCGGTCGACTGGTCGGTCAACGCGGCCAACATCGTGACTACCAAGTACTTCCGCGGGGCGGTCGGCTCGGATGTGCGCGAGTGGTCCCTGCGCCAGCTGATCGATCGCGTGGTCACCGTGTACCGGCGGGCCGGGCAGCAGCACGGCTACTTCGCCTCCGAGGAGGACGCGGAGATCTTCGGCCACGAACTGACCTGGATGCTGCTGCACCAGGTGTTCAGCTTCAACTCCCCGGTGTGGTTCAACGTCGGCACTGCCTCGCCGCAGCAGGTCAGCGCCTGCTTCATCCTCGCCGTCGACGACACCATGGACTCGATCCTGAACTGGTACCGCGAGGAAGGGCTGATCTTCAAGGGCGGCTCCGGCGCCGGGCTGAACCTGTCGCGGATCCGGTCGTCGAAGGAGCTGCTGTCCTCCGGTGGTACCGCATCCGGCCCCGTGAGCTTCATGCGCGGCGCCGACGCCTCAGCCGGGACGATCAAATCCGGTGGCGCAACCCGGCGGGCGGCCAAGATGGTCGTGCTCGACATCGACCACCCCGACATCCGCGAGTTCGTCCAGACCAAGGCGCGGGAAGAGGACAAGATCCGCGTCCTGCGTGACGCCGGGTTCGACATGGACCTCGGCGGCTCGGACATCACCAGCGTGCAGTACCAGAACGCCAACAACTCCGTGCGCGTGTCGGACGCCTTCATGCGTGCGGTGGAGGACGGCGCGCCGTTCGGTCTGCGGGCGCGCAGCACGGGTGAGGTGATCGAGACCGTCGACGCCAAGGCGCTGTTCACCGAGGTGGCGCAGGCGGCCTGGGAGTGCGCCGACCCGGGCATCCAGTACGACGACACGATCAACGACTGGCACACCAACCCCGAGACCGGGCGCATCACTGCGTCCAACCCGTGCTCGGAGTACATGAGCCTGGACAACACCTCGTGCAACCTGGCCTCGCTGAACCTGCTGAAGTTCCTGCAGCCGGACAACACCTTCGACTCCGTGCGCTTCGTCAAAGCGGTCGAGGTGATCATCACGGCCATGGACATCTCTATCTGCTTCGCCGACTTTCCGACCGAGGCGATCGGCGTCAACACCCGCGCCTACCGCCAGCTCGGCGTCGGCTACGCCAACCTCGGTGCGTTACTGATGGCCTCCGGCCTCGCCTACGACTCCGACGGTGGCCGGGCCATGGCCGGGGCGATCACATCGCTGATGACCGGCACCGCCTACCGACGCTCGGCCGAGCTGGCCGGCATCGTCGGCCCGTACGAGGGCTACGCGCGCAACGCCTCGGCTCACGCCCGGGTGATGCGCAAGCACGCCGCGGCCAACGACGCTGCGCGCCGGGTCCATGCCAACGACGGCTCCGTGTACGCCGTGGCCGCCGAGCAGTGGGCCACCGGCAATGAGATCGGCGCGCGCACCGGGTGGCGCAACGCCCAGGCCTCCGTGCTCGCCCCAACCGGCACGATCGGACTGATGATGGACTGCGACACCACCGGGGTGGAGCCGGACCTCGCGCTGGTCAAGTTCAAGAAGCTGGTCGGCGGCGGGTCGATGCAGATCGTCAACCAGACCGTGCCGCGGGCCCTGCGCGCCTTGGGCTACCAGGAGGAGTCGGTAGAGGCAATCGTCGAGTTCATCGCTGAGCACGGTCACGTCATCGATGCGCCCGGCCTGCGCCCGGAGCACTACGAAGTGTTCGACTGCGCGATGGGCGCGCGGGCGATCAAGGCCATGGGCCACGTGCGGATGATGGCCGCGGCCCAGCCGTTCCTGTCCGGGGCGATCTCCAAGACGGTCAACCTGCCGGAGACGGCGACGGTGGCCGACATCGAGGACGTCTACTACCAGGGGTGGAAGCTGGGGCTCAAGGCGCTGGCCGTGTACCGCGACAACTGCAAGGTCGGCCAGCCGCTCTCGGCCGGCAAGACGGCCACCGCCTCCGGCGCCAAGGACACCGCCTCCGGCGCCAAGGACACCGAAGCCGGGCCGGGACCGGGCACGGTGGTCGAGTACCGGCCGACCCGAACCCGGTTGCCAAAGTCGCGCCCGTCGCGGACGACGTCGTTCGCGGTGGGCGGCGCCGAGGGTTACCTCACCGCCGGCTCGTACCCGAATGACGGCCTGGGTGAGGTGTTCCTCAAGCTCGGCAAGCAGGGCTCGACGTTGGCCGGGGTCATGGACGCGTTCTCGATCGCGATCTCCATCGCCCTGCAGTACGGCGTGCCGCTGGAGACCTACGTGCAGAAGTTCACCAACATGCGCTTCGAGCCGGCCGGGCTTACCGACGATCCCGACATCAGGATGGCGCAGTCGATCGTGGATTACATCTTCCGGCGGCTGGCTCTGGACTACCTGCCCTTCGAGACCCGCTCGGCGCTGGGCATCCACACCGCCGAGGAGCGTTCGCGCCAGCTCGACACCGGCTCGTACGGCAGCGACGACACCCAGGACTTCGAGTCGCTGGCGCAGTCCGCACCGGTGACGCCGGCAGTGACCGCCGGAGGCGCCGAGGACGAGGTGGCCGCGGTGCCGGCTCCGCTGACCGTGCACAGCTCCACCGAGCTCATGGAGTCACTTCTCGGCTCCTCGGCCGACGCACCACTGTGCATGAACTGCGGCACCAAGATGCGTCAGGCCGGCAGCTGCTTCGTCTGTGAGGGTTGCGGCAGCACCAGCGGCTGCAGCTGAAACTGAGCGATATTGCAGGTGACCCGCTTCCTGTCGAGCTCGTTCGCCGATCGATACCAGGGTGCGCTGTCGAACATTTCGCCAGCACGGAGGTCTCCCTGCTCGTCCCTGACATCACCGACCGCTAGACGTCGCAGCACCGCACACTTCTTGCGGACATCAACACCCAGTGAATTGCGCAGCGACGCACCTTTGCTCGGCGATATCACGCGAGATCAGCAGGCGGCGTGGGTCGGCAAGGTTGCGGGAGTGCTGGATGGCCTCGACGTCGGTGGGCTGAATTCGCTTGGAGCGCACAGGTCGCGGAACCTCGTTGCGGCCCGCTCGATCACGGCTGGAATATCCGAGCAGTTCCGCGCGCTCGGCGCGGTGTCGTCGGCTGAGCTGCGCGTGCCGCTCCAAGCCGCACGTCAAGCAGTGGCCTCTGGCCAGAGCCAGGGACTTAAGGTGAAGATGTGGCCGCCGTGATGCGATGCAGCGTGCGTCGACCCATCAGGCTGATGGCGGGGTTGGTCTCGACGTAGTACCAGACGGCCCCCATTGCTTGCTCGAAGGCCCAGGCCATGCCGCGTTCCCACTCGAGGTCGTCGCAGCCGAGTTCGTCGCGAAGCACCTGCCGCGGTCCGGCGTCGAGCAGATGCCATGCGCACACAAGATCCAAAGCAAGATCGGCCGGTCCCAGTCCGCCGACGTCGATCACCGCAGTCAGCCGCCCGTCGCTGACAAGCACGTTGCCGGGAATCAGGTCGCCGTGGGTCATTACGTCACCGGCCCCGCTGCGCGGCAGGTCGCGCAGCACAGCCCACATTCGGCGAAGCCGCGGAACGTCCATGAGCGGCTCGCTGTGCTCGAAGCAGGTCTCCATCCACACGTCGTGGGATCGCAGGTCGCCTCCGCGACCCTCACCGTTGAATGTCCGGCCGTGAGTGTCGATGGCGCGCACACCGCGGATGAATTCGGCCAAGTCGCGTGCAAACGCGACGGAGCCGCTCGGGTCTTCCTCGGTGGCTACCGTCCCGGGCAGCCAGGTCTGCACTGACCACGGGAGCGGGTATCCCTCTCCGGGTTCGCCGATTGCTACGGGCTCAGGCGTGCGGAAGCGCGTGCGGCCCAACAGCTCGCGGGCTGCTTGCGCCTCGGACCCCAACGATCGCCGTGTCGTCTCAACGTCGCCAGGTTCGAGCGGGAATCGGGCTGCGAGTCGGTCGCCAATGCGAAACAGTGCGTTGACCGTTCCCTGTGCTCGGAACTCCTTGATCGGCCGGCCTCGCCACTGGGGGAACTGCACATCCACCAGGTCACGCACGGCCTCACGGGAGATCGTGAGCTGGTTGGGATGCATGGTCACATCGCGAGCATCAGCGTCGCGATCTTCGATCGCAAACTACTTTCGCGGCGCGGAGCGCTGGGTGGGAAGTGTTGTCGCCGCGCGTGCAATCGCGGGCTCGCGGGTCCGCCGGGCTCGCGTCAGAGCTCGACCTGCACAGTCTGCGTCACTCCTACGTGACGCATCTGGTGGAGTTCGGCTACCCGGAGCGATTCGTGCAAGACCAGGCCGGTCACGCCTATGCCAGCACGACGGCGATCTACACCGGGGTGTCCGACGAGTATCGCAA
>JBDUAD010000113.1:0-8336 GCA_040004775.1 bacterium | reverse complement strand
AGGGCGGACCGGGCATGCGCGAGATGCTGGCCATCACCGGCGCGATCAAGGGTGCCGGTCTGGGCAGGGACGTCCTCCTGCTCACCGACGGGCGGTTCTCCGGTGGCACCACCGGGCTCTGTATCGGCCACGTCGCGCCCGAGGCGGCGGTCGGCGGACCGATCGCCCTGGTGGCGGACGGGGACCGCATCGTCGTCGACATCGCCAATCGCACGCTCGAGCTCGACGTCACCAGCGAGGAGCTCGACCGGCGCCGGGCGCAGTGGGCACCGTCGCCGGCTCGTGTCGAGCGGGGCGTGCTGGCCAAGTACGCCAAGCTGGTCGGCTCGGCCGCCCGCGGGGCCGTCTGCCGCTGAGGCACCGGTGTGGTCGGTGGCGGCGTGGCAGCGTCCGGGCCGGCGTGTCGTGCTGCTACGGGGCCGACGTAAGCCAGGGTCTCACGCGATGGGACGGCTGTCCCGGCGCGTTGAACGACGGCCGGCCTCGGGTGTACGGTCGCTTCGTGGTCAAGCTCGTACTCATCGCCCGGCGCGTCCGGCGGCCGTAACTTCGCCCGCCTCGACGCGTCCACCCTTCGTGCCCCCGGCACGAAGGGTTTTTTGTTGGGTTTTTCAGAAGGGAACCACCCATGACCGCCACCCGGCCCAGTCCACCGGCCGCACGTCCAGGAACGGGCGCCTCCGGTACCGGAAGTTCGACGCCCGGCCGGGTCGAGTCGGTCACCGGCGCCCAGGCGCTGATCCGATCCCTGGAGGAGGTCGGCGCCGACCTCGTGTTCGGCATCCCCGGCGGCGCGATCCTGCCGGCCTACGACCCGCTGTACGACTCCACCCGTGTGCGGCACGTGCTGACCCGCCACGAGCAGGGCGCCGGGCATGCGGCGGAGGGCTACGCGCACGCGACCGGCCGGGTCGGCGTGTGCATGGCCACCTCGGGGCCTGGGGCGACCAATCTGGTCACGCCGATCGCCGACGCCTACATGGACTCGGTGCCCATGGTCGCGATCACCGGCCAGGTCGCCCTGCCGGCCATCGGCACCGACGCGTTCCAGGAAGCCGACATCTCCGGGATCACCCTGCCGATCACCAAGCACAACTTCCTGGTCCAGCGCGGGGAGGACATCGCCCGCACCGTTGCCGAGGCGTTCCATCTCGCCGGCACCGGGCGCCCCGGGCCGGTGCTGGTCGACATCCCGAAGGACGTCCTGCAGGCGGCGACCACGTTCGCCTGGCCGCCCGTCCTGGATCTGCCCGGCTACAAGCCCGTCCTGCGCCCGCACGGCAAGCAGGTCCGCGAGGCCGCCCGACTGATCACCGAGGCTCGACGACCCGTGCTCTACGTCGGCGGGGGCATCCTGAGGGCGCGGGCGGCGGCCGAACTGCGCCAACTCGCCGAACTCACCGGCATCCCCGTCGTCACGACGCTGATGGCCCGCGGCGCCTTCCCGGACAGCCACCCGCAGCACCTCGGTATGCCGGGCATGCACGGCACGGTGGCCGCGGTCACCGCCCTGCAGAAGTCGGACCTGCTCATCGTGCTGGGCGCCCGCTTCGACGACCGCGTGACCGGCCGGCTCGACAGCTTCGCTCCACTGGCCAAGGTGGTGCACGCCGACATCGACCCGGCCGAGATCGGTAAGAACCGCGAGGCCGACGTGCCGATCGTCGGCGACGTGCGCGAGGTCCTGCGGGAACTCACGCCGGCCGTGCAAGCCGAGTACGACGCCGGCCACCGCGCTGACCTTTCCGGTTGGTGGGCCCAGGCCAACGGCTGGCGCGAGACCTATCCGCTCGGCTACGACGAGCCGACCGATGGCTCGCTGGCCCCCCAGTACGTGATCGAACGGCTCGGCTCCATCGCCGGGCCCGACGCGGTCTACGTGTCCGGGGTGGGTCAGCACCAGATGTGGGCGTCACAGTTCGTCAGATACGAGAATCCCTACACCTGGATCAACTCCGGCGGCCTGGGCACGATGGGCTTTGCCGTGCCCGCGGCGATGGGGGCCAAGGCGGGTAGGCCGGACACCACGGTCTGGGCCATCGATGGCGACGGCTGCTTCCAGATGACCAATCAGGAATTGGCCACCTGCGCGATCGAGGGCTTCCCGATCAAGGTTGCGGTGATCAACAACGGCAACCTCGGCATGGTCCGGCAGTGGCAGACGCTGTTCTACGCCGAGCGTTACAGCCAGACCGAGCTCGGCACCCATCAGGCGTCGACGGCCAAGCGCGTGCCCGACTTCGTGAAGCTGGCCGACGCGCTGGGCTGCGTCGGGCTGCGTTGCGAGAGCCCGGCCGACGTTGACGCCACCATCGACAAGGCCATGGCCATCGATGACCAGCCGGTGGTGGTCGACTTCACCGTGGGCAAGGACGCGATGGTCTGGCCCATGGTCGCGGCCGGTACGAGCAACGACGACATCCAGGCCGCACGCGGCATCCGGCCCGCGTTCGCCGATGACTGAGCCACCGCCCGGAATGAGCGAACCGGACGTGCCGCCGGGCCGTACGCCGCTGGCCCGCATCGGCCTCATCGGCGGCATGTCGTGGCAGTCGAGCGCGGTGTACTACCGCCGACTCAACCAGCTCGTCGCCGAAGTCCGGGGCGGTCACGCGAGCGCGCCGGTCACCATCCACTCCGTCGACTTCGCCGACATCGAAGCGCTTCAGCGGGCCGGGGACTGGGCCGGCCAGGGCCGGATCCTGGCCGGGGCCGCGCTGGCGCTCGAGCGCGGCGGGGTCGCCGCCGTCGCCCTGGCCACCAACACCTTGCACCTCGTGGCCGGCGACATCACCGCGGCGATCTCGGTGCCATTCGTCGATCTGATCGACGTCGTGGCCGAAGCGGTGACCGGTATGCCGACCGTGGGCCTGTTGGGCACTGCCTACACGATGGGCAGCGACCTCTACTCCGACCGGCTCGCCGCGGTCGGGACCGACGTCCTCGTGCCGGATGTGGCGGAGCGCGAGCTCGTCCACCGCGTCATCTACGACGAGCTCGTCCACGGAATCGTGCTCGAGGAATCCCGCGCGGCCTACCGCGATGTACTCGCTCATCTGGCCGACCGGGGCGCCCGGACGGTCATCCTGGGGTGCACCGAGATTGGTCTGCTCATCGGCCCCGACGACGTGGACGTAGCCGTACTCGACACCACCGAGCTGCACTGCCGCACGCTCACCGACGTGATGATCAACGGACGCGTGCCCACCTCCCGGATCGCGGCCGGGGTGGCGCCGTGAGCATCCACACGCTGTCGGTCCTGGTCGAGAACAAGCCCGGTGTGCTCGTGCGCATCGCCGGTCTCTTCAGCCGCCGCGGCTTCAACATCGAGTCCCTCGCCGTCGGGCCGACCGAGCACCCCGAGGTTTCGCGCATGACCATCGTGGTCAGCGTCGAGGGCGCCGCGCTCGAGCAGGTGACGAAACAGCTCAACAAGCTGATCAACGTGCTCAAGATCGTCGAGCTCGAGGAGAAGCAGGCGGTGCGCCGGGAGCTGCTCCTGGTCAAGGTGCGCACCGACGACGCCACCCGCCGCAGCGTGCTGGAGACGGTGGAGCTGTTCGCGGCCAAGGTGGTCGACATCGGTCCCGACGCGCTGACCATCGAGATCACCGGCTCGCACGAGAAGCTGGCCGCCATGACCGAGATGCTCGGCCGGTACGGAATCCGTGAGATGGTCCAGTCCGGCGTGGTCGCGGTGGCGCGCGGCCCGCGCTCGATGTCCCAGACCGCGGTACGGGCGGTCGACCGCAGCGCCTGAGGTCCGGATCCCGCCCTCCACTCCAGCCCCGGCACCCCACACCAGTCCGTCCCGCGAAGCCGAACCGAGGAGCCCCCGCCGATGCCCGTCACCATTTACTACGACGACGACGCCGACCTGTCGATCATCCAGGAGCGCACCGTGGCCGTGCTGGGCTACGGCAGCCAGGGCCAGGCCCACGCGCTGAGCCTGCGCGACTCCGGCGTGGACGTGCGGGTGGGGCTGCCGGAGGGTTCCAAGAGCCGGGCCAAGGCCGAGGACGAGGGCCTGCGCGTGCTGGCGCCGGCCGACGCCGCGGCCGAGGCCGACCTGATCATGGTGCTGGCCCCAGATCACAAGCAGCGCCAGCTCTATCGGGACTCGATCGAGGCCAACCTGCAGGACGGCGACGCGTTGTTCTTCGGCCACGGGTTCAACATCCGCTTCGGCTACATCACCGCACTACCCGGCGTGGACGTCGCCATGGTCGCGCCCAAGGGCCCCGGGCACCTCGTCCGTCGCCAGTTCGTGGACGGCAAGGGCGTGCCGATGCTGATCGCGGTCGAGCAGGACGCCACCGGTGGTGCGCTGGCCCTGGCCCTGTCCTACGCCAAGGCCATCGGCGGCACCCGGGCCGGGGCGATCGAGACCACCTTTACCGAGGAGACCGAGACCGACCTGTTCGGTGAGCAGGCCGTGCTCTGCGGAGGCGCGTCGCAATTGGTCCAGTACGGGTTCGAGGTGCTCACTGAGGCCGGCTACGAGCCCGAGATCGCCTACTTCGAGTGTCTGCACGAGCTCAAGCTCATCGTCGACCTGATGTACGAAGGTGGTATAGCCAAGCAGCGGTGGTCCGTGTCGGACACTGCGGAGTACGGCGACTACGTCAGCGGCCCCCGGGTGATCGACGCGCGCGTGAAGGAGAACATGAAGGCCGTGCTGGCCGACGTACAGAGCGGGTCGTTCGCCGCCCGGTTCATCGCCGACCAGGACGCCGGTGCCCCGGAGTTCCTCGCCCTACGCGCTCAGGGCGAGAAGCACCCGATCGAGGAGACCGGCCGGCACCTGCGCGGACTGATGAGCTGGGTCAACAGCGATGACGACTACGTCGAGGGTTCGGCAGCGAGGTGATCGTCCGTCGGCGATCCTCCCTATCCGCGAGGGCGCTGATGATGTAGGAACCTTTCGTGTCCTTCACCGGTGCCGCTGGTCGTGGTCGGGCTGGTGCAACGTCGGCGGCTGGGGGGGCTCAAGGACATGGTCTCGGCCACACCTCCGTTGCACGGCAACGCGCGATCTGTCCGCCGCGCGCCGAACCTCGCTGATCGGCGCCTTTCTTAAGATCTTCATCCCGATGCTCACGGTCGTCCCGGGCTGCTCGCGCTGGCCCTGCTCAAGGACCAGGTCGGACCGGGCGGCACCCACACGTACAACGAGGCAATCCCGTACCTGGTGGGCACGTTCCTGCCCAACGGCGTCCTCGGCGTCGCGCTGACCGGACTGCTGGCCGCATTCATGGCGGGCATGGCGGCCAACATCTCCAGCTGCAACACCGTCTGGACGTACGACGTGTGGCGGCCCTACCTGCGCCCCGGCCGCGAGGACGCGTACTACCTGCGCCACGGCCGCATCGTCACTGTGGTCGGCATCGTGATCAGCGTCGGCACGGCGTTCATCGCCGCCCAGTACGAGAACCTGTTCGACTACATCCACCTGCTGTTCTCGTTCTTCAACGCCCCGCTGTTCGCGACGTTCCTGCAACGGTGTGGTCGTCCACATCGCGTCGGGACAGAGCCAGAACTTCTACGGCGCGATCTTCGCCTTTCTCCCCGACCTCGTCGTGTCCATCGTGGTCAGCCTGGCCACGAATCAAAGACCAGCGCGGAGCTCGAAGGCCTGATCTGGGGACAGGAGCCGGCTTCAACCCAAGTGGGGTGACGAGCGCAACCAGTTCCGGCGCATCCGCCGTGCCCGGTGGGCCGAACCCGAGCGCGGCCGAGGTGAGCGACGAAGACGTGCACGCCCAGTCGGCCGCGGGTCGCCTGTTCGACCTGCGCTGGCTCATCGCCGCGATGTCCGGGGTCTACGGCGTCGTCCTGATCATTACCGGCTTGTTCGACAACCAGGTCGAGATCAAGGAGGCCGCCGGCGTGCGCATCAACTCTGGACCGGCATCAGCGTGCTGGTGATCGGCTTGGTGTTCCTGACGTGGGCGCGGATCAAGCCGCTGCGGCGCGAGGACCTGGTCGAGGCGCCGCCGGCGGAGGGCACCCAGCCCTAGTGGGTGCGTTACCGTCCTGTCCGTGAAGCTGGCGGTCATCCCCGGTGACGGCATCGGCGTCGAGGTGACCGACGAGGCGCTGAAGGTCCTCGACGCGGCCGGCGCGGACGTCAAGCCCACCCGCTACGACCTCGGCGCCGCCCGCTACCACCGCACCGGTGAACTGTTGCCGGATTCGGTGCTGGCCGAGCTGCGCGGTCACGACGCCATCCTCTTGGGTGCGGTCGGTGACCCCTCGGTGCCGCCCGGGGTGCTGGAGCGCGGGCTCTTGCTGCGGTTGCGCTTCGAGCTCGACCACCACGTCAACCTGCGCCCGGTGCGCTTGTATCCGGGAGTGACCAGCCCCCTCGGCGGCGACCCGGCGATCGACATGGTCGTGGTCCGCGAGGGCACCGAGGGCCCATATGCCGGAACCGGCGGCGCCCTGCGTCGCGGAGGACCGCACGAGGTGGCCAGCGAGGTCAGCGTCAACACCGCCTACGGGGTGGAACGGGTCGTACGCGACGCCTTCGGCCGGGCGGACAGCCGTCCACGCCGCCACCTCACCCTCGTGCACAAGACCAACGTGTTGGTCCACGCCGGGGGCCTCTGGGCGAGGATCGTCGACGCAGTCGCCGCGGAGTTTCCGGACGTGACCGTGGCCTACCAGCACGTCGACGCGGCGTCCATGTTCTTCGTCACCGACCCGGGTCGCTTCGATGTCGTCGTCACCGACAATCTCTTCGGCGACATCATCACCGACCTCGGAGCGGCCATCGCCGGGGGCATTGGACTCGCCGCCAGCGGCAACCTCGACGTCAGCCGCACCAACCCCAGCATGTTCGAGCCGGTCCACGGCAGCGCGCCGGACATCGCCGGGCAGGGACGGGCCGACCCGACCGCCGCTATCCTCTCCGCGGCGATGCTGCTGGAGCACCTCGGCCGGGCCGACGCCGCCGCCGCGGTCGAAGGCGCGGTGGCCGAGGACCTGCGCACCCGCACCGCCGCCGGCGCGCCCGGCTCCACCACCGCGATCGGCGACCGGATCGCCGCCGCGGTCGCCGGGTCCTGATTCGGCTCGGCTCCAGGGGCTGTGCGGCTCAGCGCCAGGTGGGTTGTGCGGCGCGGTCACCGTTGCAATCCCGGTCTCACCGCGGGTGCCCGGAGCCCACCTCCTGGCCCTTGGCCCCGCTCGCTGGAGCCGGATCTGTGCCAAACTTCAGGCGTGCAGTACGTCGTCATTATCAGCTAGCGCGCCGGACCGGGACCGACCCCGGACCGACGCGCCGACCCTCCGCGATTCTCGCGGGGGGTCTTTTGTTGTGTCCGCCCACCAGCGGGCACTCCACCCGCCGACCGACCGCCTGAGGACCCCGCGATGCAGACTGACGCCTTCCACGTCTTCGACACCACGCTGCGCGACGGAGCCCAGCGCGAGGGCATTACCTACTCGGTGGCCGACAAGCTCGCGGTGGCCCGGTTGCTCGACCAGGTCGGAGTCGGCTTCATCGAGGGCGGTTGGCCCGGCGCGATGCCCAAGGACACCGAGTTCTTCGCCCGCGCGGCCGACGGCGAGCTCGCCCTCAAGCACGCCGAGCTCGTGGCCTTCGGAGCCACCCGCAAGGCCGGCATCGCCGTCGAGGACGACGCCCAGGTCCGAGCCCTTCTCGAGTCACGCGCACCGGTCGTCACGCTGGTGGCCAAGTCCGACGTCCGTCACGTGACCGACGCGCTGCGCACCACACTGGAGGAAAACCTGGCGATGGTGCACGACACCGTCGCGTATCTGCGGGCGTCGGGCCGGCGGGTGTTCCTCGACTGCGAGCACTTCTTCGACGGATACCGACACGACTCCGGCTACGGCGTCCAGGTGCTGGCCGCGGCCGCCGATGCCGGGGCCGATGTCGGCGTGCTGTGCGACACCAACGGCGGGATGCTTCCCATGGGCGTGGCCCGGGTGGTGAGCAACGTCGCCGCCCGCACTACGGTGCGCCTCGGCATTCACACGCAGGACGACACCGCCTGCGCCGTGGCCAACACCCTGGCCGCGGTCGAAGCCGGGGCCACCCACGTCCAGGGGACGGCTAACGGTTACGGCGAGCGGGCCGGTAACGCCGATCTCTTCGCGGTGATCGCCGGGCTGGTGACCAAGATGGGTCGCGACGTCCTGCCCGACGGCTGCCTGGCCGAGCTCAGCCGGGTCTCCCACGCGGTCGCCGAGATCGCCAACCTCGCACCGGATACCCACCAGCCCTACGTCGGTGCGGCCGCGTTCGCGCACAAGGCCGGCCTGCACGCCTCGGCGATCAAGGTCGCGCCCGAGATGTACAACCACCT
>JBDUAD010000028.1:0-27187 GCA_040004775.1 bacterium | reverse complement strand
GCCGCACCTCGGTGAACCCGTGCGTCGGCTCGATGCGCACGTAGATGTGCAGCCCGCGCGAGCCCGAGGTCTTCGGCCAGCCGACCGCGCCCAGCTCGACCAGGGCCTCCTCCACGATGGTGGCCACGACCTTGGCCTCGGCCAACCCGGTGCCGGGCTGCGGGTCGAGGTCGATGCGCAGCTCGTCGGGCCGTTCGGTGTCGGCCCGCCGCGAGTGCCACGGGTGGAACTCCACCGTGGACATCTGCACGGCCCAGATCACGCTGGCCAGCTCGGTCACGCACAGCTCGTCGGCGCTGCGCCCGGACGGGAAGCGCACCACCGCGGTCTCGATCCACTCCGGCGCGCCCTTGGGCAGCCGCTTCTGGTAGATCTTCTCGCCGTCGGTCCCGTCGGGATAGCGGTGCAGCATGCACGGCCGTTCCCGCAGCGCCCGCACGATGCCGTCGCCCACCGACTGGTAATAGCGGGCCAGGTCGTGCTTGGTCTCCCCGCGGGCGCTGAAGTACACGCGGTCGGGATTGGTCAGGCGCACGGTGCGGCCGCCGACGTCGAGCTCGACGAAGGGCGACGCCATACCGGTCACGTTAGCGTTGAGGCCACTGGTCAGGCAGGCTTGGGCCATGACCGACCGGCCCGCCAGCGACGGGTACGACCACGAGGCGGCCGGCACGCAGGAGCCGGTGCCGCACGTGTACTTCCTCGACCCGCGCGACAGTCGCCCGGTCAACCCGAACACGCCCGAGGGCGAGATCCGCAACATCGCCGCCTTCGCCTCCGGGGTGCACGCGCTGTCGCCGGGACGCCGAGCGCTGACCAAGGTGCTGGTCTGGCTGGTCCTGATCGGCATCGCCCTGGGTCTGCTGACCGGCGTCATTGGGGCGTTGCGGACGTTCTGAGGCACCCGTTCCGCGTTCGTTAAGGGCACGCGCCGGTCACCGTCGATGCCGCGCTCGTACCGTGGAGCCATGAGCGTTCGCGACCAGTCCCCCGTTATCCCGCCGCCCGCGGTGGTCAAGTCCGACGAGCAATGGCGGGCCGAGCTCACCCCCGGCGAGTACGCGGTCCTGCGCCAGGCCGGCACTGAGCGGCCCTACGTCGGGGAGTACACCGACAACCACCGCGTCGGCATCTACCGCTGCCGGGCCTGCGGCACCGAACTGTTCCGCAGCACCGAGAAGTTCGACTCCCACTGCGGCTGGCCGAGCTTCTTCTCCCCGCTGGCCGGCGACCGGATCATCGAGCGGGCCGACAACAGCCTGTTCTCCCGCCGCGTCGAGGTGCTGTGCGCAAACTGCCACAGCCACCTCGGCCACGTCTTCGCCGGCGAGGGCTACGGCACGCCCACCGACCTGCGCTACTGCATCAACTCCATCAGCCTCACCTTCGACGACACCGAGCCCCCCGCCACGTCGGCCTGACCGACGCCCGCGCATCCGGCGATCCGGTGACCGACGCCGCCGAACCGGACGACGAAACGTCGGCCGAAGAACTGCTGGCCGTTGTGCGCGCCCTCGAGAACGCCGGGGTGCGGTCATGGGTGGGCGGCGGCTGGGGCGTCGACATCCTGCTCGGCCGGGCCACCCGCCCCCATCGCGACGTCGACGTGGCCGTGGACGCCACCCGGATGGACGACGCGCTGGCTGCGCTGACCGACCTCGGCTACCGGGCCGAGACCGACTGGCGACCGGTCCGCCTGGAGCTGCACCGACCCGGGCGCGGGCGGGTCGACGTGCATCCCGTCGTCTTCGACGCCGCCGGCGACGGCATCCAGGCCGGGCTCGACGGCGCGGTGTTCCACTACCCGGCGCGCGCGCTGGTGCGTCGCCCCTTCCTGGGGTTTGACGTCGGGTGCCTGTCCGCGCGGCTGGCCCTGGCCTTCCGTGAGGGTTATGAGCACCGGGCGGTCGACCACCACGACGTGGCCCTGCTGCGCGGGATGGTCGAGGACGCGTAGCCCCCCGGAGCACATCGTCGAGGACGGGACGCTCAGTCCTCTCCCCATCTGCTCCTCGACGGCGACGCCTAGACGTCCGGCGGCATAGCTGCGACCGAGGCCGCCGCGGCGCTGTGATATCCATGACCCCCGCCCGCCGGCCCCGCCGGCACCACCGCCGGCCCCGCCGGCCGACGGACGATCGGATTGCGCCATGGCCTCCCCCGCGAGCACCCCCTCGGCCGAAGCTCCTGCCGGGCCGGCACCGACGCCGCCCAGTCCGCGCAGCCTGGCCGGCCGGGTCGCTCTGGTGACCGGCGGGGGCAGCGGCCTGGGCCGGGCCACCTGCCGCCGCCTGGCCCGCGGCCGGGCCACCGTCGTCGTAGCCGACCGCGACATCGCCGGCGCGCAAGCGACCGTCGGGCTGATCGAGTCCGACGGCGGCACGGCCGAGGCCGTGGGCCTCGACGTCACCGACCCGGGCGCGGTGCGGGGCGCGGTGGAGGAGGTGGCCGGTCGGCACGGCGCCGCGTTCGACTGTCTGGTGAACAACGCCGGCACCGACCGGGGGGCGAGCCTGGTCGACATCACCGACGAGCAGTGGCACGGCGTGATCGGGGTCAACGCGTCCGGCCCGCTGTTCACCAGCCGCGAGTTCATGCGAACCGTGCTGGCTCGTGACCCCGGCGAGTTCCCGGCCGACATCGTCAATGTCATCTCGATCTCGGCAATCACGGTCGGCACAGACGCCGCGGCCTACAACGCGTCCAAGGCGGCCCTGGCCAAGCTGACCGAGGTGATCCAGCGAGAGGCCTATGAGTACCGGTGGCCGGCGCGCATCCACGGGCTCATGCCCAGTGCCATGAACACCCCGATGATGGAGCAGTGGAACCTGCGCCAGGAGGTGATGATGGATCCCGACACCGTCGCCTCGGCCATCGAGTTCATGATCACTTTGCCGCCGGACAGCTTCGTGCAGAACCTCGTGATCAACTCGCGTCGGGAGCCCGGCTGGCCCCGCTGACCACTGGCAGTCCGGTCCGTGTGCCGGTCAGAGAAGTCGGTCGGTGGCTCGGTCCGGCTTCCCGCTGAAGTACCCATCAAGGACGCTGACGAATGCGGATTGGTCCGGGTCGGCTCGGGCGAACAGCGTCATCGACGAGTGCAGCTTCTGCGCGTCGATTCCGCCGAAGATCTCGGTCGCGCTGCGTCCGGATGTTTCGGCCACCACCGTCGCTGTCTCGATCAGCCGCGGGCCGAGCACCGGATGAGTCAGGTAGGCGCGGGCCTCGTCGAGGCCGGAAATGGCGTAGCGGCGCGACGTGGAGCTCCGGCCCAGACCGGCGATTTGCGGAAAGACGAACCACATCCAGTGACTGGTCTTGCGGCCGCGCCGGAGCTCGGCCAGCGCCTGGTCGTAGGTGCCGGCGGCATCCTGGGCCTCGACGAAGCGCCGCAGGTCGTACGGGTCCTCTGGCGGCGCGGCGTCGGCGGTCCCTGGCGCGCTCGGCTCGGACAAGCCGGTCACGGCAGGGCGGCGACGAGCTCGGCCGAGCTGCGGCGGGTGCCGGTGTAGAACGGCACTTCCTCGCGCACGTGGCGGCGGGCCTGCGACCCGCGCAGGTGGCGCATGAGGTCGACGATGCGGTGCAGCTCGTCGGCTTCGAAGGCCAGGATCCACTCGTAGTCGCCGAGGGCGAAGGAGGCGACCGTGTTGGCACGGACGTCGGGATAGCCCCGGGCCATCTGGCCGTGCTCGGCCAGCATCGCCCGCCGCTCGGAGTCCTCCAGCAGGTACCAGTCGTAGCTGCGCACGAACGGGTAGACGCTCACGTAACGGCGCGGCTCCTCGTCGGCCAGGAACGCCGGGATGTGGCTCTTGTTGAATTCGGCCGGACGGTGCAGGGCCAGGTTCGACCACACCGGCTCTAGGTGCCGGCCCAGTTCGGTGCGCCGGAACCGCGCGTAGGCGTCTTGCAGCGCCTCAGCGGTCTCGGCGTGCCACCAGATCATGACGTCGGCGTCCGCCCGCAGCGCCGAGACGTCGTAGAGCCCGCGCACCACGACGTCCACCGCGGCCAGCTCGGCCACGAGGGCGTCCAGCTCGCCGGCCATCTTGTCGCGGCCGTCTTCACCCAGCGGGCTGGTCACCCGGAACACCGACCACCCGGTGTAGCGGATCGTGTCGTTGAGCGCCTTGGCCTGCTTGCCGTCCACCATGGCCTTCATTGTCCGCGTCCGGCCAGGGCCGCGCCCACCTGGGCGGCCGCGGCCCAGGCCGAGGCGATGCAGGCCGGGATGCCGACGCCGTCGTAGGTGGCGCCGGCCACCGCCAGCCCGGGCACCGCGGCCACGTCGGCCCGGATCCGGAGCACCCGGTCGACGTGACCGACGTCGTACTGCGGCAGGCCGCCGCCCCACCGCGTCACCACGGCGTCCACCGGCCGGAGCGGCCCGCCCAGGAGGACTTCCAGCTCGGCGGCGGCCAACGCCACCAGGTCGCGGTCGTCGCGCTGGAGCACCGCCTCGTCGCCGACCCGGCCGAACGACGCGCGCAGCAGGGACAGCCCGTCCGGCCCGTCCGGCCACTTCTGCGAGGTGAGCGTGACGCCCTTGACCGCCAGACCGCGCCCGGCGGGCACCAGCAGGCCGCTGCCCGCCGGCAACGCGACGTCGCCCGGCAGGGCCAGCGAGACGATGGCCACGCTGGCCGTCCGGACGCCGGCCAACTCGCGGGCGGCTACCGGAGCTGACTCGCGCAGGAGGGCCGCCGCCTTGCCGGCCGGGACGGCCAGGACCAGCGCGTCGGCCTCGAGCGTCTCGCCGTCCGGCCGCGAACCGACGGCGAGTACGAATCCGCCGCCGGGGCGGCGGCTCAGCGCTCGGACGGTGGCCCGGGTTCGCACGGTGAACCGGCCGCGGGTGGCCACCTGTTCGGGGAGTCGCCCCAGTCCGCCGCGCAGCGACGCGAAGACCGGCGCACCGACCGGCGTGGCGGCGCGGCCGGCCTCGTTCAGCGCCGCAGCTGCGGCCACGAGCGAGCCGCCCTCGGTGGCCAGCCGCGCGGCCAGTGCCGGAATCGCCGCCTGCAGAGATATCTCCCCCGCCCGGCCGGCGTAGACGCCTCCGAGCAGAGGATCGACGAGGTCGGCGACCACCTCCTGCCCGAGCCGTTCGCCCACCAGGTCACCGACCGAGACGTCCTGCTCCAGACGAGGGTGGTGCTCCTCGCGTTCGGCAGCCAGGCGCCGCAGCGTGGCGTCGGAGAACAGCCCGCTCGCCGTGGCGGCCTCGACATCGCCCGGGATGCCGAGCACCGTTCCCCCTGGAATGGGGTGCGGCCGGCCCGTCCAGATCGACGCGGCGGTGGTCAGCGGGCGGATGACCTCGTCGCTCAGCCCGGCGGCTCGGGCCAGGACCAGCCCCTCCGGTCGGCGCACCAGCAGGGCTTCGGCGCCGACGTCGACGGGATGGCCGGCGACCTCGTTCACCCGCAGCTTGCCGCCGATGCGATCGGCCGCCTCCAGGACGACCACCTCGTCGTCCGGACGGGCGCGGCCCAGCCGCTCGGCGGCGGCCAGCCCAGCGATGCCACCTCCGACCACGACGACCCGCATGCGTTCCATCGTCCCAGGCGGGTCGGGTCACCCAGGCCGAGGAGCGGAGGCCGCCGGGGCCGGGACGCCGGTCGGACCGGTGGACGGGGATCAGCCGGTGCGAAACCGCTGACTGCCCGCGGCTCGGTGTAGCTGGGCCCTCATCTCCCCGGTCGGGTCTTGGTCGCGGTCGGTGGCGTCTTCGTCGCGCCGGGTGGTGTCTTGGTCGCGGTCGGCGGGGTCTTCGTCGCGCCCGGCGGCGTGGGGGTCGGTGTGGGCGTGCGGGAGGCCGTCGGGCTCGTGGTTCGGGCCGCGTCGCTGAGGGATGGCGTACCCCCGGCGATGGTGGTCGACGTCGCCGGGGCCGAACCAGTGGCGGGCCGAGACGGGCGCGCGCCCGCCGTGGGTGTGAGACTCGGCGACCTGGACGGCAGGCTCGGGACGGTGCTCGTGACCAGGTCGGTGGCATCCGTCGCGGACGGAGACGCCGAACCGGAGCTGGTAGTCGTATTCGGCAGAACGCCAATCGTGTGCCGAGCGCCGGGCGACGGCAGGCCGGGCAGGAAGTCGCCGCCCAGCAGGCTGACCACCAGGGCGCCCACGGCGAGCAGGCCCAGGCCGACGACGGCACAGGCGACCAGGGGGACGAACCGGCCGCGCAGAGCCGACTCGGCGGCGAAGTCCGCCCGGACCGCTCGGTGTTTGACCACTCTGATGCCCTTCCGCGGGTACTCCGACCGACGCGCGGTACGAAACGGCAAGCGTGCGTCGTCGCCACACCACCCAGGCCCGATGCCGGCCGGTGACGAACGCGAAGAGCCTAACCGCTCCGGGGCCTTTCAGGGACCCAGCGGGCGACGCGCGACGCGCGTCCGAGTCATTTCCGCACCGGCGGACCACCGCCGCCGGCCGTCTGCGCGCTCACCCCGGCAGTAAGGGCGCACTGCCGAAGACGGCATCGAAGCGACGGCACCACACCGCCACGGACAGGAACCGGTCCGGATCCGTTCCCGCCGGCACGGCGTAGTTCTGGTTGCCGCTCGTCGCCTTGAGCCGACCCAGTCGGAGGTAGTCACCGATCGAGGAGGAACCGGACCGCGTCTCGGCCAGGACCACGTGGAGGTCCGGGCCGTCGGACGTGTCGAGATCCTCCAGGCGGACGACGAGCGTTCCGCCGGCCAGCCGAAGGAGCACAGCCCGGCCGGACGTCCGGTGCTCACCGGACACGAAGCGGCCCGAATGCAGTACCAGGGGCCGCGCTGGAGCCAGGCCCCGGCTGGAGATTGCCCGCGAAGACGAACTCCGGACGTCCGCGGCGCGCCGGTCGGGCGCCGCCGCCGCGGCGGCCGTCGCCGGGAAGTCGCCAGGCAGCGCTTCGTCGACGTAGGAGTGCGTCCAGAGCCTCCACGGCTGAAACAGCGCCAGGCCGGCGATGACGGCCACGACGAGCACGGACAGGCCGACAAGGGCCGGCCAGGATCGCATCCGACCCGATACGGAAATCACGGACTCAGTCCATCGCATGCCGACGCACTGAGCGCCGGTGACGGCTGATCGGTAACCGGGCGGTAAGCGACGCCCCTCAGTCCTGCATGGACCGGATCAACGCAACCACGCGGGTAAGGACGTCCGGATCGGTGTCGGGGAGCACGCCGTGGCCGAGGTTGAAGATGTGGCCGTCGGCCCGGCGACCCTGCTCGACGATGCGCCGGACCTCCGCCTCCACCACCGGCCACGGCGCGAGAAGCAGCGCGGGATCGAGGTTGCCCTGCACCACGACGGGTCCGCGGTCGTCCGCGGTGTGCAGCTGATCGGCCGCCTCATCCAGCGGCGTCCGCCAGTCCACGCCGACGACGTCCGCGCCGGCCCGGCGCATGGCCGGCAGCAGGTGGGCCGTTCCTACGCCGAAGTGGATCCGGGGCACGGCGGTGCCGATGCCTCCCAGGACGGCCGCGCTGTGCGGAAGCACGAACCGCTCGTAGTCGGCCAGGGACAGCGCGCCGGCCCAGGAGTCGAACAGTTGCACTACGGACACGCCGGCGTCGATCTGCACAGTGAGAAAGGCCGCGGTGATGCCGGCCAACCGGTCGAGCAGCGCGTTCCATAGCGGCGGGTCGCCGTGCATCAAGGCTTTCGTCCGCGCGTGGTCGCGCGAGGGGCCGCCCTCGATCAAGTAGCTGGCGAGGGTGAACGGCGCCCCGGCGAAGCCGATCAGCGGAACCGGGCCCAGCTCGGTCACCAGCCGCTGTACCGCGGTCCGCACGTAGGGCACGTCGTCGACGGTGAGCGGACGCAGCTGGTCCAGATCGGCCGCGGTGCGCACCGGGCGCGCCACCACCGGGCCGGTGCCGGCCACGATGTCGAGATCGACACCCACGGCAACGAGCGGCACGACGATGTCGGAGAAGAGGATCGCCGCGTCGACGCTGTGGCGGCGCACCGGCTGAAGGGTGATCTCGGTGACGAGGTCCGGATCCTGGCAGGCCGCCAACATCGCATGGCCCGCGCGCACCGCCCGGTACTCCGGCAGCGAACGCCCGGCCTGGCGCATGAACCACACCGGCGGACGGCGATCCGGGCGGCCCTCAGCGGCCCGCACGAGCAGCGCAGGTGAGCCGGTGTCCATTGCGCCCATCCTGTCACCTCAACGGCTCGCATCCTCCCCGGGCCGATCCTCGCCGGCCGGGGCACCGGCGCGCCTGAAGGAAACCGTCGGTATCGCATGTCACGGTGCTGGTAAGCAACGAGCGGTGGCCACCACCGTCCTACCGGACACCGTCGCGAACGTTGCCGCACACCGGCGCGAACATCGCGGGAGAGAAGTCATGGAACTCGAACTGATGCCCTGCCCGATCTGCCTCGACGTCACCCTGGTCGAGATTCCACCGTGCCTGGACGAGCACGGCGGGAACTGCCCGGATCGGGCCTGCACGGTCTGCGGAGCGGCCTTCACACGGGCCGACGTTGTCCTGGCCGCGATCGGCGGACGAGCCGACTCGGGCGCATCGCGGCCGGCCTGCGGGCGCCGGGGGGACCGGGTATCGGCGCGGTCGCGACCCGGGCGGTCGGCGGCGTGAACTCCCCGTCCACGCTGGGCTCCGGCGCGGCCGACGTAGCGACACCGGAGACCTTCCGGCGCGCCGTCGAACGGTTGGAGGCGACCACCGTGCGCCCGGACGTGCGCGTGGAGCCGATCCGTCCACCCCAGCGCCTGGCGCCCTACAGCTTTGCCCTGTCGGCCGATGTGATCAGCCCCAGCTCGGATGAGCCGGCCACCGGACGGCTGGTTCTGCTGCACGATCCGGACGGCGCCGAGGCGTGGGACGGGGACCTGCGCCTGGTCGCCTACGCCAGCGCCGACCTCGATCAGGACATGGTCGGCGACCCGTTGCTGCCCCAGGTCGGGTGGAGCTGGCTGCTCACCTCGCTCGAGGAGCGCGGGGCGTCGTACACGGCGGCGGGTGGAACGGTCACCCAGACGACGTCGACCCGCTTCGGCGACGTCCACGGACCCGCCTCCACCACCACCGTGGAGCTGCGCGGATCGTGGACGCCGACCACCGACGACCTCGGGCCGCACCTGCTCGCCTTCGTCGACCTGCTCGCCACCGCGGCCGGCCTGCCGCCGGAGGGCGTCACGGTGCTCGGTCGGTGACCGACGGCCGGCATGACCGACGCTGACGCCAACGGGGCCGACGCCAGCGGGCCCGACGTGAGGGGGGCCGACCCGGACCAGACGGAACCGCGCCTGGTCGCGGTGCCGCGGGCGTCGGTGAACGGTCCGATCACCGACCCGGCCGCCCTGGTCGATGCCGTCACCACGCTGGCCGCCGGCTCCGGGCCGCTGGCCGTGGACGCCGAGCGGGCGTCCGGCTACCGATACAGCCAGCGCGCCTATCTGATCCAGTTGGCGCGCGCCGGGGCTGGCATCGTCCTCATCGACCCGATCGCCGTGCCGCTTCTTGATCTGCTGCAGGAGGCCCTCGGCGACGTCGAATGGGTGCTGCACGCGGCCAGTCAGGATCTGGGCTGCCTACGCGAGGTCGGCCTGGACCCGCAGCGCCTGTTCGACACCGAGACCGCCGGGAGGTTGTTGGGCCTCGAGCGGGTGTCCCTGTCGGCCATGCTCGAGACCTTCCTCGGGGTGCGGCTGGAGAAGGGTTACTCAGCCGCGGACTGGAGCACCCGGCCGCTGCCGAGTGACTGGCTGGTCTACGCCGCGCTGGACGTCGACCTGCTGGTCGAGCTGCGCGACGCAGTCGCCGCCGAACTCGACCGCACCGGGAAGCGGGCCTGGGCCGAGCAGGAGTTCGCGGCCACGCTGGCCGCACCGCCGGCGGCGGCACGGGTGGACCCCTGGCGGCGGACCTCCGGGATCCACCAGCTGCGGTCCCGGCGGCAGCTGGCCATGGTGCGGGCGATGTGGAACGCACGCGACGAGATGGCCCGCGCTCGCGACATCGCGCCGGGGCGGATACTTCCCGACTCGGCCGTGGTGGCGGCCGTGCGCGCCGATCCATCCAGCCCGGCCGCACTGAGCCAGCTGCCGGTGTTCCGGGGCCCGCGCCAGCGCCGCTCGGTACCGCGTTGGTTCTCCGTGCTCCAGGCCGCGCGCACCCTGCCCGACTCGGAGCTACCCAGTCCGGCGCCGCGCGGGGAGACCATTCCGGCCCCGTCGCGGTGGCGGGAACGCGATCCCGAGGCCGCGGCCCGGCTCGCCGCCGTGCGCGCCGTGGTCAGCGCGCTGGCCGGGGTCCACTCCGTGCAGGCTCAGAACCTTCTCGCCGCGGACGTCGTGCGTCGGCTGTCCTGGCAGCCGCCGCCGGCCCTGGACGATGCGTCGGTGGCCGCAGCACTGGCCGACCTCGGCGCGCGGCCGTGGCAGATCGAGCTGTGCGCGCTCGGACTGGCCACGGCGCTACGGGAACTGGCCGAGCCCCTGGACCCTGAGCTCGCCGAGGATGACGCGTAGCAGGACCCACAGCGTGTCACCGACCAGTAACACAGGGGCTCCGCCGGTCGCATCGATGGCCGAGCACGTACTTGGGCAGGCATGGGCGAGACTGGGGCCATGACGAGCTATCTGCCCGCCCACGGCGTGCGCGACCTCAAGCTGAAGGTGGCCGCCCACCTGCGCGAGCTGGCGGCCGAGGCCCTCGACAACGACAACATCGACCTCGGTCTCGTGGCCAGGATCGCCGACTCGCTCTGGTCGCTGGTCGACGAGACCCAACACCGCAGTGCCGCCGACCGGGCCGCGGTCCGCGGGGCGATCGACTACTTCGTCCTCAACCGGGACGAGGTTCACGATTTGGACCACCCGCAGGGCTTCGTCGACGACGCCCGGCTGATCAACGAGGTGTGCGACGACCTCAGGCTGCCCGAGCTGAAGATCCGCCTCACTCATCGGTCCGGCGGCGGCGGTTCCAGCGGTCTTCGCGTTGTGGACTGACCCTCTTCGTCTGGTGCTCTTGTGCCTCATGTGACAGATGGTTACCGTGTGGCGAGCGTCGTCGACCCGGCGGCTGCGCCTCGGCCGCCGCCCTGACCACCCCGGCCGTCGCTCTTCCAAGACGATCCGCAGGGTGGCCGAGTCAACGACCCACCCCGCTGCTCGACGTGCGGTGGAGACGTCGATGCACCGTCCCGAGGTGGGGAAGATCGCGGGCCGGCTTGACCCGGGGCAGCGGAGATTCCGGTCGCCGTGCCGATCCCCAACACCTGTGACAGCGCCATGCCCCCGCCCGAACGGGTACCCCTCAGGTCTCGCCGGCGCACCCGAGCTCTTCTGGCCGGCCTGACGCTGGCGCTCGGCGCGACCACAGTGACCCTCGTGGGGTTCAGCCCGGCGGCGGCCGACCCGTCGGCCACCGACTGGTATCGCCTGCGCCAGTGCGAGTCGGGCAACAACTACGCAATCAACACCGGCAATGGCTACTACGGCGCGTACCAGTTCGATCTGGCCACCTGGCGCAGCGTCGGCGGCACCGGCTACCCGAATCGCGCCAGCAGCGGGGAACAGGACGCCCGCGCGTTGATCCTGTACCGGATGCGGGGCTGGCAGCCCTGGACGTGCGCCGGCATCGTCGGCCTGCGCGAGGACGCCGACGCCCGGTCCGGGCGCACATCGGACATCCGCGTGCCCACCTCGGCACCGGCTCCGGCTCCCCAGCCGGCCCCGACGCCCGCCCCAGCGAGCACCGGGGCTCCCGCCTGGCCGAATACCCAGTACTGGTCACTGGGCGATGCCAGCTCGACGATCCGGCACTGGCAGGTCCAGATGCGCGCCCGCGGCGCCACGCTGCCGACCGACGGGCGGTTCGGGGCGGCGACGCTGACCGTGGTGAACCGCATCCAGCGGTTCAACGGCCTGCCGGCTACGGGCCTGCTCGGGCCGGTCACCTGGCGGCTGGCCTGGACCGGCCGCTACGCCCGACCGATCGGTGCGGTGGCCACCGCACCGGCCTGGCCGGGACCGGTGTACTGGTCGGCCGGAACGACAAGCCCGGTGATCAAGCGCTGGCAGTTCCAGATGATCCGGCGCGGCGCCGCCGTCTCGGCCACCGGCCGTTTCGACGCCAGCACCCTCGCCGTGGTGAACCGCATCCAGCGGCTCAACGGCCTGCCGGCCACCGGCCTGCTCGGGCCGGTCACCTGGGGCCTCGCCTGGACCGGGAGCTACTGAGCTTCCGAACGACGGATTACTGAACGGCGGATTACCAACGGCGGGTAATGGGAATACGGCAACCAGCGGCGACACCAGCGACAGCCGGCGCCGGGCCCAGGATCAGGATCCCGGCCCGGCGACCGGTCGCTCGCCGGCCTTCCTCGCCGACCTCGAATGCCCGGCGTCGACCGGCTCGGCCAGGTCGTCGCCACCAAGCACCTGCACCGCCCACTCGACCACCCGGCGGCTGATGTCGGGGCCGGTCAGTCCGATCCCGGCCCGCACGTCGGCCACCTTGCCGTGCTCGAGGAACTGGCGCGGAACGCCGATCTCGCGGACCGGCACGTCGCACCCTCGCGCCCGCAGCTCCTGGCTCAAGCGGGCCCCGACGCCGCCGGTCACCAGGCCGTCCTCCACCGTGATGACCAGTCGGGCGGCCGAAGCGAGGTCAATCAGATCGGCGGACACCGGCGTCACCCACCGGGGGTCGAGCACCCGCACGCTGAAGCCGGCGCCGTCCAGCTGGCCGGCCGCGGCCAGGACGTCCGGTGCGGTCGCTCCCACCGCCACCAGGGCCACGTCGACCACGACGTCCGGCCCGGGCTCGGCCAGCACGTCGACCTCGCCGGACCGGCGCACGGCCACGGTGTCGGCCGGCAACGGGGTCTTGGGGAAGCGCACGACCGTGGGTCCGGCCGACTCCTCGACCGCCTCGGCCAGTTGCTCGCGCAGGGCCTCCTCGTCGCGGGGGGCGGCCTCGCGCAGCCCGGGCACCGTGCCCAGCAGAGCCAGGTCCCACATGCCGTTGTGGCTGGCGCCGTCGTCCCCGGTCAGGCCGGCCCGGTCGAGCACCACAGTGACGGGCAGTCGGTGCAGCGCGACGTCGAGCAGGAGTTGGTCGTAGGCCCGGTTGAGGAAGGTGGCGTACAGCGCAACGACCGGGTGCAACCCGCCGGCGGCCAGCCCGGCGGCCGACGTGAGGGCGTGCTGCTCGGCGATGCCGACGTCGTAGAAGCGGTCCGGGAAGCGCTGGGCGAACCGGCCGAGACCCGTCGGCTCGCACATGGCCGCGGTGATGGCCACGACGTCGCCCCGGGCCTCGCCGATGGCCACGATCTCCTCGGCGAACACCGAGGTCCACGACCGGCCCGACTTCGGCACCAACGTGCCGGTCAGCCGGTCGAACGCACCGGGTGAGTGCATCTGCTCGACCGCGTCGTTCTCGGCCGGTGGATAGCCGTAGCCCTTGCGAGTGACGGCGTGAACGATGACCGGCGCGCCGAAGTTCCTGGCCAGGGTCAGCGCGGTGATGAGTGCCGGCAGGTCGTGGCCGTCGACCGGACCCAGGTACTTCAGCCCGAGATCCTCGAACAACCCCTGCGGAGCCAGGAAATCCTTCATCCCTCGCTTGACGCCGTGCAGGGCGTCGAACACCGCGGGGCCGACGAGTGGAGTGCGCTGCAGCCGCTCCCGCACCGTGCCCAACACCTTCTCGTAGCCCGGGCGCAGCCGCAGACCGGCCAGCCGCTCGGCCAGCCCGCCGATGGTCGGGGCGTAGGAGCGGCCGTTGTCGTTGACCACGATGACCACGGGGCGGTCCGAGCCGGCGATGTTGTTGAGCGCCTCCCAGCACATGCCGCCGGTGAGCGCGCCGTCACCGACCACCGCCACCACCGGCCGGCGGTCGCCGCGCACGTCGAAGGCCTTGGCCAGCCCGTCGGCCCAGGACAGTGCGGTGGAGGCGTGGGAGTTTTCGATCCAGTCATGCGGGCTCTCCGCCCGGTTCGGGTACCCGGACAATCCCCCGGCCTGCTTGAGCCGGTCGAATCCGCCCGAGCGCCCGGTCAGGATTTTGTGGACGTAGGCCTGGTGGCCGGTGTCGAACAGAATCGGCTCGACCGGTGAGTGGAACACGGTGTGCAGGGCCACGGTGAGCTCGACCACGCCCAGATTGGGGCCCAGGTGGCCCCCGGTCCGGGCCACGGTATCGATGAGGAAGTCCCGGATCTCGGCGCACAGCACTGCGCGCTCTTCGTCGTCGAGGCGGCGCAGGTCATCGGGGCCGCCGATGCCGGCGAGGACAGAACTCATGATGGCGGCAAGGATACGTCGGGCCGCTGGGGCACCAGCAGTCCGACGCACTCCACGTGCTGGGTCATGGGAAAGGAGTCGAAGGCCCGCAGGTCGGCCAGGGCCCAGCCCAGCTCGCACGCCGTCGCGACATCGCGGGCGAACGCGGCGGGATCGCAGGCCACGTAGGCCACCGCCCGCGGACCGAGGTCGAGGACCGCGGCCAGCACCGCCCGCCCGACGCCGCTGCGGGGCGGATCGAGAACTACGACGTCGGCCGGACCCAGTTCGGTGACCGCGGCCGCGGTGACCGCGCCGTGCCGCACCTCGGCCCACGGCGTACCGGCCAGATTGAGCGCGGCGTCGGCCACCGCGGGCCGGGATCCCTCGAGGCCGACCACCGCTCCGGTGGGGCCGACCGTCTCGGCCAGGAACGCGCTGAAGAGCCCCGCCCCGGCGTAGAGGTCCACCGCTCGCTCACCAGGCCGGGGCCGGAGCAGTTCCAGGGCGGTGGTGACGAACGTGGTCGCCGCGGCCGGATGGACCTGCCAGAACCCGCTCGCCGTGACGGTGAACGTCCGGCCGAGGACCTCGTGCGGCAGGCGGTCCGGGCCGGTGACCTGCTGCGGGTCCCGGGCCAAGGGGCGGCGGCCGCGGTCGTGCCGCCCGCTGCGGCGGCCGGCGGACCGGTTCGGCCGGCCGGGCGCGGCGGCCGTCGGCGTCACCAGCACCGCCCGTTCGTCGGAACCGGCCACCACCTCGACCGCGCTCGTGTCCGGCCAGTTGCGGCTCAGCTCCGGTCCGTCACCCACGCCAGCGGCGCCGATCGGGCAGTGATCGACCACTTCGACGTGGTGGGACCGGTGCCGGCGCAGACCCAGCCGGCCGTCGGGCGCGGTGGCGTAGGCCACGCGGGTGCGCCAGCCCAGGGCACCACCGGGCAGTGCTTCGACCTGCACCCCGACGTCGACGCCGCCGAGACGGTGCAGCTGCTCGGCCACCACCGCCGCCTTCAGCCGTCGCTGTGCGGGCGGATCGACGTGCTGGAAATCGCAGCCACCGCAGCGGCCCGGACCGCTGAACGGGCACGGGCGCGGCACCCGGTCGGTCGAGGCTACGAGTACCTCTACCGCATCGGCGCGGCAGAACGCACCGCCGAGGTCCTCGGTGACCCGCGCACGGACCCGCTCCCCCGGCAGCGTGTGACGCACGAAGATCACCCGCCCGTGCTCGCCGCCGACCCGGGCCACGCAGTGCCCGCCGTGCGCGATCGGCCCGACATCAAGCTCGAACTCGCGGCCCAGCCACGAGTTCGCGTGGTTCACCTCAGGCCTGGGTCACGCGCTCGGGCGGCCGATCGTCGGCCGGGACCGGCGAGGGACTTGCGGAGCTGGGGGCCGCCGGGGTCCGTGCCGGTTCAGCGCCCCGACCGTCGGGCGCGCCGCCCGTGCGCTGCGGTGCCCGCTCCGACGCGGCCGGGCGCCGGTCCGGTGGCTCCAACGGAACCGCCCGACGCCCGTCGGTGGAACGCGGCCGCGATGTGGGCAGGAAACCGCCCATGTCCGCGGCCCGGCCCTTGGAGGAGTCAAGCTGCCACGGCACGCTGGTCACCATCACCCCGGGCTGGAACAGCAGCCGGCTCTTGAGCCGCAGCGCGGACTGGTTGTGCAGCAGGTTCTCCCACCAGTGCCCGACAACGTACTCGGGTACGAACACGCTGACCACGTCGTTCGGGCTCTCCTTGCGAATGTTCTTGATGTAGTACACCACCGGGTTGGTGACCTCGCGGAACGGCGACTCCAGGACGGTCAACGCCACCGGCAGGTCGTGGCGGGCCCAGTCGGCCAACAGCGAGCGGGTTTCCTCGTCGTCGACGTTGACGGTCAGCGCGGTGAGCGTGTCCGGACGCGTGGCCCGGGCGAAGGCCAGCGCGCGCAGGGTCGGTTTGTGCACCTTCGAGACCAGCACGACCACGTGGTTGCGGGCCGGCATGATCAGGCCGACCTCCTCGCTGGCCAGTTCCCGGCCCACTCGCGAGTAGTGCTTGTAGATACCGCGCATCAGCATGTACAGCAGCGGCATGGCGATCAGCACCAGGTACGCGCCGTGGGTGAACTTGGTGACGGTGACGATGACCAGCACCACGCCGGTCAAGCTGGCGCCGAAACCGTTGATCGCCCGCGAGCGCACCATCCGGCGGCGCTCGGCCGGGTCGCGCTCGGTGCGCAGCAGCCGGTTCCAATGCCGGACCATGCCGGTCTGACCCAAGGTGAACGAGGTGAACACCCCGACGATGTAGAGCTGGATCAGCCGGGTGACGTCGGCGCCGTAGATGAAGATCATGAAGCCGGCGACCACGGCCAGGGCGATGACGCCGTTGCTGTAGACCAGGCGATCACCACGGGTGTGCAGTTGGCGCGGCAGGTTGCGGTCCTGGGCCAGGATCGAGCCGAGCAGCGGAAAGCCGTTGAACGCGGTGTTGGCAGCGAGCACCAGGATCAGTGCGGTCGCCGCCTGGATGAAGTAGAAGCCGATCGAACTGTGGCCGCCGAAGACGGCCGCAGCAATCTGGGCGATGACCGTGCGCTGCGGCGCGGTCTCGCAATTGGCGAAGCCGACGAGATCGCAGGCGTCGGCCGCGTCCACGACGCGGACCTTGGCGATGATTGCGAGCACCGTGATGCCGACGAACAGCGAGCAGGCCAGCGCGCCCATCAACAGCAGCGTGGTCCGGGCGTTCTTGGCCTTCGGCTTCTTGAACGCCGGCACCCCGTTAGCGATGGCCTCCACCCCGGTCAGCGCGGTGCAGCCCGAGGAGAACGCGCGGAGGGCGAAGAACAGCAGAGCCAGGAACGACATGTTGGTGTAGCCGTGGGCCGGGGTGATCGAGTACCCGGCCGACTCCGCCATCGGGCGGTCGCCGACGACGGTGCGAAACAGCCCAGTCAGGATCATCAGCCCGACGCCGGTGGCGAAGGCATAGGTGGGCAGTGCGAACGCCGCGCCGGCTTCGCGCACGCCCCGCAGGTTGACCGCGGTCAGCAGGGCGACGAAAGACAGGGCCATCAGGACCCGCCGGTCGGCCAAGGACGGCACGGCCGAGATGATGTTGTCCACGCCGGAGGACACCGACACGGCGACGGTCATCACGTAGTCCACCAGCAACGCGCTGGCCACGATGACGCCGGCCGGCCGGCCGAGGTTCTTCGTCGCCACCTCGTAGTCCCCGCCGCCGGTGGGATAGGCCACCACCAGCTGCCGGTAGGAGGCGACCACGGTGATCAGCAACACGACCACGCACGCGGCGAGCCACGGCGCGAGAGTTAGGTAAGCGGTGCCGGCCAGGGTCAGCACCAGCAGGATCTCCTGGGTGGCGTAGGCCACGCTGGACAGGGCGTCGCTGGCGAAGATCGGCAGGGCGAGCTTTTTGGGCAGCAGGGTGTGCCCGACCTTGTCCGAGCGGACCGGCCGGCCAATGACCAGGCGTTTGGCGATGCGCGGCAGGAGCGCCACTAGCCCACCGCCTCGATCACGTCCGCATGCACGATTGCCGAGCGTACGTCGCGGCGCCCGCGCAACCGGACCGCGGCAGGTGTGTAGCGTCGGCTCGCCGCGGATCCCCGGACCGGAGAGGAGATGTGCCCCACGTGCACATCGTCGTCATGGGCTGCGGCCGGGTCGGGTCGACGCTCAGCCTGCGCCTGCAGGGCGTGGGCCACTCGGTTGCGGTGATCGACCAGGACGCCTCGGCGTTCCGTCGCCTCGGCGAGCACTTCACCGGGACCACCGTGGCCGGCGTCGGCTTCGACCGCGACACGCTGATCGAGGCCGGCATCGAACGGGCCGAGGGGTTCGCCGCGGTCAGCAACGGGGACAACTCCAACATCATCGCCGCTCGGGTGGCGCGCGAGACGTTCAATGTGCAGACGGTGGTCGCGCGCATCTACGACGCCAAACGGGCCGAGATCTACGAGCGACTCGGCATCCCCACCATCGCCACCGTGCCGTGGACGGCCAACCGGTTGTTCCGCCAAATCATGGGCGAGGCGGTCGAGGAGGCGTGGCGTGACCCGTCGGGGACGGTCGCGCTGCTGCACGTGGAACCGCACGAGGGTTGGGTCGGACACACCCTGCGGGAGTTGGAGCAGGCCACCGGCGGCCGGGTGGCCATGATCACCCGCTTCGGTATCGGCGAGATCCCCACGGATTCGACCCTGGTCCAGGACGGTGATGTGGTGCACCTGCTGCTGACCGACGAGCGACGGGCCGTGCTGGCCGACGTCGTGGCCAATCCCCCGGAGGCCTGATGCACGTCGCCATCGCCGGAGCCGGCTCGGTCGGCCGTTCGATTGCCCGCGAGCTGCTGGCCAACGGCCACACGGTCATGCTCATGGACCGTGAGGAGCGCAAGATCACCCCGAAGCGCATCCCCGAGGCCGAGTGGCGCCTGGGCGACGCCTGCGAGGTCGCCACGCTGGAGGACGCCAGCTTCGGCCGCTTCGACGTCGTGGTCTCGGCCACGGGTGACGACAAGGTCAACCTCGTGGTCTCCCTGCTGGCCAAGACCGAGTTCAGCGTCTCGCGGGTCGTGGCCCGCATCAATCACCCCAACAACGAGTGGTTGTTCAGCGACGCCTGGGGGGTGGACGTGGCCGTGTCCACACCCCGCGTGCTGGCCGCCTTGGTCGAGGAGGCGGTTTCGGTCGGCGACCTGGTCCGCCTGTTCTCCTTCGGCCGCGGGCAGGCCAACCTGGTCGAGATCACCCTGCCCTCCGATGCCCCGTGCGCCGGACGGCCGGTGCGCGACCTCGTACTCCCCCGCGACGCCACTCTGGTCACGATCGTGCGCGGGTCCCGGGTGATCACGCCTTCCCCGGACGAGCCGTTGGAACCCGGCGACGAGCTGCTGTTCGTCGCCGCGGCCGACGTCGAGCCCGAGGTCCGCCGCGCCGTCTGCGCCTGAACGCGACCGGGTGGTCCGCCCCGTCGGCTCGGCCGCGCCGTCGGCTCCGTCGCCCCCCGACCAGGATCAGCTAGCGGCCGGGGAACCCTCGAAGCTGATCCGGCGGCGGGCTCGGCGAACCAGCCACCAGGCCAGGGCCAGCGCGGCGATCGTCAGTGGATAGCCCATGGCGATGCGGGCGACGGCCAGCCAGCCGGTGGCGTCCTCGGCGAACAACCGCAGCTGCACCGCGGCCCGCGCGGCGAACACCGCGGTCGCGGCCAGACTGGCCAGCAGGTACGCGCGGGCCAGGTGCGGGCGGCGGTACCACGGCGGATCGGCCGGACCAGTCGGCGTGGGGTCAAGGAACTCCCAGATCACGCCGATTAAGGGGCGCCGCAGCAGTATCGACGCGGCGAACACCCCGGCGTAGACGAAGCTGGTCCAGATGCCGAGCAGGAAGAAGCCGCGCGCCTGCCCGGTGCGCGCGGCGATCAGCGCGGCGACGACGACACCCACGAGTCCGTTGAGGGCCTGTTGCGTGCTCTGCCGACGGGCCAGCCGGTAGCCGGCCAGCACGAGCGCGGACACGATTGCGGCGATGACCGCGGCCCGCAGCGAGGACAGGGCATTGGCGACCACGAAAACCACCGTCGGCACCGCGGTGATGGCCATGCCGGTCCAGCCGCCGAACCCGGACAGCATCTGCTCACGCATCTGCTCGCGGACCGGCGGCGGCACGGCACCTGATCGGTCCGCTCCTGATTCATCGGCACTAGTTCGTTCGGGGTAGGCCGCACCGAGACCAGCGACGGGCTCGCCCGCGCGGTCGGCGCTGTGCCGGCCGACCGGGCGCTGATCGGTCACGCCGGCTGGCGCAGCTCGTAGCGCGGGTTGTAAATCACCGGGTGCCCGTCGTGCTCGCCGACGCGCCCGGTGACCTGGATGGTCCGCCCGGGTTCGATGCCGGCGATCCGACGCCGCCCCAACCAGACCAGCCCGACCGTGCCGCTGCCGTCGAACAGTTCGGCCTCGACCGTGGGCAGGCTCTCCCGCGGGGTGTAGACCACCGAGCGGATCCGGCCCTGCACCACGGTCTGCTCACCGCGCCGCAGGGATGCGCAGCTGGCCGCGTTGCAGCTGAGGACGTCCTGCTGCAGTTCCTGGGCGTCGAGGGAGAACGCCGACGCGGCCAGGCGACGCCAGAGCGGCGGCTTGTCCTTCACACCAACCAGGATAGGTCGTCGGCGGCCCGAAGCGCCGGTGATCAGGCTTCGGCGTCCTGTTCGGCCTCGAACTGCTCCATCACCGTGTCGGGCAGCCGCAGTGGGATGGGCTCGCGCACCGGCAGCGGTTCGTTGCCCCGCACGACGACCACGTCGCGCAGCAGATCGAGGAACGGTTCGGCCTTGACCGCGTCCGTGGCCGCCGGGCCGACGATCATTGCCCGCAGCAACCAGCGAGGCCCGTTCACGCCGACGAAGCGCACGGGGGTGAGTCCGGTGTCCGCCGGAACGCGTCCGCGCAGCTCCGGGCCGAACTCCCCGGTCGCCTCGGTGGCGTTGCCCTTCTGCTCGGCGATTGACGCAGCTATCTCTGCCCGGATCTCGTCCCAGATGCCCTCGCTGCGCGGCGCCGCGAACGCTCCGAGCTGCATGTGGCCGTTGGGGCCGACGAGGTCGACGGCCACGACCTGCTGGGCGGCGTCGACCTCGACCCGCATCTCGAGTTCACTGGTCGGCACCCGCAGGGCGCCGAGGTCGATGCGGGTGATCGCGTCGATGGGCGCGTCGGCAACGTCGTAGGGGCCGGTTGTGGCCGCGGCGGCCGGGCGCTGGCGGACCTGCCACGGAGGCGTGGCGTCGAGCTTGGAGCGCTCACTGCGCTTGTCGCGGCGCCGGCCGCGCCCGGCGCTGTCGCGCGACGCCGGCCGCGCCGCTCGGGCGTGGGCACCGACCGGACTGCCCGGCCGGCCGGCTGGCGTCGCGTCGGTGGGCGCGGCGGCGGCGCCCGGAGCCTGGTCGCCTGGGTTCGGCGCTGCGGAATCGGTCAAGTCGATGGAATCGGCGGCGTCGGTGTAGTTGGTGCGCTCGCTCGGGGTCTGCGCACGCTGCTTCCTGCGCCCCATCGCCATCAGAGCTGTCCTTGTCCGGCCGCCGGTGGGGCGGCCTGGTGCGACGGGGCTGGGAAGGTCGCCGGAGGCCGAGCCGCACCAGGCCGAGTGGGGACCGGCTGCGTCACCGCCTGGGGACCGAGCGCGGGCTCGGCTCGCCGCGGCGCTCCGGACGGACCGGTGGACCCGTGGCCGGCCGTTCCGCGTTCGGAGGGCGGCAGCTGCTCGACCTCCGTCCAGCGCGCTCGGGTGACCCGCTGGACCACCAATTGGGCGACGCGGTCACCACGGGCCAGCGCCACCGGGGTGACCGGGTCGAGGTTGACCGCGATGACCTTGATCTCCCCACGGTATCCGGCGTCGATGGTTCCCGGAGCGTTGACCAGGCCCAGGCCGAGCCGGGCGGCCAACCCGGAGCGCGGGTGCACGAAGGCGGCGTAGCCGGCCGGCAGGGCGATGGCGAGGCCGGTCGGCAGCACGGCCCGCTCCCCTGGCGCCAGCACGACATCGACGGTGGTCACCACGTCGGCGCCGGCGTCGCCGTCGAGGGCGTAGGCCGGCAGGGCGACGTCGGGATCGAGGCGCTGGACGAGCACGGCGACGTCCTCACCGTCGCCATCCAGGGACCGCTCGACGGACCGCTCGGCGTTCACAGGCCCGCAGACTACCGAGCCCTCGAGCGGCGGCCCGGTTACTACCCTCGGGCCGGTGGCCAACTCATCCGCTGGAGGGACCGCGTCGGCTCCACGGGCCGCGCCGGGTGTGCCCTTCGACGAGCGGCTGTACGCGCCGTGGTGGTGGTATCCGGCCGCGCTGCTGATCGGCGCGATCCTGGCCGCCCAGTTCCGCCTGGCCGACGAGAACCTCACCGTGTGGATCCCGTTCGGAATCGTCCTGCCGTCGTCGCTGCTCGTGGTCTGGCTGGCCGGCCGGCGGCGGACGTTTGTGGCCGACGGGGTGCTGCACGCCCGTTCCGGACGGCTGCCGGTGTCGGCCATCGCGCAGGTCCTGCCGCTGGATCCGGCCACAGTGCGCCTGGTGATGGGACGTGAGGGTGATCCGTCGGCCTTCCTGGCCACGCGGGCCTGGATCGGGCCGGGAGTGCAGATCCTGCTCGACGACCCGGACGATCCGACCCCCTACTGGGTGGTCAGCACCCGGCACCCCAACGAGCTGGCTCGCGCGCTGCAGCCGCCTAGCCGCCGCTGACGGCAGCTCAGCGGCCGGGCGGAGGAACGATGATGTCGGCGTGGCGGACCGACCGGCCGCCGAGATCGGCGCGCAAGCGCTCGCCCAGGTTACGGGTGGCGCGCCGGTTCACCTCGGCGCCGGCGACCGCCCCGGCCAAGAACGGCGCCAGGCTCATGGTGCTGCGACCCATGCGGCGCAGGAGGCGGATGCGCAGCTCCCGCTTGGCCGTCTCGCCGAGGACACCTCTGGCCGGTGCCGGATTCGCCGCCATGTCGGCGGTCAGGGCCCGTCGGTGCACCCAGGCAGTCAAGTAGGCCGCCCCGCGATCGGACAGAGGTCCGTGCGCCGCGCGACCGGCGAGTTCGTGCAGCTCGGCGACCATCTTCAGCTCCACGGTCACCACGGCCACGGTCTCGGCCGCGAGCTGGATCGGCGCGGCCAGCAGGGTCGGCGGGGCAGCGAACTCTACCGTCGCCACCGCACCGGCGGCCGCGCCGATGGCCGCCGACGCCCTCGCGGCTGTGGCCACCAGCGCCGCGGCGATCTCCTCATCACTGCGCCCTGGGTACTGGCGGCGCAGCGTGGCCGCGTCGCGGACCGGAAGGTGCTGGGCCACGTCGACGGTGACGTCGGCCAGCCACCGCCCGGCAGTGACCGCGCGCACTCCGGCCGACCGAGCGCTGGAAACCAGGACCGGCACGAGAGCGAGCAACGCCCGACGGCGGCGAGCCGCGCCGCCGGCCGAGTCGTCCTCGGCGGCGGCGGTCAGCTGCTCCAGCGCACGCCGGCGCTCCGTAACCGCTGCGGCCGAGGCAGTCGTCGGCGGCTCGTCGGGCTGACCCTCAACCGGCTGATCGCCACCCCGACCCGCGTCCCGTCGGCTGGTCACGGCGGCTCAGGCGCAGTCCCGGCAGACCGGCTGCCCCGCCCGACGCCGGGCCAGGCGGCTGCGGTGGTGCACCAGGAAGCAGACCGAGCAGGTGAACTCGTCCTCCTGCTTCGGCAGCACGCGCACGGTCAGTTCCTCACCGGACAACCCGGACAGGTCGGCGCCCGGCAACTCCAGTGCTTCGTTCAGTTCGGTTTCGTCGATGTCTATGGTTCCCGACTGCGCCTCGGCGCGACGGGCCTTGAGTTCCTCGAGCGAGTCCTCGCCGAGTTCCTCGGTTTCGCCCCGGCGGGGGGCGTCGTAATCAGTGGCCATGGCTGGCTCGTCTACTCCTCGTCATTGCTTTCTCTGCGCTGCGTTCGTGTCGGTCACGGTCTTCGGCCGGCACCGGTGCAAGGCGCGGCGGCGGGTGCAGTTGAAGGTGCACAACTGTCGTCGCGGCTCTAATCGTGGACGGCTCTACTCGTGGACGGCGACGCCTGGCAGCCCCCGTCGAGCAAGCGATCGGTTCTCCGTGCCGCCACGCTCGGGTCCAGCGCGGCGGGTGCCGAAGGCTACCGTGCCCTGCTCCGCCTCGAAACCGCGGGAGCGTTCGCAACATTCCCGGCTTCGACCGAGTCTTTTCCGGCCGTCGATAAGCCTTTGCAGCACCGAAAGGGTGCCGCGGCGTCCCGGCCGCGTCGGCCGGGTCGAGCGCGCCGCCCGGGGCCCTCAGTGGCGCGGCATTAGAGTCGGCGGGCCACTGCCGCGGCGGCGGCGCACCCTATCGAGCAGCCCGGAGGAGGTGCCGCGATGGCCGGACCGTCGGCCCGTCGGCCCATCCCGGCGCTGGTCTTCCTGCTCGCCCTCTCCCTGCTCAGCGGGTTGGTCTGGTACCGGGTGCTTAACCGTGACGACGCGGCCGGGCGCACCACCGGCGGCGGCACCAGCGCGTCGCGGGTCTGCGTTCCCCGCACCGCCAAGCCGGTCGCCCTGCCGAAACCATCGGGGGTCACGGTCAGCGTGCTCAATGCCGCCGGTGTCGCCGGGCTCGCGCGTTCGGTGGGCAACGGACTCAAGGGCCGGGGGTTCAAGCTCGGGGCAATCGGCAACGACTCGGTCAGTGGCACGGTGGCCACCGAGGTCCGCTACGGCATCAAGTCGGCGTCCGCGGCCCGTCTGGTACAGCTCTACGTGCCCGGATCACGACTGGTCCCCGTACAGAGCAATTCCAGCGTCGTGGTGGTGGCCATCGGGACGTCGTACAAGTCGCTGGCCACCAATGCCCAGGTGACCAAGGCCCGGGCGACCGCGGGCCCTATCGCCCGGTGCTGAGGGCGGAAGCCGACGGGGGCGCCGGTCTCAGGCTGTGGCTGTGTCCGTGACCAGCCCCGCCACCAGCGCGGTGAGGTCGGGCAGGACAGTGGCGCCGGCGGCCAGCGTCGTCTCGGGCAGTACCCCGTCGGCAGCCAGGGTGGCAGCCGCCGCTCCGGCCTCGGTGACGATCAGTAGCCCGGCGGCACGGTCCCAGTCGTTCAGGCCGGCCTCGTAATAGGCGTCGAGCCGGCCGGCGGCCACGTAACAGAGGTCCAGCGCGGCCGATCCCATCCGCCGCACGTTACCCACCGAGGTCAGCAGCGCGGCCATGATCGCGCCCTGACGCCGGCGGACCTCCCGGTCGTAACCGAAGCCCGTGCCGACCACCGCCTCGGACAGGTCCACCGGACGCGGCCCGACCAGGCGCCGCGGCGCTCCCGTGGCCGAGCGGACGAAGCTCCCGCCGCCGGCCCGAGCCGAGAACACCTCGCCGCGCAGAACATCCACCACGCATCCGGCCAGCACGAAGGCGCCGCGGCGCGCCGCCACGGACACGGAGAAGTACGGGATGCCGAGGACGAAGTTGACCGTGCCGTCGATCGGGTCCACGACCCACTGGATCCCCGACCGCTCTACTACCGAACCGTCAGCGCTCGTCCCGGCGGGGTGCTGGCCGCCCTCCTCGCCGAGCACCGCGTCGCCGGGTCGAAGTCGACCGAGCGCCTCGACGAGCAACGCCTCACTGGCCCGGTCGACGTCGGTGACGAGGTCGGTCGCCGTGCTCTTGCTGCCCACTGCAACCCCGCCGTCCCGACGGGCGACGGCCAGCCGCGGCACCGCCGCGCGCACGAACCGAGCCGCCCGCGTGGCCACGTCCACCGCCACCCGTTCCAGCTCGGCTCCCAGCCCGTCCTCGACGTCAGCGTCGCTCGGCTCACGATTGCTGGGCACACCGTCGCTGGGCACACGGAATTGGACCATGGCCGAGCCTGCGGATCCGGCAGTCCGGGCGCGGCTGTGCCCGGTGGCGGACCGGTAGCCTCTGGCCACCATCGCCAACCGCCGCGATTGCCCAATGTGGATCCGAATAGACTGGAGCGCTCCATGCCCGACGCGTCGACGCAGGCCTTCGGAATCGACATCGGCGGTTCGGGCATCAAGGGCGCGCTGGTCGACACCGCCACCGGAGAACTCCTGACGCCGCGCACCCGCATCGCCACCCCGAAGCCCTCGACGCCGCATGCGGTAGCAGCGATCGTCGCCGACCTGGCCGGGCAAGCCAACTGGCAGGGGATCATCGGGGCCACCTTCCCTGCGGTCATCTCCCACGGGGTGGCTCACTCCGCGGCCAACGTCGACCCGTCCTGGATCGACACCGACGTGGACAAGGTGTTCACCGAGGCCACGGGGCGCGACGTCACCGTCCTGAACGACGCCGACGCCGCCGGCTTGGCCGAAGCTCGCTTTGGCGCGGCCAAGGGCGTGCCCGGAGTGGTGATCCTGCTGACCTTCGGCACCGGCATCGGCAGCGCGCTGCTAACGGACGGACAGCTGGTGCCCAACACCGAGCTGGGCCACCTGGAGCTCGAGGGTTACGACGCCGAGAGCCGGGCGGCGGCGTCGGTGAAGGAGAAGCACAAGATGACCTACAAGCGGTGGGCCAAGCGCGTCGACACCTACATGCGCTACGTCGAACGGCTCTTTACTCCGGACCTGTTCATCATCGGCGGTGGCGTCAGCAAGCAGTTCGGCGAATGGGGACCGCTACTCACGGTGCGCACGCGGATCGAGCCGGCTCAGCTGCTCAACAACGCCGGCATCGTCGGTGCGGCCCTAGCCGCGGTGGAGCGTCGCGGCGGCTGACCAAGCTCGCCGCCGCTCCGGCGCAAAGGAGCCGCCGACGCCGGAGATCGGCAGTACAATGAGGCGGGCTGCCGCGCCGAGTGCCAACTGTCACTACCGTGAGGTGCCGTCCACCGAATCCGAGGACCAGATCCCCTACCGGGGTGCGTCCATCCGCAGGTCGATCGAACATTGCCGCCGTTGCGGCGCTCGGATTCCGGGCCCGTGCGTGAAGTCGAGAGGGTTTGGCGTGGTCTCCAGCAACACCTCGAAGTCCCCGGTCCGGACGAGTGCCGCGACCCGGCCGAGCCCGGCGGCGGCAACCAAGCCCGCGGCCGCAACCAAGCCCGCGGCCGCAACCACGCGCACCAAGACCACCGCCGTCCTCAACGACGCGGCGCCCGCCCGCACCACCTCGGCGACCAAGAAGCCGGGCGCCGCCGCGTCCGCCGCCGCCAGTAAGAAAGGTGCCGCCAACAACGGTGCCGCCAAGAACGTGGCGGCCTCCACCGCCGCGGTCAAGAACGTGGCGGCCTCCACCGCCGCGGCCAAAAAGGCCGGGGGGACTAACGGCGCGGCCAAAAATGCCACGGGGACTACTCGCGCGGCAAAGAACGCCGCGGGGACTACTCGCGCGGCAAAGAA
>JBDUAD010000027.1:0-27357 GCA_040004775.1 bacterium | reverse complement strand
CGAAGCGGTCCTTGAGCGGCGTGATGATCCGCCCGCGGTTGGTGTAGTCCTCGGGGTTGGCGGTGGCCACCAGGAGCAGGTCCAGAGGCAGCCGCAGCCGGTAGCCGCGGATCTGGATGTCGCGCTCCTCCAGCACGTTCAACAGTGACACTTGGATGCGCTCGGCCAGGTCGGGCAGCTCGTTGACCGCGAAGATGCCGCGGTTGGTGCGGGGGACGAGGCCGTAGTGGACGGTCTCCGGGTCACCCAGCGAGCGGCCTTCGGCCACCTTGATCGGGTCGATGTCGCCGATCAGATCACCGACTGATGTATCGGGCGTGGCCAGCTTCTCCCCGTAGCGCTCGGAACGGTGCAGCCAGCCGATCGGCAGGGCGTCGCCGAACTCGGCGACCCGGGCGATGCCGGGCGGCGAGGTGGGCGCCTGCGGGTGCTCGTTGAGCTCAGAGCCGGCGATCACCGGCGTCCACTCGTCGAGCAGGCCGATGAGCGTGCGGATCAGGCGGGTCTTGCCCTGGCCTCGCTCACCCAGCAGGACGATGTCGTGTCCGGCCAGCAGCGCGCGCTCGACCTCCGGGGCAACGGTGTCATCGAAGCCGACGATGCCTGGCAGCGACGGGATGCCGGCGGCCAGTCGAGCGATGAGATTGGCCCGGATCTCGGCCTTGACCGGGCGGGGGAACGTCGAGGCGAGCTCACCGCCATCCTGGGCCGCGCGCAGATCGCCCAAGGTGTGGACCTCGGGCGGAGCGGGCCGCTCGGCCAGGCCGGGCGCGGACATGTCGAAGGGTTGGGGCATCGGTCATCCGATCGGTTCTGCAGGGAGGGCCGCGTCGATGCGGCCGGGGACAGCAGCGCAGGCTGTACCTCTTCGACGCTACGACGCCTGCTGGACCCGTGCCACCGAGGCGCCTCCAGCGGCCCGTCGGCGGCCAGTTTGTGCAGCTGGAACGTGGATATCGGCTCGGCCGGACCGCGCCAGCTGCACAACGTCGGACCGGGACTGCACAACGTCGTCGGCAAGTGGCGTCGGCGAGCTAGGAGAACAGGGGCGGCAGGAGCAGCACCATCGCCGCCGACCAGGTGACGTGGGTCAGCATCGACGCGAGCACACCGCCCGAGGCCCGGCGTTGCAGGCCGAAGATGAGGCCCAGGGTGAGTGCAGCGAAGATCAGCATCGGGTTCCTCGTCGCCACCGTGGCCAGCGCGTACACCACGGTGGAGATGACCACCGGCGCGCGCGTGCCGATGGCCGCGAAGAGGGCACCGCGGAAGAAGACCTCTTCGGCCAATCCGTTGAGCAGCGTGACGCCGAGCACCAGCGGCAGCGATCCCTGGCTGGCGTGGTCGAGCACCGTGCGGACGTAGTCGCGCAACGGACCGATCTCGCGCACCACCAGCGCACCGGCTACGAACAGCGCCGCGGCCAGCAGACCGAGCACGATCGGCGTGATCACCGGCCGGCGCAGCGTCCCGCGCCAGCCGATGCGGCCTAGGTGCAGCGGACCGGACAGGAACCCGCCGACCACCCACGTCGCGGCCAGGGCCAGGGTGAGCCAGTAGAACGACGCCGCGCCCGGCTCGACCGACAGCGAGATCCCGAGCAGGGTCGCGCCGAACACGAGGACGACGGCCACCACGAGGCGACGGCGGCGGAACGCGGCATCGGACTCGCGGTGGTCGCGGGGCACCTTCTCGATCAGGGCCGGTCCGATGAAGCGGTCGGCTCGCTCCAGCAGGGGCCGGATACGGTGCATCGCGCGGACGCGGCCACCGGGGCCCGCGCCCGAAGCGGTGCTCAACCCCTGTGCCCGGAGGAACGGTCCCTGTGAGAATTGTCTCCGGACGGTGCGTCGCCGCCCTCGAGGCCGGCCAGGGCCAGGCGCACGGCGTCGTCGTAGCCGATGGTCGGCCCGGGCACGACCGCGCGAATCCCGTCCGAGCGGACCACGACCTCGGTGGTCATGGAGTCGATGAGATTGCGCGCCGTCGGCCGGTCCACGTCGGTCACCAGCGCCAGCCAGGCCGAGGACAGCCGCGGGGTCAGCAGCGGCACGATCAAGACCGGCAGCGACCGGCGCTTCTTGACTCGTGCGACGCGCCGCAGCATGTCGACGTAGCGCAGGACCTCGGGGCCCCCGATCTCGTAGACCTGGCCCTCGGCCTGGGGGGCATCGAGCACGCCGACGAGATAGCGGATGACGTCGGGCAGGGCGATCGGTTGCGTGCGGGTGTTCACCCAGCGTGGGGCGACCATGATCGGCAGGTGATCGACCAGCTGCCGGGTGAGCTCCCAGGAGATCCCACCCCGCCCGATCACCACCGCGGCGCGCAGGACGGTGACCGGCACGCCGCCCTGCCCGAGCAGGTCCTCCACCTCGCGGCGCGAACGCAGGTGCGGCGAGAGGGCGCCGTCGTCGCCGAGACCACCGAGATAGACGATTCGGGTCACGCCCGCTGCGGCCGCCGCCTGGCCGAACGCCTTCGCCGCGGCGGCGTCGCGGGCTTCGAAGTCCGCCGAACCCAGGGAGTGCACCAGGTAGTAGGCGACGTCGACACCGCTCAGCGGCTTGCGCAGGCTGTCGGCGTCGTTGACGTCCCCGGCCACCGCCGCGCCGGCTCCCCGATAGGACTCGGGGCGACGGGTCATCGCCCGCACGTCGTGACCGGCTTCGACCAGCGCCTGGGCGAGGTGGGAGCCGATGAATCCGGACGCGCCGGTCACCAGCACGGTCCGGGTCATACTGCCATGGTGCCTGACCCGGCGGGAACGACGCGGGCGCGGGGGCTTCGGATCAAGGGCCGGCGCGGCATCCAGTCCGGCGGAAAGCTCAGCCGGCCCGGAAGCGGAGACGCCCGGTTCGGGCGGTCAGGCGCCGAACGGCTTGGCCGCGACCAGGGTGACGGTCTGGGTCTTGCCGGCTGGGGTCTCGAAGGACACCGTCTCGCCATCACGAGCGCCGGTCAAGGCCTTGCCGAGCGGGGATGCAGCTGAGTAGACGTCGATGTCGGTGGTGCCGGCTTCCTCGCGCGAGCCGATGAGGAACGTCTCGGTGTCGTCGTCCCCCTCGTAGCGCACGGTGACCACGCTGCCCGGGCCGGCGGTGCCGTGGGCGGTCGGAGCTTCGCCCACCTCGGCGTCGCGCAGCAGTACCTCGAGCTGTCGAATCCGGGCCTCCTGCTTGCCCTGCTCCTCGCGGGCGGCCTGGTAGCCGCCGTTCTCGCGCAGGTCGCCCTCCTCGCGCCGGGCGTTGATCTCGGCCGCGATGACGGGACGGTCGGCGACCAGGCGGGCCAGCTCGCCGGACAGGCGGTCGTAGGCGTCCTGGGTCAACCAGGTCCGAGTCGGTTCGGTCGTCGACATGCGTTGATACTCCACTTCACTGAGCTGCGAGATGACAGGCATGGAATGACCCGTCCGCGACGGATGCTGGCCACGGGTCGACCGTGGCGTCGGGGACCTGGCGGGTCGTCCAGGAAGCCGCCAACGTAACACCGCAGGGAACGTGCGGGCGAACGTCGAGGTGCGGCGCGGCCCGACGACGCGACCGGTCCCCGGTGGCCGCACGCGCCGGTAGGGGTCGGGTGGGAGAATCAGCGACGTGTCCGCCCCGCCGCCCGAGCGCCTGCGCCTGATTGCCGTCCACGCTCATCCCGACGACGAGTCGAGCAAAGGAGCGGCGACGATGGCCATGTACGTCGACCAAGGCGTCGACGTGCTGGTCGTCACCTGCACGGGTGGTGAACGCGGCAGCATCCTCAACCCGGGCCTGCAGGGACGGGCCGACATCGAGACCGACATGCCCAACATCCGTCGCGCCGAGATGGACCAGGCCCGGGCGATCCTCGGCGTGCGCCAGGAATGGCTGGGATTCGTGGATTCCGGACTGCCCGAGGGTGACCCGTTGCCCCCGCTGCCGGAGGGCAGCTTCGCGCTGGTGCCGCTGGAGGAGTCCACGCCGCGCCTGGTCGAGGTGATGCGACGGTTCCGCCCGCACGTCGTGACGACGTACGACGAGAACGGCGGTTACCCGCACCCGGACCACATCATGACCCACAAGGTCTCGGTCGCGGCCTTCGACGCCGCCGCCGACCCCGACCGCTTTCCCGAGCTCGGTGCGCCGTGGCAGGCGCTCAAGCTCTACTACGACATCGGGTTCAGCCGGCCGCGGATGACCGCTCTACATGATGCGCTGCTCGCCCAGGGCGTGGAGTCCCCGTTCGCCGAGTGGGTGAAGCGTATGGACGAGCGCGACGCCACCGGTCAGCGCGAGCCGACGATCACGACCCGGGTGGCGGTCGGCGACTGGTTCGAGCGCCGCGACGCCGCACTGCGGGCGCACGCGACGCAGGTCGACCCCGAGGGGCCGTTCTTCCAGGTCCCGCTCGACGTCCAGCGCGAGATCTGGCCGACCGAGGATTTCGAGCTGGTCCGCTCGGTGGTCGACTCCCCGCTGCCCGAGGACGACCTGTTCGCCGGCATCCGTCCCCGGGTCGACGCATGAGCGCTGGGCTCGTGTTCACCGCGTCACTCGTGCTGGCCGACGACAACAGCGACGTCGGCAAGGCCGGCCCACTGGCTCTGTTGATCATTCTGCTGCTCGTCGTGGTGTGTTACTTCCTGTTCCGATCGATGTCGCGCCACCTGCGCAAGGTCCGCGAGGATTTCCCGACGGCTGGTACTGCTCCGCGGGCCGACGGGCGAGCCGCGGAGCCACCGGCCGGTACGGCCGACGATCGCGGTCCCTGACCGAGTTCCGCTACGCGCTCAGCCACCCCTCGAACCGGAAGCGGCGCGTGGCCCGGCCTCCGGGGGCGAAGCCAGGGCAGTGCTGGCCGCCGGTTGCTACTCCGGGTCCCACCGGACCCGGCTGCGCGTTCCCTTGACCTCGCCCCGACGGCGCTTGGCGTCTAGCCGGCGCTGGCGGGCGCCGCGCGAGGGCCGGGTGGCCCGCCGGGGCGGCGACGGCGGCAGAAGGGCGTCGGCGAGCAGCTGCCGCAGGCGGCGCCGCGCGGCCAGCCGGTTCTGCAGCTGCGAGCGGTGCTCGGAGGCGGCGACGGTCAGCGTGCCGTCGACCAACCGCCGGTCCAGCGCGGACAGGACGTGCTCGCGCTGAGCGTCGTCGAATGCGCTCGAGCCCGCGACGTCGAAGATCAGCTCCACCCGGCTGTCGGCGGTGTTGACCGACTGCCCGCCTGGACCCGAGGAGCGGCTGAACCGTTCCTGCAGCTCGGCGGCCGGCACGGTCAGACCTAGCGGCAGGCCGCGCGCCGGTGCCACGCGCAGGTCACCGGTTGCGTCAGCCATGGCGGCTATCCGTCTTCAACGGCTCGGTGAGATGGCGGACGGTGAGACGGCGGGCGGTACGGCGGCCGATGTGAGATTGGGGCCGGCTCAGAGCTCGGCCGCGGTGGCCTGGGCCTCGCGCATCCAGGCCAGCACGTCGTCCGGGGCGCTGGGCAGGGCGGCGCTGAGGTTGATCGGCGCGCCGTCGGTGACCAGCACGTCGTCCTCGATGCGGACGGCCAGCCCCCGCAGCTCCGGTGGCACCGTCTCGTCGTGGCTTTGGAAGTACAGGCCGGGCTCGACGGTCAACACGTGGCCCGCGGCCAGCGTCCCCTTGGAGTAGACCTCGGTGCGGGCCCGGGCGCAGTCGTGGACGTCGATACCCAGCATGTGCGACGTGCCGTGCAGGGTGTAGCGGCGGTGCAGGCCGGCGCCGGGGGCCTCGATGTCGGGCGTACACGACACGTCCGCAGTCACCGGCAGGATCCCCCAGGAGTGCAGGTGGTCGGCCAGCACCCACATTGCTGCGCGGTGAGCGGCGAGGAAGTCGGCGCCGGCGCGCACCTCGCTCATACCGGTCTGCTGCGCCTCGTGCACGGCCTCGTAGACCTGGCGCTGAGCCGACGTCCATGCCCCGTCCACCGGCATCGTCCGGGTGACGTCGGCGGTGTAGAGCTCGTCGGTCTCGACGCCCATGTCGGCCAGCAGGAGCTGACCGGCCTCGATGTCGCCGTTGTCGCGCCACCAGTGCAGCGTCGTGCCGTGGTCGCCGGCGCCCAGGATCGAGCTGTATCCGACCTCGTTGCCCTCAAGGCGCGCCCGGCGCCAGAACGTGCCCTCGAGCCAGCGCTCGCCGCGGTTGCCCTTGCCCCGCTCGAGCAGCATCGGCAGCTCGCGGGCCACGTCGGCGAAGCCGCGAGCGGTGGCGTCGCAGGCGTGCTGGAGCCGGGCGATCTCCCACTCGTCCTTGACCAGACGCAGTTCGTCGAGCACCCGCCCGAGGCCACCGTCGCCACTGCCGGACACCAGAGCGTCCACCTCGGCGTCCACGCCACGCAGCACGGCTACCGGGTGGTCCCGCCACCGTTCCAGCTCGCCGCCCACGTCGCGGCGGGGACGGGTGGACAGGGCGAGCACCTCGGTGGTCTGTTCGACGTCGGGAACGCCGCCCACCCAGATCGCTCCGTGTGCACGGTCGGTGAAGTAGCCGATGTCGCCCGGCCCGACGAAGGTCAGCAGGTACAGCGTCGCGTCATGGCCGGGGCCGTTCGCTTTCGGCGTCAGCACCAGCACGGCGTCGGCGGCCGTCTCGCCGGTGAGCCAAGTGAACGACGAGTCGGCGCGGAACGGGTAGTCGGTGTCGTTGGCCCGGGTCTTCAGCGTGCCGGCCGGCACGACGACCACGGTGCCCGGGAAGGCCTCGGACAGCGCGGCTCGGCGGCGGGCCGTCCACGCAGCGCCGTCGCGGCGGGCCGGGTGCGGGATCTGCGCGGGCTGCGCCCAACCCGAGGTGATCGAAGCGCGCAGCTCGTCGGACATCTGCAGGTCGTGGGACGCAGTCGCCCGACCCGAGCCGGTGTCACAGCCAGCGGCGTCGGCGGTGTCCGCGGTCTCGGACGTCCGGGCGGTTTCAGCGGTTGCCTCGCTCATGTCGTGATCCTAGGCCGCAGCACGGTCACGATCGTGGCCGCGAGCGCCAGCAGACCGGCCGCAACGGTGAGCGCGGACAGGACGCTGTAGCGGTCGCCGAGGAAGCCGATCAGCGGCGGCCCGGCCAGGAAGGCCACGTACCCGACCGACGCCACCACGCTGACCCGGGACGCGGCGTACCTGGGTTCGTCGGCCGCGGCGCTCATCCCTACCGGGAACCCGAGCGAGGCGCCGAGACCCCAGAGGATGGCTCCGGCGAACGCCGTGGCCACGGTGGGCCCGTATACGAACAGCAGCAGGCCGACCACGCCGATGCCGGTCAGGACCCGCAGCGTCGGCACCCGGCCGTAGCGGTCGAGCAGTCCGGGGCCGAACCACCGCCCGAGGGTCATGGCGGCGAGGAACAGCGCGAAGCCGAGGGTGCCGATTGCCGCCGCGGTGCCGTAGCCGTCGATCATCGCGACGCCGATCCAGTCGTTGCCGGTGCCCTCGACGAAGGCGAAGCAGAGCACGAAGACGCCGACCAGCAGGGTGCGGGGTTCGCGCCACGCCGACAGATGGCTGCGGCCGCCGTCCTCGGCCGCGGTCGCCGAGGACGTGTCCTGAGCCACGTCAGGCAGGAACCCGGAGGTAGCCGCCGGAACCGAGGCGGCGATGACCGCGGCCACGCCGAGCAGGTGGGCGGTGACCGGCACGTGCAGCGCGACCATCGCCGCACCGATGCCGGCTCCGGCCACGGTGCCCAGGCTGAACCCGGCGTGGAAGCGCGACATGATGGACCGCCCGAGCCGGCGCTCGACCTCGGCGCCCTGCACGTTCATCGCCACGTCCCACGCGCCATTGCCGAAGCCGAGCCCGGCCAGTCCGATCATCACTGGCACGACCCCCTGCAGGTAACCGAGCGCGACGACGACCACCGATGCGCTCAGGAGCAGGGACATGGCCGCGACCGTCCGGGCCGAGCCGTAGCGGGCCACGACCGCTCCGGCCAGAGGCAGCGCGACGAGGGAGCCGGCCGCCACCGCCAGCAGGACCACGCCGAGTTGCGACGGGTTCAGGTCGAGCTGGTCACGGACCTGGGGGATGCGCGAGGCCCAGCTGGCGAAGGCGAAACCGGACGCGATGAACGCGATGTACGTGGCCTGCACGCCTCGGCCCACCGCCGCCTCCGCCGGAGCCGCGACGTCCTCGGCACTCATTGCGAGCTCCGGTGCGGCGTCGAACGGGCGGCGAGGGAAACGGGCACCGGGTGATCCTGCTCGATCCGGGCGACGTCCTGCCACGATGAGCGGTAAACAGCGATCCGGACACGATGGCGCGGACGACGCCACGGGCGGTCGATCGGAGAGGCTCAATATGACGCAACTGGCGAGCATGGGCGGGGACACGGCGGCCGACAACGAGGAGGCGGTCGGCGGACGCACCGTCGCCCCGCAGCCCTACGAGCTCGGCGACGTGGACGGTCCGTTGGACCGCGACGAGCTACGCCGGCTCGACGCCTGGTGGCGGGCGGCCAACTACCTGGCGGTCGGCCAGATCTACCTGACCGCCAATCCCCTCCTGCGTGAGCCACTGCGGCCGGAGCACATCAAGGCCCGCCTGCTCGGTCACTTCGGCACCGTGCCCGGGCTGAATCTGGTCTACGCCCACGCCAACCGGGCGATCCGTCAGCGGGACCTCTCCGCGGTGTACGTGGCCGGGCCCGGTCACGGCGGCCCCGGACCCAACGCCTGCGCCTGGCTGGAGGGGACCTACTCCGAGGTCTACAGCCACACTCCGCAGACGGCGAGCGGGATGGCGGAGTTCTTCCGCCAGTTCTCTTATCCCGGTGGCGTGCCGAGCCACTGCGCCCCGGAGACGCCGGGCTCCTTCCACGAGGGCGGCGAGCTCGGCTACTCGCTCCTGCACGCCGCCGGTGCCGCCCTGGACAACCCGGACCTCGTCGTCTTCTGTGTCGTGGGCGACGGGGAGGCCGAGACCGGGCCGCTGGCCGGTAGCTGGCACGTGAACAAGTTCCTCAACCCGGCGCGCGACGGCGCGGTGCTGCCGATCCTCGCCCTGAACGAGTACAAGATCGCCAATCCGACGCTGCTGGCCCGCATTCCGGAGTCGGAGCTGCTCGAGCTGATGCGCGGCTACGGCTACGACCCCCACATCGTGGCCGGCTCCGACCCCGCCGAGGTCCATCAAGCCATGGCCGCGACCGTCGACACCTGTCTGGACCGCATCGAGGCCATCCGGGCTGAGGGCCGCCCGCCCGCCGACTCGCCGGACTCATCGGAAACATCGACGACGCCCGCCCGCCCGGCCTGGCCGATGATCATTCTGCGTACGCCGAAGGGCTGGACCTGTCCGCCGGTCGTCGACGGCCAGCAGGTGGAGGGCACCTTCCGAGCCCACCAGGTGCCGCTGCCCGCCGCGCGCACCGACGACGCCCACCGGGAGGTGCTGGAGGCCTGGCTACGCTCCTATCGGCCTGAGGAGCTGTTCGACGACGCCGGCGCTCCAGGGGCCGAACTGCTGGAGCAGCCGCCCACTGGAGATCGCCGGATGAGCGCGCATCCGGTGGCCAACGGGGGCACGCTGCTGCGCGACCTGGAGTTACCGGCCTGGCGCGACTACGGCGTCGCGGTCGATCAGCCGGGTCAGCAGTCGCATGAGCCGACCCGCGTGCTGGGCAGCTGGCTGCGCGACGTGACCACGGCCAACCCGACCAACTTCTTGACCTTCGCTCCGGACGAACTGGCCAGTAACCGGCTGCAGGACATCCTCGAGGTCACCGGGCGCAATTGGCAGAGCGAGGTCGGCGAGTTCGACGAAAGACTCGACCCGCGCGGGCGGGTGATCGAGGTGCTGTCCGAGCACATGTGCCAGGGCCTGCTCGAGGGTTACACCCTCAGCGGCCGGCATGGGCTGTTCACCTGCTACGAGGCGTTCATCCACATCGTCGACGCGATGTTCAACCAGCACGCCAAGTGGCTGCAGGCCAGCGCGGCGGTGGTGTGGCGGCGCCCGATCGCCAGCCTCAACTACCTGCTGTCGTCGCACGTATGGCGCCAGGACCACAACGGGTTCACCCACCAGGACCCGGGCTTCCTGGACGTTGTGCTGAACAAGAAACCAGAGATCGTCCGCGTCTACCTGCCGCCGGACACGAACACCCTGCTCTCGACGTACGACCACTGCCTGCGTTCGCGCCATTACGTCAACGTGGTCGTCGCCGGCAAGCAGCCGCAGCTCGACTGGCTCTCGGTCGAGGACGCCGCCCTGCACTGCACCCGCGGGGCGGGCATCTGGCAGTGGGCCGGCAACCGGGACGACGCCGGCACCCTGCCCGACGTGGTGCTCGCCTGCGCCGGGGATGTACCCACGCTGGAGACGATGGCCGCGGCGGCGCTGCTGCGGGATCGGCTGCCCGACCTGCGCGTGCGGGTGGTCAACGTGGTCGACCTCATGCGGTTGCTCCCGGCCGAGGAGCATCCGCACGGACTGCCCGACCGCGAGTTCGACACCCTGTTCACCGCCGACCGCCCGGTGATCTTCGCCTTCCACGGCTATCCATGGCTGATCCACCGGCTGACCTACCGCCGCACCAACCACCATCAGTTCCACGTTCGCGGCTACAAGGAGAACGGAACCACCACCACGCCGTTCGACATGGTGATGATGAACGACCTCGACCGGTTCAAGCTGGTGATTGACGTCATCGACCGGGTTCCCTCGCTCGGGCCGCGCGCGGCCGGTCTGCGCCAGGAGATGGTCGACGCCCGGCTGACCGCCCGGTCCTACACCCGCGAGCACGGGGCGGACCTGCCCGAGGTGGCCGACTGGGCTTGGCCGGCCGTGGCGGTGGCCCGGTGACAGCCCGGATGACGGTGACGGTGACGGTGGCGCCGTGACGGTGGCTCGATGACGTCAGCCGATGCGCTCGTGGTCAACGCCGGCTCCACGTCGGTGAAGCTCACTCGGATCGTCGGCGGCCGGGAGGTGGTCGCGCCGGTGGATCTCGATGCAGCGTTGCGTGGTTCGCCGCCGGGGTCGGTGCTGCACCGGGTGGTGCACGGCGGCGAGCGGATCGCGCCGGCGGTGATCGACGACGCGCTGGTCAGCGAGCTGCGGGGCTTGACCGAGCTGGCTCCGCTGCACCAGCCGCCGGCGCTGGACGCGATCGGCCGCTGCCGACAGCAGTGGCCCGACGTGACTCAGGTGGCCGCCTTCGACACCGCGTTCCACGCCACGCTGCCGCTCGCGGCGCGCACCTACGCCCTGCCCCACCGGCTGCGAGCCAAGGTCCGGGTCTACGGCTTCCACGGGCTGTCCCACGCCTGGGCGTCGGGCCGGGTGCGTGCGGCTGTTCCTGATGCGCGCCGGGTGCTGGTGGCCCATCTGGGCGGCGGCCAGTCGCTGTGCGGCGTGCTCGACGGGAGGAGCGTGGTGACGACGATGGGCTTCACTCCGTTGGACGGACTGGTGATGGCCACCCGTTCAGGCGCGCTTGATCCTGGCGCTCTGCTGTGGCTGGCCGAGCACACCGACGAGGACCTGCCCACCGTGCTCGAGCGCGAGAGTGGTCTGGCCGGATTGGCCGGCACGGGGGACATGCGGGTCGTGGTGGAGCGGGCGGCGGCCGGTGATGCGTCGGCGGAGCTGGCGATGGAGGTCTGGGTGTACCGGTTCCTGCGGGAGGCCGGTGGATGCGTGGCCGCGCTCGGCGGCCTCGATGCCCTCGTCTTCACCGGCGGGGTGGGGGAGAATTCGGCCGAGGTGCGCCGGCGGGCGGTGGAGGGACTGAGTTGGCTGGGCGTCGCGATCGGGTCGGGCGATGTTGTTGGAGTGAATGACCCGCAGGACGTCACGGCGCCGGGAGCCGCGGTGCGGACGCTTATCGTCCACGCCCGAGAGGACCGGCAGATGCTGGCCGAGGCTGAGCCGCTGCTCGGTTGATGTCCCAGGGGGAAGGCGGCCCGGCCTTGGCTTAGCTGTGGCCGATCGGTCGGTGCCCGTAGCGTGGTGCTCCTCCTCGACCCCGGAGGCGACCATGCCCGTTCAGCGACTCAATCACGCCGTCCTCTACGTCCGCGACGTCGAGCGCAGCACCCGCTTCTATCGGGAGGTGCTCGGCTTCCGCCCGGTGCTGGAACTACCCGGTGCGGCCTTCCTGCAGGCCGAGGGGTCGTCCAACGACCATGACCTCGGCTTGTTCGAGGTCGGCGCGCGCGCCGGTGACTCGGGGGCCGGGCGCACGTCGGTTGGCCTGTACCACCTGGCCTGGGAGGTGGACACCCTGGCCGAACTGCAGCGGATGTCCGATCGGCTGGCCGCCGCCGGTGCGTTGGTCGGTGCGTCGGACCACCACACGACCAAGGCGCTCTACGCCAAGGACCCCGACGGGCTGGAATTCGAGGTGTCGTGGCTGGTTCCAGCGGCCTCCATCACCACGCCGATGAAGGACCTCGACCCGCGCCCGCTGCCCCTGGACATCGATGCCGAGATCGAGCACTACGGCGCTGGCACGCTGGGCGGCATCGGGGTCTCGGTACCCGTCGCCCGGTGAGTCGGCGGTGGTCTCGCGGCCTCGCTCACTCAGCGCGTATCGAGCGGCGGGGACTTGTGCACGTGGCACTGTGCGCTACGCGCCACAGCGCACATCCCGGCTGCCCTCGGCTGGCCGCGCAGGTAGCGTCACTGGGACTTGAAGCTCATTGTTGCTCTCCGCGCTCTCGAGGATTTGGTTATCCGGATCCACTCGTATCGTGAACGTGTGAATCCGCTCGTAGTCGTTCGGCGATAACGTCGCATGCATTTCAGTGTCCCCGGTATCGATGGATGCTTTGCCAACGCCGTGCATTCCGGTGTCGCTTGTCCACCTGTAGGCGACGAGCGCCGTTACCGGTAGCGCACCCGGTCCGTTATTGACTACTGGCACGCGGATGGTGAGGCCGTCTTGACCGTCCGGCGAGTCGCCAAGTGAGACTGAGCAGCTACTCGGCTGTCCCACGCTGAGATCCGGGCCGGCCGGGTCGGTCGGGTCCGTCGCGGGGTCGCCCTCGAGTGACACGACGGACGCTAGACCGTTTAAATTCTGATTGATGATAATCTTCGCGCTCTCGACTTGCCCGGTTGCGGACGGTGAGTAGATAACCTTGAACGTGCAGGTCTTGCCGGGCTGATAAGTCCGCTGGTCGCAGCCGCCCGATAGCTTGAAGTCGGCCGCCGAGTCACCATCGAACTCGATTGCATCGACGCGCAATATCTGCCCACCTGTGTTCTCGATTCGTACGTCCTGGTCGCATTTCGTCGGGCGGCAGTGAAGGACGGCCGGCGTGACCAGGATGCACAGGTCCCCTTCGCACTGTGAATCCGGCCCAGCTTTATGCGTAGTCGTCGTGACGGGCACCCAAGGCGCTTGGGGAAGCGTCGGGGACCTGTCAGTGGAGTAGTCGAACAAGCTGATGCCGCCGTAGGTGAAGAGTAGGGCAACGCCCGTGATGGCGACCCCGGCCGTGAGCCGCAAGCGTCAATGCGATCCGGCTACACCGATGACTGCCGGGATCGCGGCCCCGGCCGCCGCGCCCACCAGCTTGAGGGCCGGGGAGGCACCGAGCCAAGCCGTGACCGCCACCACGCAGACTGAAGAGACGACGGCCAAGAGCGTGGCGACTTGAGGATTAACGACCGTCGGCTGAGGACTGCCGTTGGCCATGGGAACCTCCCGGAAGCCGGCTTCAACTGGCCTCGCGGACCGGCAACCTAGTGATCGCCGGTCAGGCCCGATAGGGCTCGCCGGCCTATCGCTGATCGGGGACGCGGCGGTTGCGTTGCACAGACCGTTATCTGGCGAGGAGGCGGCCACCATCGGCCTGATACCAGCCTGGCGACGCCCAGTGATGTCTGCCACGCTTGGCACAACTGGCGGTCACGCTGGTGTTGCGCCAGTCGAACATTTGTGCTAATATAACGGAATGGACGAGGTCGCTGAGTTGCCGCGGTGGCTGGCTGACGTCTGGGCAGATGCGGACGCCGCATTCGACGCCGACTCGGACCGATGGGCTGGCGAAGTCAACCGGCTGGACTGGGTCGACGTGCGCGATAGCCAAGGAGCGCACCAGACGCTCGAGCCGCGACCGGCAGTCCTCTCAGCAGGCGAGCACATCGATGCGGACATGAGCCGACTGGCTGAGGCGATCGACCGGCTGGTGGCTCTCGAAGCGGCGAAGGCGTCCATCGAGGCCGAGCAGGCGAATTTCCTGGCCGCGCTGAGTGCGCCGGAACCGGACGGCGATCGGCTCCTGGTCGACGAGCTGCGCTGTGCTCTGCGGATCTCGGCTACGGCAGCGCGAGTGCGGTTGGAGACGGCGCGGCTGTTGACGACGCATCTGCCCGTGACACTGGACGCGTTGGCCGACGGCCGTTGCTCGTGGCGGCACGCGCAGGCCGCCATCGATGCGGTGACCACCGTTCTACCCGCTCTCGACGCTCAGGCGGTCGCCCGACTCGACCGTGTTGCCGCCAAGGCGGTGAGCGAGGAGACGACCGGCGGCGTGCGGCGCGTGCTGGCTCGGGCGGTCATCGCCGTGGATCTGTCCGGTGCGGATCGGCGTCACGACCTCGCCTACCGCGGGCGGCGGGTATGCGTCTACGGCGAGTCCGACGCAATGGCCAGCCTCGTACTGACCAGCTCGGCCACCGATGTTGCCGCCGTCTACGCGACCCTCGACGCCGCCGCGCGAGGCGAGCCCACCACTGACCCACGGAGTATGGACGCCCGGCGCGCCGATGCTCTGGTCGACGCCATCCTGCGCGCCGCCGAGGTTGACGTGGCACGGGGACCGAGCGACCAGCCGGCCGGTTGTAAGGCCCGCACGACCGGCACGGATCGTGAAGGCATGACCGAGGACGCGGTTCGGGGTGCAGGACGCGGCGCCGGACGCGGGGGCGCCCGTTCGAATGGACCACAAATCGTGGGCCGCGGCGCGCGCATCGAGGTGACCGTGTCGGCGTCCACGTTGACTGCGGACACGGACGAACCCGGCTATCTCGCCGGGTACGGACCCATCCCCGCGGGACTGGCTCGCCGAGTGGCCGCCGAGCCCAATTCGACCTGGCGGCGCTTGGTAACCGATCCGATCAGCGGAGCGCTGCTCGACTACGGCCGACGGACCTACCGCCCACCCGCCGACTTGCGTGACTTCGTGACCGCGCGCGACCGGACGTGCGCCTTTCCCGGTTGCGCCGTCCCAGCCCGGATCTGCGACCTTGACCACATCGAGCCGTACGGGCTCGGCCCGACGGCGCCGGACAACTTGGCCCCACTGTGCCGACGACATCATCGAGCGAAGACCAGGCAGGGGTTCAGCTATCGGCGGGAGCGCGACGGCAGCCATCGGTGGACAATGCCGAGCGGACACCACTACGTCAGTCGGCCACCAACGCCATGGGCGCCGCCGTTCTAGATGCAAACGGTGCCGGCGTCATGGCACGGACGGCGATCCGTCGTGGACGAGACTGGACGGCATGGCAAACCGGCTGGCCGCGTCCACGAGCCCCTATCTGCTACAACACCGGGACAACCCGGTGGACTGGTGGCCGTGGTCGCCGGAAGCCCTCGCCGAGGCCCGCCGACGGGACGTCCCGGTACTGCTCAGCGTCGGGTACGCGGCCTGCCACTGGTGTCACGTGATGGCCCACGAGTCCTTCGAGGACGCCACCGTCGCGGACCGGATGAACGCCGACTTCGTATGCGTCAAGGTCGACCGGGAGGAGCGGCCCGACGTGGATGCGGTGTACATGGAAGCCACCCAGGCAATGACCGGTCAGGGCGGCTGGCCGATGACCTGCTTCCTCACTCCTGACGGTGCTCCCTTCTTCTGCGGCACGTACTTCCCGCAGCAACACTTCCTCGCCTTGCTCGATGCCGTGACCACCGCCTGGCGCGAGCGCCGCACGGAGCTGGTGGAGTCCGGCGCGCAGATCGTGTCGGCCCTCGGCGGGGACGGGCCTCGTCCGGACTCCGGTGCACCGACCGCCGATGAGCTCGATGCTGCGACGTCCGCGCTCGCTCGTTCCTTCGACGCCGAACGCGGCGGCTTCGGCCGGGCGCCGAAGTTCCCACCCGCGATGGTGCTCGAGTTCCTCCTGCGTCACCACGAGCGCACCGGCTCTCCGCAGTCGCTAAACATGGTCGACGTTACGGCCGAGGCCATGGCCCGCGGCGGCATGTACGACCAGCTCGCCGGGGGATTCGCGCGCTACAGCGTTGACGCCGACTGGGTGGTGCCGCACTTCGAGAAGATGCTCTACGACAACGCCTTGTTGCTGCGCCTCTACCTGCACCACCTGCGGCGTACCGGTTCGGCGCTGGCCGAGCGGATAGCGCGCGAGACCGCCGACTTTCTGCTGCGCGACCTGCGCACTCCGGAGCACGGCTTCGCCTCCGCGCTCGACGCCGACACTGACGGAGTCGAGGGCCTGACGTATGCGTGGACGCCCGCCGAACTGCTGGCCGCCCTAGGCCACGACAACGCCAGCTGGGCGGCCGATCTTCTCTCGGTGACCGCGGCCGGCACCTTCGAGCACGGCGCCTCCACCCTGCAACTGCGCCAGGACCCGGACGACGACGATCGGTGGGAGTCGGTGCGCTCGACGCTGCTCGCGGTGCGCGACGCCCGCCCGCAGCCAGGCCGCGACGACAAGGTCGTCACGGCGTGGAACGGCTTCACCATCGCCGCGCTGGCCGAGGCCGCCGTCCTGCTCGAGCGCCCTGACCTGCTCGATGCGGCCGTCGCGTGCGCGCGGCTGCTGCTGGACCTGCACCTGGTTGACGGTCGGTTGGTACGCACGTCGCGGGACGGCCGGCCGGGCACGTCGGCGGGCGTCGCCGACGACTACGGCGGCCTGGCCGAGGGACTGCTCGTCCTGCATCAGGCCACCGGCGAGGGCCGCTGGCTGGTCGCGGCCGACCAGCTGCTGGACGCCGCGCTGGCGCACTTCGTCGACGCGGAGGGCCGGTTCCACGACACCGCTGATGATGCCGAGACTCTGGTGCGTCGTCCGTGGGATCCGACCGACAACGCGACGCCGTCCGGGCAGAGTTCACTGGCTGCGGCCCTACTGACCTACTCCGCGCTGACCGGTTCGATCCGGCACCGGCAGGTAGCCGAGCAGGCGCTGGGCATCGTCGGGTCGATCGGAGTCGACCATCCGCGCCACCTCGGCTGGGCGCTGGCCGCGGCCGAGGGCCTGCTGGCCGGGCCGCTGCAGATCGCCGTGGTCGGCGAACCGGGTGGTGGCCCGCTCACCGCCACGGCGTGGCGTCGGCGTGGACCCGGTGCGGTGGTCGTCTCCGGCCCACCCGACGCCCTGGGCGTGCCGCTACTGGCCGATCGACCCCTCCTCGGCGGCTCGACCGCGGCTTACGTCTGCCGGGGGATGGTCTGCGACCGGCCCGTGACGACGGTGGCGGACCTCGAAAAGCTGCTGGCCTAGCGACGGTGCAGCCGTCGACCGCGAGCGGCACGGGCGGGCCGATGTTCCGGCCCGCCCGTGCGTCCCAGTGGTGCTGCGAGTCAGTGGTGCTGCGAGTGGCTAGAGCTGTGGGCCTTCGGTGCGAAGCTTGTCGACCTCGCTCATGGCGTCGCGTAGACCGGCCAGCCAGGTGTCGGTGTGCTGGCCGACGAGCTTGACGCTCCAGGCCAGCGCCTCCGAGCGCGAGCGGGCCACGCCGGCGTCGACCAGCGTGTCGAGCACGTGGCGCTCGGGTTGCCGCAGCCGGGTCATGACCGGCACGGCAAGGTGGGTGAACAGCACCCGGGTGTCGCCGATGCTGGCGCCCCAGGCGACCTTGCGCCCGTAGCGGGCCTCGGCCTCCACCGCGATCGCGATCCGCTCTTCGCGGGTCTCCTCGCGGAACCGGCTGATGCGGCCGGCCGCGGCGGCCCGGCGGGCGGTGTCGTCACCGGTGTCGTCACCGGCGTCGTCACCGGCGTCGTCAGCGGAGTGGGTGGTGTCCCCCTGACCGTCACTGACCTCGGCGCTCGCAACCGTAGGCGCGGCGAGCTCACCGATGACCAGGATCTCCTCGCGGTCGACGCTCACCGTCGGCGACTTGGTGAACCAGGTACTGGGCAGGCGGCCGGCGAACCAGGCCGCGGCGTCGTCGGCTGAGGGCAGGTCGGCCTGCTGCCAGCCACCGGGTCGGCCGAAGCCGCCGGTGCCACCGGGACCGCGTCCGCGCCCGAAGCCACCGCGTCCGCGTGGTCCGCCGCCTCTGGGCCCGAATCCTTCGCCGTGTCCACGGCGGCGGGGACCCTCATCATCTGCTTCTGAAAACATGTCGTGCTCCTTCGTTGATTACGTGATTACACCGTAGCAAGCAACGGCGCGCGCGGCCATATTCCCGCACCTACCAGGCGGGCTAAGGTCCCGGTATGCGAGCGGCGGTGTTCCACGGTCCGGGCAACGTCCGGCTGGAAACCGTCGCTGATCCCGAACTGGAGCTGGACTCCGACGCGATCGTGCGGGTAAGCGCCTCAGCGGTATGCGGCGCCGACCTGTGGGCCTACCGCGGATACGGCGCGACGCTCGGCACGCGAACCGGCCACGAGTTCGTGGGCGTGGTCGACGAGGTCGGCGCGGACGTCCGCACGCTGCGCAAGGGCGACCACGTGATTGCCCCGCCGGGCTGGTCCGACGGGGCCTGCGAGTACTGCCGGGCCGGCCTCACCTGTTCCTGTGTGGACGGCGGGGTCTGGGGAGAGCCCGGCCACGACGGCGCTCACGGCGACCGGGTCCGCGTGCCCCAGGGTGATGCCACTTTGGTTCGGGTACCGGCTGAACTGTCGCGGGACCCGGCAGCGCTGCTGGCCCTGACCTGCGCGGTTCCGACCGCCCACCACGCGGCGGTGTCGGCCGGCGTGGGGTGGGGTTGCTCGGTCGTCGTGGTGGGCGATGGCGCGGTCGGACTGTTGGCCGTGCAGGCCGCGCGCCGCCTCGGCGCGTCGTCCGTGGTGGCCGTCGGGCACCACGACGACCGCCTCGAGACCGCCCGCCAGCTCGGCGCCGACGACGTGGTCGATGCCGCCGGCGATCCCCAGGAAGCGGTCGAGAAGGTCATCGCCGCCACCGGCGGGGCCCAGTGCGTCCTCGAGTGCGTGGGTACCCAGTCCTCCTGGGCGACGGCGGTGGCCGTGGCCCGCGACGGCGGCCGGATCGGCCACGTCGGCACGCCGCACCCGGTGGAGTGGGTGGACGTCACCCGCCTGTTCGAGCGCAACATCACGCTGGCCGGCGGCCTGGTCCCCGCCCGCGCCTACCTGCCCGAGTTGATGCGGGCGACGATCGACGGCCAGTTCGACGCTGCTGCGGTCGTCGACCTCGTTCTGCCGCTCGAGGAAGTAGTCGACGCCTACGCCTCGCTCGACGCCCGGGTAGCCACCAAGGTGCGGCTGCTGCACGACTGACCGGCACCGGTCCGCGGCCGCGCCACTACCGGTCGCTAGGCGAAGACGACCAGCCAGATGGCGATGTAGTGCAGGGCGGCGGCGACCAACGTGCAGAGGTGGAAGACCTCGTGGAAGCCGAACACCGCCGGCACCGGGTTCGGCCGGCGCAGGCCGTAGACCACGCCGCCAAGGGTGTACACCAGCCCGCCCGCGGCGATCAGCACGAACTCCGCCGTTCCGCCGCGCTGCAGCAGTTCCGGCAGCACGAACACCGCCACCCAGCCCAGACCGATGTAGCAGGGCACTGAAAGGAACGGGGTGCGTCCGGGCGCAGCGTCTGCAGCGCCACACCGGCCAGCGCGCCGGCCCAGACCACAATCAACACCGTGATGGCCGCCCTACGGGTCAGCGCCAGCACGGCGATCGGTGTGTAGGTACCGGCGATGAAGACGAAGATCATCGAGTGATCGAGTCGCTTCATGATCTGGTGCGCCCGTGGTTGCCAGGAGTAGCGGTGGTAGAGGGCCGACGTCCCGAACAGCATGGTGACGGTCACCGAATACAGCGCGGTGGCCAGACCGGCCGTCGGCCCGCGCAGGACCGCCGCGACCGAGACCAGCGTCGCCCCGCTGGCCAGCGAGACCAGGGCGGCGTAGGTGTGCAGCCAGCCGCGCAGTCGGGGTTTGACGTCGGCCACCGTGCCGGCGCGTTGATCGTCGACAACGTCGATCAGGCCCTCGTCGGGAGCGCTCACGCCAGAAACCTAAGTCACCGTTGGTTCGCCCGTCATGGGCGGTCGGGCATCGTGATCAGCGCTACGCTTCTCGGCCGTGGGCCTGCGCAGCGCCGTCTACGGCGCATACGAGCGGCGCCTTCGCGCTCAGCTGCGTGGCAAGCCCCATCCCCGCCACGTCGCGGTGATGTTGGACGGCAACCGGCGCTGGGCCCGCGCCATGGGGCACGAGGACGTCAATCACGGCCACCGGGCTGGCGCCAGCCACATCAGCGACCTGCTCGAGTGGTGCCGGGAGGCCGGCGTCGCCCATGTGACCCTGTTCCTGCTCTCGACCGACAACCTCGCGCGCCCGCCGGCCGAGCTCGATCCGTTGCTGCGGATCATCGAGGGCGTGGCTGCTGAGCTGTCCGCGCCGGGGCTGCCCTGGCGGGTCACCGCGGTCGGCGCGCTCGACCTGCTGCCCGAGCGGACCGCCCGCGCGCTCAAGGAGGCCGAGGAGGAGACCCGTGAGCGGGACGGTCTGTGGATCAACGTCGCCGTGGGTTACGGCGGCCGGCGGGAGATCGCCGACGCGGTGCGCTCGCTGCTGCAGCAGCACGCCGAGGCCGGCACGTCGATCGAGGACCTGGCCGAGACGCTCGAGGTCGAGCACATCGCCGCTCACCTTTACACCCGCGGGCAGCCCGATCCCGACCTGGTCATCCGGACCTCCGGTGAGCAGCGGCTCTCGGGGTTCCTGATGTGGCAGTCGGCCAACTCGGAGTTCTACTTCTGCGATGCCCTCTGGCCGGACTTCCGCAAGGTGGACTTCCTGCGGGCCCTGCGCGCCTACTCCGAGCGTCAGCGTCGTTTCGGGGCCTGAGTCATTAAGCCGTTTCCGCGGGCCGAGTCATTGGGCCGTTTCCGCGGGCCGATCATTAAGCCGTTTGCGCGGGTGAGGGGCCGAGCCGCTCCGTGGGCCCGCGCGTGTCGCGGCGCTGACGACGGCGGGGGCTCGTAGCGTTCGGTGTTGGCGCGCGGGATTCGCCCGGTGCGCCCGGGGAGGTCCCATCGGTGCTGCACCAGCGACAGGGGCCGCCAGGCGTGCCCTCGCCGCCCGCGCCGCGTCGGGACGTCCGGACCCTCTCGCCGCCGTGCGTGGTGCCACCACGCGCCGAGCCCACCCGCGCCGTGCCTCGGGCGCCGCGCCGACCCTTCGCTGGAGCCAGCCGTGCCTGATGCCGCTGCACCTGATACCGCTGCCCCTGATGTCGCTGTGCCGAACGATGCGGTGCCGGACGATGCGGTGCCGGACGACGCGGTGAAAGAGACCGCAACGTCGCCCCGCCGGACCTTCGTCCTCGACACCTCGGTGCTGCTGTCCGACCCTGGCGCGATCGGCCGGTTCGGCGAGCACGAGGTGGTGATCCCTCTCGTTGTCATCGGCGAGCTGGAGGCCAAACGCCACCATCCCGAGCTCGGCTGGTTCGCCCGCCAGACCCTGCGGACTCTGGACGAACTGCGCATCCGCCACGGCCGCCTCGACGCCGCAGTCCCCGTCGGCGCCGACGGCGGCACCGTGCGCGTCGAGCTGAACCACTCCGATCTCGCCACGCTCCCCGCGGGCTTTCGCATCGAGAGCAACGACTCGCGGATCCTGGCCGTCGCCCTGAACCTCGGCAATGAGGGCGGCGCAGGAAGAACCGACGTCACGCTGGTCACCAAGGACATGCCGCTGCGGGTCAAGGCCGCCTCGGTGGGGCTGGGTGCCGACGAGTACCGCGTGCACCCCGCCGTCGACTCCGGGTGGACCGGCATGGAGGAGGTCGAGGTCGGTGCCGCCGCCGTCGACCAGCTCTACGCCCAGACGACAGTCGATCCGGCCGTCTCCGACGAACTGGCCGCGACCGCCGAGCTGCCGTGCCACACCGGCCTGGTGCTGCACTCGCCGCGCGGCTCGGCGCTGGCCCGCCTCACCCCGGACAAGACGCTTCGGCTGGTCCGCGGCGATCGGGAGGCTTTCGGTCTTCGGGGCCGCTCGGCCGAGCAGCGCATCGCCCTCGACCTGCTGCTGGATCCTGAGGTCGGCATCGTCTCCCTCGGCGGCCGGGCCGGCACCGGCAAGTCGGCGCTGGCCCTGTGCGCCGGCCTCGAGTCGGTGCTGGAACGACGGGCCCACAAGCGGGTGGTGGTCTTCCGGCCGCTGTACGCGGTCGGTGGCCAGGAGCTCGGCTACCTGCCCGGCAGCGAGAACGAGAAGATGGCGCCCTGGGCCCAGGCCGTGTTCGACACCCTCGGCGCTTTGATCAGCCGCGACGCGATGGAGGAGATCCTCGCCCGCGAGTTGATCGAAGTCCTGCCGCTGACGCACATCCGCGGCCGGTCGCTGCACGATTCCTTCGTCATCGTCGACGAGGCCCAGTCACTGGAACGCAACGTGCTGCTGACCGTGCTCTCGCGCATGGGCCAGGGCTCCCGGGTCGTGCTCACCCACGACGTGGCCCAGCGCGACAACCTGCGGGTCGGTCGCCACGACGGCGTGGCCGCGGTGATCGAGGCCCTACGCGGGCATCCGCTGTTCGCTCACGTCACGCTGACCCGCTCCGAGCGCTCGCCGATCGCCGCGCTGGTGACCGAGATGCTCGAGGAGCTGCCGCTGTAGGTCCGCGGAGCGGTGCTCAGTCCTTTGGGCGGGTCATGGCCAGCACCTCGAGGGCGGCATCGAGCTGCTCCTCGGTGAGGGCCCCGGAGGCCACGTGGCCGCGCTCGATCACCACCTCGCGGATGGTCCGGCGCTCGGCCAGCGACTGCTTGGCGATCTTGGCCGCCTCGTCGTAGCCGACGTAGTGGTTCAGCGAGGTCACGATCGACGGTGAGGACTCGGCGTACTCCCGGCAGCGCTCGACGTTGGCTTCGATGCTGGCCACGCAGCGGCGGGCGAACACCTCGGCCACGTTGGCCAGTAATCGAATCGACTCCAGGACGTTGCGGGCCATGACCGGCAGCATCACGTTGAGCTCGAAGTTGCCGGCCGCCCCGCTCCAGGCCACCGCCGCATCGTTGCCGACCACCTGCGCGGCCACTTGCAGCATTGCCTCGCACAGGACCGGGTTGACCTTGCCCGGCATGATCGACGAACCGGGCTGGAGATCGGGCAGGAAGATTTCGGTCAGCCCGGCGCGCGGGCCCGAGCCCATCCAGCGCAGGTCGTTGGCGATCTTGGTGAAGGAGACGGCCACGGTCCGCAGCTGGCCGGACAGCTCGACCAGCGCGTCACGCGCGGCTTGGGCCTCGAAGTGGTCGCGAGCCTCGGTGAGCGGCAGACCGGTCTCCTCGGCCAGCACGCGGATGACCTCGGCCGCGAAGCCGACCGGAGCGTTGATGCCGGTGCCGACTGCGGTGCCACCCAGGGGTAGTTCGGCCACCCGGCCCAGGGTCGCCCGTACCCGGTCGGCGCCGTAACGGACCTGGGCGGCGTACCCGCCGAACTCCTGGCCGAGGGTGACCGGCGTGGCGTCCATCAAGTGCGTGCGCCCGGACTTCACCACGTCGGCGAACTGCTCGGATTTGTCGGCGAGGGCCGCGGCTAGGACCTCGAGCGCGGGCAGCAGGTCGCTCACCACGGCCTTGGTCGCGGCCACGTGGATGGCCGACGGGAACTGATCGTTGCTCGACAGCGGCGCGTTGACGTCGTCGTTGGGGTGCACGCGTACGGCGCCGCCGCCGGCCAGCCGCTGCTCGGCCAGCGTGGCCAGCACCTCGTTGGCGTTCATGTTGCTCGACGTGCCCGAACCGGTCTGGAAGACGTCGATCGGGAACTCGGCGTCCCACCGGCCATCGGCCACCTCGGCCGCCGCACTGGCGATGGCGCCGGCTTTCGCCGCGTCCAAGTCGCCTCGTCGCGCCCGGACCCGTGCCCCCGCGCCCTTGATCAGCGCCAGAGCGGCGATGAGCTCTGGATCGATCGGCTGCCCGGAGATCGGGAAGTTCTCCACCGCCCGCTGGGTCTGCGCCCGCCACTTGGCCGCGTACGGAACGTCGACCTCGCCCATCGAGTCAATTTCCACTCGGTACCGGGGGGTTTCCCCGGTGCCGGCGGATAATTCAGGGGCTGGATCGACGGCAGTGTCGGCCGCATCGTCGACGGGGTAGCTGGTCACGCGGGCGAGCCTATTGCAGCTCGTCGGCGGCCCGCGTCCGGTCGAAATCGATCGCCGAGTAGGCCCGCAGCTTGCCCAGTTGGTGCACCGAGTCGACCACCCGGATGGTGCCGGACTTGGACCGCATGACGATCGACTGGGTGGCCACCGTGTCGGCGTAGTAGTGCACGCCGCGCATCAACTCCCCGTCGGTGATCCCGGTGGCGCAGAAGAAGACGTCCTCACCGCGGACCAGGTCGTCGAGGCCGAGGATGCGGTCGAGGTCGTGGCCCGCATCGAGGGCCCTGCGCCGCTCAGCCTCGTCGCGCGGCCACAGCCGGCCCTGGATGGTGCCGCCCATGCACTTGAGCGCGGACGCAGCGATGATCCCCTCCGGGGTGCCGCCGATGCCCACCAGCAGATCGATGCCGGTGCCCGGCCGGGCAGCCATGATCGCGCCGGCAACGTCGCCGTCACCGATGAGGCGAATCCGTGCCCCGGCCGCCCGCACCTGCTCGACCAGCTCGGCGTGGCGGGGTCGGTCGAGGATGCACACCGTGACGTTCTCCGGCCGCACGCCCTTGGCCTTGGCCACCCGCCGGATGTTCTCGGCCACCGGCACGGCCAGGTCGATGACGTCGGCCGCCTCCGCGCCGGCGGCGATCTTGTCCATGTAGAACACCGCGGACGGGTCGAACATCGAGCCGCGCTCGGCCACCGCGATCACCGCGACCGCGTTGGGCTGGCCCTTGGCCATCAACGTGGTGCCGTCGATCGGGTCCACCGCGACGTCGCAGGCCGGGCCGGTCCCGTCACCGACCAGCTCGCCGTTGAACAGCATCGGGGCCTGGTCCTTCTCGCCCTCGCCGATCACGACGGTGCCGCGCATGGACACGGTGCCGATGAGCGTGCGCATGGCGTCGACCGCCGCGCCGTCGCCACCGTTCTTGTCCCCGCGCCCCACCCAGCGCCCAGCGGCCATCGCCGCGGCCTCGGTGACGCGGACCAGCTCGAGGGCCAGGTTGCGGTCCGGCGCCGAGCGGGGCACCGCCAGCTGTGGCGGTATGCCCACCGGAGCGGGCGCAGTCTTCGAGCCCGTGTCGTCGCTCATCCGCACCTCCCGGTCAGGACGCCGGACTCTCGCGTCATTCATCGCTACGATCCTTGCGGGCGGCAATGGCATCCTCGAGCCGAGCGCTCGCCGCGTCGAGCCAGCGTTGGCAAAGGTCGGCCAGCGCCTCGCCGCGCTTCCAGAGCTCGAGGGACTCCTCGAGTGACTGCCCGCCGGACTCCAGCGCCCGCATCACTTCGGCGAGTTCGGCGCGGGCCGCTTCGTAGCTGGATGGGGTGGGCTGTACGCCGGCTGATCCGGCAGCGACGTCGTCGGATCCGGCAGCGACATCGTCTGATCCGGCAGCGACGTCGTCGCGGGAAGACAGCGGGGCGGGCTCACTCATGGCGAGCCAGACCCTACGCGGACCGCTGGGAAGGAGCCCTGAGCGACGTAGATCGCGAGCTCGCCGACCGCCTCGACCGGTGCCCGTACCGCGCGCCCGGATCCGGTGACGACCACGGCGTACCCGCGGGCCAGCGTGGACTGCGGCGAGAGTGCCTGCACCCGAGCCCGAATGTGCGCCACGTCGGTGGCGGCGGCGTCGAGCAAGGCCCGCAACCGGGTGCACATCCGAGCCCGGGTCGTGCGTAGCTCCGCCTGGCCGCGCTCGAGGCGTCCGGTGATCACGCGGGTGAGCCGCCCGGGAACGTCCTGCAGCAACGCCCGTTCGCGGTGCAACCGACCCGCGACGGTCGCCCGCCCGCGAGCGCGCAGGGCGGCTATGCGTTCCTGTTCCTCGGCCAGGTCCGGTACCAGCCGGCGCGCAGCCGCGGTCGGCGTCGAGCAGGCGACGTCGGCGACAAAGTCCAGCAGAGGCACGTCGGTTTCGTGCCCGATGGCGCTCACCACCGGCGTGCGGCAGCCGGCCACGGCCCGTAGGAGCGTCTCGTTGGAGAAGGGCAGCAGGTCCTCGACGCTGCCCCCTCCGCGGGCGATGACGATGACCTCGACCTCGCCGTCGCGGTCCAGTCGGCGCAGCGCGGCGAGGATGTCGCTCACCGCCGATGGGCCCTGGGTGGCCACGTTCTCGATCCGGAACCTCGCGCCGGGCAGGCGCCGACGGCTGTTCTCCACCACATCGTGCTCGGCCGCGCCGCCCCGTCCGGTGATCAGCCCGATCCGCGTGGGCCAGAAGGGCAGCGGACGCTTGTGGGCCGTCGAGAAGAGGCCCTCGGCCGCCAGCAGCTTGCGCAGGGCCTCGATGCGGGCCAGCAGCTCACCCAGGCCGACCTGGCGGATGTCGTTGGCCCGCAGGCTGATCGTGCCGCGCTCGGCCCAGAAGTCCGGCCGGGCCCGCAGGATCACCCGGGCGCCTTCGACCACTCCCGCGCCGTCGAGCAGCTGACGCGGGCAGGTGACCGACATCGAGATGTTGGCGTCGGTGTCGCGCAGGGTGAGGAACTGGGTGGTCACGCCGGGACGACGACTGAGCTGCGCCACCTGGCCCTCGACCCAGACCTCACCGAGGCGGTGGACCCACGAGGCGATCGCCGCCGACACGGCGCGCAATGGCAGTGGAGCGTCGGCCGAGGACTCGAGCGGCATGTGGCCGCCGGCTCAGCCGGTACCCGGAGTCGGGTCCTCGGCCAGGTCGAACGCCGACAGCTGCCGTTCGGTGTCCAAGCGCAGGTCGTCGCCCAGGGCGCCGGCGGGGCGGATCACCGGGGCGCTGATGCTGGCCGCCGCGGGATGATTGTCGGCACCGACTGCGGCGCCAGCCGCTTGCTTGCGCCGACCGCTGGCCTTCCTCGGATCGGCCTTGGTCGGACCGGCCTTGATCGGACCGGCCTTGGCCGCGCTGAGCTTCGTCGGAGTGGTCTTGGCCGGAGTGGTCTTGGCCGGACCGGCCTTGGTGGGAGGGGTCTTGGCCGGACCGGCCTTGGTGGGAGTGGTCTTGGCCGGAGGGGTCTTGGTCGGACCGGCCTTGGCCGGAGTGGTCTTGGTCGGATCGGCCTTGGTGGGACCGGCCTTGGCCGGAGTGGTCTTGGCCGGAGTGGTCTTGGCCGGAGTGGTCT
>JBDUAD010000112.1:0-8497 GCA_040004775.1 bacterium | reverse complement strand
TGGGAGCCACTTGATGCGTACGTCAGGAGCGCGTCGCGAGAGTTATGTCAAGCCGGTGGGCGGCGCAAGGCGACGCCGCCTGGTCGCGGGAGTGGCCCTTGCGGCCGCCCTGGTACTGCTGGCGGCCTGCTCGTCGGGCAAGTCATCCACCAGCCCGAACCAGGCGGGCAAGACGAAGAAGTCCGGCGAACTCAAGATCGCGTACGTGCAGAAGCAGGCCGACCAGCAGTACTTCGTCGATGAGCTCAACGGCGGCAAGACGCAGGCCAAGGGCCTGGGCAAGATCACCATCAGCTCGGCGAACCTGGCCTCCGATGCCAACCTGGCGATCAGCGCGGTCAAGGCCGCGATAGCGCAGAAGGTGGACGGCATCATCATCGTCCCGCCGGACCCGGCGGTAGGCCCGCAGGTCGTGGCGCTGGCGAATGCCGCCCACATTCCGCTGCTGACCTCGGATGACCAGATCTGCACCAACCAGCCCGACCCGACGAAGTGTGACCCGAAGAACCTGATCCCCCGGGTTGGATTCAGTGGGACCCAGATGGGCACGCAGGTCGGACAGAAGGCCGGCGAACTGTTCAAGAAGGCCGGCTGGAATGCAGCCGACACGGCGATTCTCTCCGAGTGGCAGCAAGACGTCACCGTGTGCACCGACCGGGTAAAGGCAGCAGCGGTCGCCTTCAAGTCAGCCAGCGGTGGGGCGACCCCGCGGGTGATCAACGTGGGTACTGATAACACCCCGTCCGGCGCCCAGAGCAAGACCGCGGCGCTGCTCAACGCCAACCGGACGGTGAAGCACTGGGTGGTGTGGGGCTGCAACGACGAGAACGTGCAAGGTGCGGTGACCGCACTGCAGAACGGCGGCGTCTCGGCGACTGACACTATCGGCGTCGGCCTCGGCGCCTACCTCGCCTGCAAGAGTTGGCAGTCGAGCAAGCCGACCGGCATGAAGGCGGCCCTGTTCATCAACGGCACCGACGTCGGCAGACTCTCGGTCAAGATCATGTATGACCACATCCGCAAGGGGACGCCGTTCCCGCACGAGGCGTTCGCGCCGACCAAGATGGTCGACCCTGCCACCTGGCAGCAGGCCGGACTCAAGTGCGTTTGACCACCTGAACCGGGGCCGGTCCTGATGTCCGCGTCCACCATCGCCAGTGGTCTGCAGATCGAGCACGTATCGAAGGCGTTCGGGCCGGTGCTGGCGCTCTCCGACGTCACCTTGACCTTCGCACCGGGTGCCGTCACCGCGCTGATGGGTGAGAACGGCGCCGGCAAGTCCACCCTGCTGCGGATCATCCACGGTGACCACGTCCCGGACGCCGGCCGGATGGTCCTGGACGGGGTGCCGTTGAGCCTGCATGCGCCGCGCGACGCACACCGGGCCGGTATCCGGGTGATCGCCCAGGAGCCCGAGATCGTCCCGCACGTGTCCGTGGCGGAAAACGTCTACGTAGGCAGCCTCCCGCGCCGGGCCCGGGTCCTGGACCGCCAGGAGCTGAACCGCCGTGTGCAGGCAGACCTCGCCGACCTCGGGTTCGAGCGGGTGCTCTCGCCGCACACCGTGGGGCGCGACCTGTCCCCGGCGCAGCGTCAGATCGTCGAGATCCTCCGGGCGGTCATCTCGGATGCGCGGGTGATCGCATTCGACGAGCCCACGTCGTCGCTGTCCGAGCACGAGGTGGCGGCGTTGTTCCAGATCATCCGGCGGCTTCGCGACGACGGGCGGATCGTGATCTACGTGTCGCACCGCCTGCAGGACGTCTTCGAGATCTCCGACCAGGTGGTTGTCCTGCGTGACGGGCGGCACGTCGCCGACCGCGACACCCGAACGACCAACGAGCAGGAAGTCGTGCGGCTGATGGTCGGACGTGACCTGTCGAGCATGTTCGCCCGCGAGCACGCCTCGGTGGGGGAGCCGGTCCTCGAGGTGCGCGACCTGACGACAGACGACGTCCGTGACGTCTCCTTCACCGTGCACGCCGGCGAGGTCGTCGTACTCGCCGGGCTCGTCGGCGCTGGACGATCCGAACTCGCCCACGCACTGGTAGGCGACCTGCCCGTGCGCGGCGGGGAGATCCGCGTCGGCGGCCGTCCGCTCCGGGCCCGGCAACCCAAGGCCGCGGTCCGCGGCGGAATCGGGCTGGCGCCAGAGGAGCGCAAGTCCGACGCGCTGTTCATGGATCGATCGATACGCGACAACATCTCGCTGGTAGTCCTCGACCGGCTGCGCCGGCTGCGATTCGTCAACCGTCGAGCCGAGCACCGCCTGGTCGAGGAGTTCACCCGCCGCCTCCGGGTCCGCACGCCGAGTCTCGAGCAGTTGGTCAGCACACTCTCCGGAGGCAACCAGCAGAAGGTGGTCCTGGCGCGGTGGCTGGCCCGGCGGCCGAAACTGCTGATCCTCGATGAGCCGACGCGTGGCATCGATGTGGGTGCCAAGGTCGAGATCTACGACATCGTGCAGGATCTGGCCCATGCCGGTGTCGCTCTGCTGGTGATCTCCTCCGACCTGCTCGAGGTGCTCGGCCTGGCTGACCGGGTGTTGGTGATGCAACACGGTCACCTCACCGGTGAGCTCAGCCGAGCCGATGCCACCGAGGAGAAGATCCTGGCGCTGGCCATGGCCGACGACTTGGCCGCTACGACGGGAGGACCAGCGTGACGCAACCACCCGAAGCAGCGGAACAGGGCACCGGCACGCAAGCCTCGGTGGCAGAGCAGCCCGCCACGCCCGCGGAGAGCGGACGGGCCACCCGGTGGTGGTCGGCGCTGCAGAACGTGGTGCTCGCGGGTGCGCTGATCGCCACCCTGGCCATCTTCGGATCGCTCAACTCGACGTACCTCTCGGCGGCCAATCTCAAGACCATCGCCCAGACGGTCGCGGTTGTCGGCGCCCTTGCCGTCGTGCAGACCGTCGTGATCATCTGCGGCGCATTGGACATCTCGGTCGGGTCGCAGGCCGGCATCGCCTCGGTCGTTTCGGCCATGGCATTCACCGCCACGGGCGGCAGTGCCCTGGCCGGCGTCACCGCCGCCCTCGTCGTGGGCATCGTTGCCGGACTCGTGAACGGGCTGGTCATCGTGTTCGGCCGGGTAAACGCGGTGATCGCCACGCTCGGCACGCTGGCCGCGTACAAGGGCATCGCTCTGGTGATCTCGAACGGTCGCGCGCAGGGATTCGTGCTCAACGACGGCTTCTTCATCTTCGTCGCCAGGGGGAACATCCTCGGAGTCCCGACAATGGTCTGGGTCTTCCTCGTGATCGCCGCCGCGATCTTCGTGCTGCTCAACTACACCGACATCGGGCGCAACGTCTACGCCATCGGCGGCAACGACAAGGCCGCCCGGCTCGCCGGGATCGACATCAACAAGTACCTGATCAGCGTCTACATCCTGTCGGGGGTCGTCTCGGCGATAGCCGGGATCATGCTCACCGCCTACACCGGCTCCGGCCAGCCGGTCTCCGGCAGCCAAGGGTTGGAGTTGCAGTCGATCACCGCGGCCGCCCTCGGCGGCGCCGCCCTTGCTGGTGGCCGCGGCGGCATCGGCGGGACGGTGCTCGCGGTGCTGCTGCTCGGTGCCCTCGTCAACGGCCTGGACGTGGTCGGTGTCAACTCGTTCTGGCAGAACGTGGCCCAGGGTGCCCTGCTGATCGTCGCCGTGATCGTCCAGAAGAGACGGACCCGTGAGCGACGCGTCGGCCTGCCGACGTGACCGAAGCGGGCGCGCTCACAGCCGGGGTCGCCCCGGCGCTCGGAGCCAAAGTGGTGTCGCTGCGCGGTGCCGGGCTCGAATGGCTGCTCCAACCGGGCGGACGCGGCGGCACACCGCCTGACGCGGGACCCTTCGTCGCCGCGGGACTGTCCGGATGGGACGAGTGCCTGCCGACCATCGACCCGTGCGCGCTTCCCGACGGGACGGTCCTGCCGGACCACGGGAGCGTGTGGTCGGTGGCCTGGCGACCAGCCAGAGGCGGCTGGCTCAGGGTCGATGTCGCCGGCACGAGCCTGGTGTTCGGGCGGCGGATCGTCACGACGACGGCCGGTCTGCGGTTCGACTACCGCCTGTGGAACTCTTCGACCGGACCGGCATCGGCGTTGTGGGCGGCGCACCCTCAGTTGCACGCACCGCCGGGCACCCGCGTCGTGCTCTCCGCCACTCACGTGGTGGAGGTGCATCCGGGAGCGGGCCTCCCGACCGAGTGGGCGGCGACGGACTCCATCGACCATGTCGGTCCGGGCCGCTCGCGCAAGTTCTACCTCCCCGCCGATGTCCGCACCGGCTCGGTCCGGCTCGAGCGACCCGACGGCCGGTGGCTGCGGTTGTCCTGGGACGACTCGGTCGTACCGCACTTGGGGGTGTGGTTCGACAACGCGGAGTACGCACCCCGACCGGTCATCGCGCTCGAGCCGGGCATCGGCTGGTACGACTCTCTGGACCGCGCGATGGCCAATGGCTCAGCACTGACTCTCCCCGCACACGGTGCGGCTTCGTGGTGGCTCGACGTGGCGGTCGGCGAGTCCCCATGAACCTCGCGCTCCCGCCTCGCCCGGGGTCGCTGAGCGCCGCGTCAGTCGCGATGTGGCGCGAACCGGTGGAGATCGACACCTACGAGCCACTTCCTCCGACTCCCCATCCGATGTTCCTCGAATCGCGGGTGTATCAAGGCTCGTCGGGCCGGGTGTACCCGCTGCCGTTCTACGAACGGATCGCGCACGAGCGGCGACGACGCTCATGGGACGCGGTCCACCTCGAGAACCAGTGGATCCGGCTCATGGTCCTGCCGGAGCTCGGCGGCCGGATCCACGTCGGGCTCGACCGGACGAACGGCTACGACTTCTTCTATCGGCAGAACGTCATCAAGCCCGCCCTGGTCGGCCTGGCCGGACCGTGGATCTCCGGCGGCGTGGAGTTCAACTGGCCCCAGCATCACCGGCCGGCCACCTTCCTGCCGGTCGACGTCGAACTCGAACACGGCGATGACGGTTCGGCCACCATCTGGTGCTCTGACCACGACCCGATGACCCGGATGAAGGGGATGCACGGCATCCGGCTGCGCCCGGACCGCTCGGTCGTCGAGTTGGCCGTACGGCTCTACAACCGAACCGACGAAGTGCAGACCTTCCTCTGGTGGGCGAACGCCGGCGTCCGGGTGCATGAGGAGTATCAGGCCTTCTTCCCCTCCGACGTGGTCGCCGTGGCCGACCACGCCAAGCGCGCCACGACGACCTTCCCGCGGGCCGGCGGCCGGTACTACGGCGTGGACTATCCCAGCCGCGTCACTCCGGCCGACCCGGACGCGGACCGCCTGGACTGGTACCGCAACATCCCGGTGCCGACGTCCTACATGGTTATCGAGTCCAAAGAGGACTTCTTCGGCGGCTATGACCACGAAGCCGGGGCCGGCTTCGTGCACTGGGCCGACCACCACATCGCTCCTGGCAAGAAGCTCTGGACCTGGGGCAACCACGCGTTCGGCCACGCGTGGTACGCCAACCTCACCGACGATGACGGGCACTACATCGAGCTGATGGCCGGCGTCTACACCGACAACCAGCCGGACTTCAGCTTTTTGGCCCCCGGCGAGACGAAATCCTTCACTCAGTACTGGTATCCCATTGCCGGGACCGGCCCGGTGCAGGCGGCGACGACGGAGGCCGCCGCCGCTGTCATCGTCGAGCCATCCGCCGACGGCCGGACCCACGTCCGTGTCGCGCTCACTGTTACCTCGCCCCGCCGTGGTGTCGTCATCTGCCTCCGCGACGCCGCGGGCGGGCGGCTGCTCGCGCAGTGGCGAGCTGACGCCGTTCCGGGCGATGCGGTGCGCGAGAGCACCGAGCTGGAGGGAACGCTGTCGCCGTACGAGGTCGAGTTGGAAATCGAGCACGACGGTCAGATGCTGCTGCGCTGGCTGCGCCCCCGCCCGCCCGACATGGTGCCCGCGCCGGCGACCGAGCCGGCTGAGCCGGAGTCCATCACCGGCACCGACGAGTTGTTCCTCACCGGCACCCACCTTCGCCAGTACCGCCATCCGACCCGGTCGCCGGAGCCCTACTGGGACGAGGCACTTCGCAGGGACCCCGGCGACGCTCGCAGCCATCTCGCCCTCGCGACCGTGCACTACGACCGAGCGGAGTACGGCTCCGCCTTGCGGCACGCGCAGGCTGCCGTCGCCCGGCTCACCATGCTCAATCCCAACCCGTACGACGGTGAGGCGTGCTACCGGCTGGCGACGGTGCTGCGCGCGCTCGGCCGGATCGACGAGGCCTACGACGCCTTCTCCAAGGCGACCTGGAACGCCGCCTGGCGGTCCCCGGGTCACTTCGCCTTGGCCCAACTCGACTGCCGGCGGCAGGGCTGGGCACGTGCCGTCGATCATCTGGCTCGCTGCCTGGCGGCCGAGGCCGAACACCTCCAGGCCCGCGACCTCCTCGTACTCGCGTTGCGCGGGCTGGGGAAGTTCGCTGAGGCGGAATCCCGGCTGGCGGACAACCTGGCGCTCGACCCGCTGGATTGGTGGGCGCGGGACATCGCCGGTCAGCCGCTGACCTGCGACAGCCAGACCCATGTCGACATTGCCCTGGAGTACGCGGCAGCCGGCTTCACCCGTCAGGCGCTGGACGTGCTGTCGCGGGCGACCTCGGTCGCCCGGCGCGAGTCTTTCACCGGCACGCTCCCGCTGATCCACTATCACCGTGCCGCGCTGCTCGCTGACGGTGGCGACGATGAGGCGGCGGCCGGCGAGCGTGCGACGGCTCGGGCGAGCGACCTGCGGTACTGCTTCCCGGGCCGCCTCGCGGACGAGCGGGCGTTGCGCGCGGCGGTCGACGCGGACGACCAGGACCATGCAGCCGCCCAGCTGCGCGCGCTCTGGTTCTCCGACCGGCGCCGGCACGCGGACGCAATCGACTCGTGGCGCCGGATCGCTGGGGCCGGTGCCGCTTCCGAGTTCGTGTGGCGCAACCTGGCGATCGGGCTGTTCAACGTCGATGGCGCGGCGGAGGAGGCGGTGTCCTGCTACGACCTGGCGGTTGAGCTGGCCCCGGGGGATGCCCGGCTGTGGTACGAGCGAGACCAGCTCGCCGCTCGTCTGGGCATGCTTCCCGAGACCCGGCTGGCCACGCTGAAGGAGCACTTCGACGTCGTCGTCGATCGCGACGACCTGACCATCGAGACCGTCCACCTCCTCGACAGTGCGGGCGAGCCAGAGCAGGCGCTCCAGATGCTGCTGCCACGCCGCTTTCAACCCTGGGAAGGCGGGGAAGGGCGGGTGCTCGGGGCGTGGGACCGCACCCGGCTGCTACTAGCGCGGAAGGCATTGACGGAGGGCAACCCGTCGCTCGCCGGTGAGCATGTGCGGGCAGCACTCGAGCCGCCGGCAGGCCTCGGCGAAGCGCGCCATCTGCTCGCCAACCCCGCCCACTTGTGGCTGTGCCTGGGTGACGTCCGCCGAGCTCTCGGCGACGACGTGGGTGCCCGCGAGGCATGGGGCAGCTCGACGGAGGTCGAGGGTGACTTCCGAGAGATGGCTGTCCGGCCCTACAGCGAGATGACGTACTTCTCCATTCTCGCCCGACACCGCCTCGGCGAGCACAAGGCGGCTGACCGGCTCATCGATGCCCTTGAGAGCTACGCCCACGGGCTCGTCCGCGCTCCCGCCAAGGTCGACTACTTTGCCACCTCCCTGCCTCAACTCCTGCTCTTCACCGAGGACACCGAAGGCCGGCAGCGGGAGCACAGCGGCCTGCTCCTCGCTCAGGTGGCGATGGCGCGTCGCGAGACCGTCGAGGCTCTGCGACGTCTTGACCAGGTGCTCGCGGCGAACCCGAACCATCCCACCGCGGTAGACCTTCGCCGCGCGCTCGCCGACGGCCGCGACGCCTGATGACGCGGTCGACGGGTCAGGCGACTCCCCCAGGGGCCGGTCAGCGCCTCGATGCGCAGCGCACGCAGTGAGTGGCCCAGGGCACGGCGGTCAGGCGTTCGGCGGGACCACCGTCAGCCTGCATGTCTTGGTGGCCGTGTTGCCGACGCTGTCTCTAACCCGCACGGTGAACGTCGTGGTCTGCGCCCGCGTCGCGGTACCGGTGACTCCTGTCACCTTGACCGGCGCCGAGAAGAGCGTGAACCGGGACCTGGAGGCCAAGGCCCGCGCCCTGGCCGGGATCAAGGGCTAGACGACCAACATCGCCAACCCCAGCGCAGAGTTCGTGATCGGCGCCTACCACCAGTTGTGGCGGATCGGGAAGTCGTTCCGGATGTCCAAGCACGACCTGCGCGCCCGACCGATCTACTACCACAAACGCAAATCCATCGACGCACATCTGGCGATCATCGCGATCGTGACCTGGATCGAGCGGACCTACCACCGCCGCCGACGACAGGAAGCCCTCGGACGGCTGACCCCGCGCCCCCTCGATCTCAGGTCAGCGAGTTTTGCAGGTCGAAGTAGCTAGAGCGCGTCAGCCGCTGGGCAGCGGCTGCCAGTCGGGGA
>JBDUAD010000111.1:0-8498 GCA_040004775.1 bacterium | reverse complement strand
CGAAGTAGCCGGACTGGCCGTTGACGTTGACGTAGAGGGCGTCGAACGACGTACCGCCGGCCCGCAGCGCGGCGCCCAGCACCGCCCGCACCTGAGCAAGCAGATCGGCCACCGCCCGCGGCCGTAGCGCAGCGCCCGGCCGACGTCCGTGCAGGCGGGCGCGCCACAGCGACTCGTCGGCGTAGATGTTGCCGACCCCCGATATCACGCTCTGGTCCAGCAGCGTGCGCTTGACCACGCTGACGCTGCGCCGCAGCCGCCGGGAGAACTCCCGATCGTCGAATGCGGGGTCGAGCGGATCACGGGCGATGTGGGCGATCAGGCGAGGAACGGCTTGGTCGGGCTGGTCGGTGGCGGTCACAAGCTCGTCGAGGATCAGGCCGCCGAACGTGCGTTGGTCGACGAAACGCAGCTGCGGGCCGCGGTCGGCGAAGCTCATGCGGGCGCGCAGGTGCACCGGATCGGGCGAGTCGGCGTCCTGCACCAGCAGCTGGCCGCTCATGCCGAGATGAGCGACCAGGGCCGGGGCACCGGCGGTCTCGTCGTTACGGGAGTCCCCTGCCGGCCCGCCGGTAGTCGGCATAACGCCAGCGAGCGGCGTTGCGGCGGGTAGCGGCTCGGTCAGCGGCAACCACAGGTACTTCCCGCGGCGCCGCACCGCGGCCACCGTGCGGCTTGCCAGGCGCTGCTCGAAGTCGGCGGCGCCGGCGCCGTGGCGGCGCACAGCGCGCGGATGCAACACCTCGACCCGTTCGATTCGGCGGCCGAGGACGAAGGCCTCGAGCCCGGCGCGGACGGTCTCCACCTCCGGTAGTTCGGGCACGGGAGATCCGTCGCAGCCTCAGGTCGGTTCGGGTGGGACTCAGCCGGCGGAGGATGCGCTGTCGGCCAGCGCCGCCGCACTGTCGGCCAGTGGGGCTCCGTCGGTCGATTGCCCGCCGTCCGATGATCTGACGCCGTCACTCGAGACGAACGCGTCCGGCGAGGACACCGGGGTGGCCCGGTCGCGCAAGCTGATCCAGGCGGCCGATGCGGCCGCCTGCTCGGCTTCCTTCTTGTTGCGGCCAAGGCAGGCCTCGAACCGCTCCCCGGCCACGACCGCGCGGGCGGTGAACTCGCGCTGGTGATCGGGGCCGGTGGACTGGATCTGGTACTCGGGCACGCCGAGGCCCATCAGCGCAGTGAGTTCCTGCAGGCTGGTCTTCCAGTCCAGAGCCGCGCCCTGATGGGCGGCCTCGGTAAGGATCGGGTCGAACAGCTCGTGCACGACGGCGGCGGCGCGGTCCGTGCCCAGGCCGAGATAGATCGCCCCTAGCACCGCTTCCAGCGCATCGGCGAGAATGCTCGGCTTGTCCCGACCGCCGGTGGCCGTCTCGCCGCGGCCGAGGCGCAGGTAGGCGCCGAGGCCATGGGGACCGATGCCACGGGCCACACCGGCCAGGGCGCGCATGTTGACCACGCTGGCCCGCATCTTGGCCAGCCGGCCTTCGGCCAGGTCGGGGAAGTCCCGATACAGCGCGTCGGTGATCACGATGCCGAGCACGGAGTCGCCGAGGAACTCCAGCCGCTCGTTGTGGGGAAGCCCACCGTTCTCGTAAGCGTAGGAGCGGTGGGTCAGCGCCGAGACCAACAGCGCCGGGTCGAGTTCGACGTTCAGGACAGCGGCCAGCTCGGCCGGATCCGCGGGACCGGCCGATCGGGACGCCCGGCCTCGGGCACCGGTGGCCACGGGCGTTCGGTCGCGTCCGGCTCAGACCGCCAGGACCTGGCGCCCGTCGTACGTGCCGCAGTTGCGGCACGCGGTGTGCGGCAGCTTCTGCTCCCCGCACGCCCGATTGGGGCAGGTGACGAGCGTGGGCGCACTCGTCTTCCACTGCGCCCGCCGGGAACGGGTGTTGCTGCGCGAGGTCTTGCGCTTCGGGACGGCCACCGAACTACTCCTGAGGTTTCGGGCCGGACACCGTCGACAGGTTCGCCAACGCCGCCCAGCGCGGATCGATCGTCTCGTGCGAGTGCCCTTCCGGCAGATCGTCCAGGCGGTGCCCACACTTCGGGCACAACCCGGCACAGTCCGGCCGGCAGAGCGGAGTCAGCGGCAGGGCCAGCACGACACCGTCTCGCACCACCGGCTCGAGGTCGAGGTGATCGCCCACGACCCGGTGGACCTCGTCCTCCTCCGTGGTGGCGTCGGTCAAGCTGTCCGGATAGGCGAACAGCTCGCAGACGTCCACGACCAGCGTCTCCGACACCGGATCGAGGCATCGCCCGCACTCCCCCTGCAGCGGCGCGGTGACGATGCCCGTGACGAGCACGCCCTCGCTGACCGCTTCCAACCGCAGGTCGAGGTCGAGCAACGCTTCGTCCGGGACGCCGATGACGTCCAGTCCCAGGTGGCCGGGGCTGGGCAAGGAGCGTCGCCACGTCCGCAGGGATCCAGGTCGCCGGCCGACGTCGCGGGTGTCCACGACGTAGAGCGAGCGCAGGTCGAGCGGGTGTGCCGGCGCAGCTTTCTCAGCCAGGCGAGCCCGGTCGGGAGGAAGTGAAGCCACAGGCCAGGGTAGCCGACAACGCCCGCGGGCAGGCAATTACGCCGTCCCGCTCAATGGTGCAGATGGCGTTACCCCGCCGAAGCCGACCGTCACATCGCGGAGGCTGTGCCTGCGTCGGCCTCCGGCGGGGCGGCGGGTGCACCCCGACGCGCGGCCAGCTCGGCCCGTCCCCGTTCGGCCGTGGTTGCGCTGCGGTGCAGTACGGCGACGATCTCGGCCAGGGTCCGCTCGGCGTAGTCGTCGGCGTTGGTGCGCAGGAAGGTGGCGTAGTCGACGGCCTCGCGGCGGCTCAGCGCGGCCTCCTCGTCGGCGGCCTCGCGCACCTGCGCGGAGTAGGCATCGGCATCGGCGCGCACTTGCGCGGCGGCCGCGGTGGCAGCCTGGTGCACGCCGGCCGAGGACAGCAGCCGGGCGTTCTCGGCCTGCGCTTCGTCGACGATGCGCGCGGCCTCGGCCCGGGCGTCGGCTACCAGCTGGGCGGCGTGCTCGGTGGCCGCGTCGAGATGCTCCCGGACGGTGGCGGCCGCGGCCTCGAGGCGGCCCTGCGCCTCGGCCTCGGACCGGGCCTGCAGCTCGCTGGCCCGGCGTTCGGCGTCCGCCAGGCGGCCGTCGGCCTCAGCCACAATGACCCGTGCTCTGGCCATCTCGGGCGGCAGGACGTCGCGCAGATCGTCGAGCAGATCCAAGGTGTGTTCGCGCGGCACGATGCAGGATCCGGAGATGGGAACGGTGCGGGCGGTCTCGACCATCTCCACCAGCTCGGTGAGCAGCTCGTCGGCCCGGCGCAGGGAGTGATCGGTCATCGCCATGAGCATGCCCTCATCGGTCGCGGCGGCGCTCGTCGAGCCGCTTGATCACCGCGAGAGGCACGAGGGCCGAGACGTCGCCACCCCAGGCGGCGATCTCCTTGACCAGGCTGGAGGCCAAGAAGCTGTACTCGGGATTGGTGGGCATGAACAGAGTGTCGACGCCGGCCAGTCCGCGGTTCATCTGGGCCATCTGCAGCTCGTAGTCGAAGTCGCTGACCGCGCGCAGCCCTTTGACGATCACTGGGATGCCGTGTTCGCGGCAGTACTCGACCAGCAGGCCCCGGAAGGAGTCGATCCGCACGTTGCCGTAGACCGCGGTGACCTCGCGCAGCATGTCCATGCGCTCCTCGACCGGGAACAGTCCCGCTTTGGACTGGTTGATCAGCACGCCGACCACGACCTCGTCGTAGAGATTGGCCGCGCGCCCGATGATGTCGAGGTGGCCGTTGGTCACGGGGTCGAACGAGCCGGGGCAGACCGCGAGGCGGCGCCCGGGTCCGGAGCTGGCGGCGACCGGTGGCGAGCTCATCGGCGCCGACCGTACCAAAGCGCACCGTCGCCGTAGCGCCGCGCGCCGAGAGGCTCGAGGGCGTCCGGCCAGTACGGCGCCGGTCCGCGTGCCGACCGCTCCAGAACCACCAGTGCCCCCTCGACCGACCAGGCCGGCGCAGCAACCGCGGCGAGCATCGCGGCCACCTCCGCCTCGGCGAGGCCGTATGGCGGATCGGCGAAGATCAGGTCGAACGGGGCGGCGGCCGGCGGCTCGTCGGCCAGGAACGCCGCCACCGTCCGGTTCGCCACGGATATCGCGTCGCCAGGATCCCCATCGACGACTCTGCGGCCGACGGGAACTCCACGCCCGCCGGTGACCACGGCCGCGTTGGCCGCGATCACAACGGCGGCCCGGCGGTCGTGCTCGACGAACACCACGCGACCGGCGCCACGGGACAGCGCCTCCAGCCCGACCGCGCCGGAGCCGGCGTACAGGTCGAGCACCGCACGGCCGGCCAGGTCCAACAGCGTGTCGACGCGGTTGAAGAGTCCCTCGCGGGCGCGATCGGACGTGGGCCGGGTGCCCTTCGGGGGCACGGCCAGGGTGCGCCCGCGCGCCGATCCGCCGATGACCCGCGTCACGCCTTGTCCAGGAACTGGGAGCGCTCCTCGTCTACCGCGCGGGCGACCTGCGCGGCCAGCAACGGATGCCCAGTGAGCAGCGGGTCGGCCTCGACCAGGTGGAGGGCCACGGCCCGCGCCTCGGCGATCAGGTCGTCGTCGCGACGCAGCGAGAGCAGCTTGAGGCTCGAGCGGCGGCCGGACTGGCTGGTGCCCAGGACGTCGCCCTCGCGGCGCTGCTCGAGATCCAGGGTCGCCAGCGCGAATCCGTCGGTGGTGGCGGCGACCGCGTCCAGGCGCTCGCGGGCCGGCGAGCCCGTCGGCGCGCCGGTCATCAGCAGGCACAGCCCGGGCGCCGCCCCCCGACCGACCCGTCCCCGCAGTTGATGCAGTTGACTGACCCCGTAACGCTCGGCGTCCTTGATCACCATGACGGTGGCGTTGGCCACGTCCACTCCGACTTCGACCACCGTCGTGGCCACCAGGACATCGATCTCGCCGGCGGAGAACCGGCGCATCACGTCGTCCTTGGTGTCGGCCGGTTGCTGCCCGTGCAGCACTTCCACCCGCAGCCCGGCCAGCGGGCCGGCCGCCAAATCGGCCGCGGTGGTCAGCACGGCAGCGGCCGGCGCCATCTCGTCCGCCGCCGCGTCGGCCGGATCGTCGACGTCGACGAGGACGGCCCCGTACCCGTCCTGCTCGTCCTCCTTCCCAGCGGGGCCCTCGATCGTGGCCAGACCTTCCTCGTCCAGGCCGTCGCCGATGCGCGGGCACACGACGTAGGCCTGCCGTCCCGCCGCGGCCTCCTCACGTACCCGCTCCCACGCGCGGGTCACCCAGGCCGGCCGCTCGCCGGTCGGCACCACCGCGGTGGATATCGGCGACCGCCCGCGCGGCAGTTCGGCCAGCGTCGAGACGTCCAGGTCGCCGAACACGGTCATGGCCACGGTGCGGGGGATGGGCGTGGCGGTCATGACCAGCAGGTGCGGCGGGACCGCGGCCTTGGCCCGCAGCGCGTCGCGCTGCTCGACGCCGAATCGATGCTGTTCGTCGACGACGACCAGACCGAGGTCGGCGAAGTCGACCGTCTTCTGGATCAGGGCGTGGGTGCCGACGACGATGCCGGCCGCGCCGCCGGCCGCGTCGAGCAACGCCTCGCGCCGAGCGGTGGCCGGCAGCGAGCCGGTGAGCAGGGCCACCCGGGTGGCGGATTCGGCCGCGCCGAAACGGCCGGCCAGGGCCAGGTCACCCAGCAACGCCTCGATCGAGCGGGCGTGCTGCGCGGCCAGCACTTCCGTAGGCGCCAGCAACGCAGCCTGGGCACCGGAGTCGATGACTTGCAGCATCGCGCGCAGCGCCACCACCGTCTTGCCCGAGCCGACCTCGCCCTGCAGCAGGCGCTGCATCGGCCGGGTGCGTTCCAGGTCGGCGGCGATCTCGGAGCCCACCTCCTGCTGTCCGGCGGTCAACGCGAACGGCAACCGGGCGTCGAAGGCGTCGGCCAGGCCACCCGGACGATGAGGACGCGAAGCGGCCGGATTGACCGCGGCCGCGGCCCGGCGCTGGGCCAGGGTGAGCTGTACGCCCAGCGCCTCGTCCCACGCCAGCCGCCGCCGGGCCGCTGCGCGCTGGGCATGGTCGGCCGGGCGGTGGATGCCGCGCAGGGCATCGTCCAGACCGACCAGCTCGTGCCGGGCGCGGATGGCTTCAGGCAGCGGCTCGGAAATCGGCGGCAGCTGATCGAGAACCAGGCGGATGGCCCGGGCGATCGACCAGCTGGCCAGCTTCGCCGTCGCCGGATACACGGCGATGAGCGTGGCGGCGAACTCGTCGGCCGCTGCTTCGCCGGAATCACTGGAGTCACCGCCTCCATCGATGCTGTCGAGGTGGTGGCCATCGGCCGCGTCGTCGGCGAAGAGCAGGTACTCGGGATTGTTGAGCTTGCGGGCGCCGCGGAACTCGGTGACCTTACCGGCGAACAGCCCCGACCGCCCTGGGCGGAGCTCGCCCGCACGCCACTGCTGGTTGAAGAAGGTCAGTCCGACCCGGTGGTGCCCGTCGGACACCACCACCTCGGTGATCGCTCCCCGGCGTGAGCGCATGCGGATGGTGGTCGCCTTCTCGACCGTCGCTTGCACGGTCACGTGCTCGCCGACGACGAGGCGGCCGAGATCGGTCAGCTCGCCGCGCTCGGCGTACCGGCGCGGGTAATGGTGCAGAAGCTCACCGACTGTGACGACCCCTATCTGCTTGTCCAGCGCCGCCGCGGTCCGCCCGCCCACCACCTCACGCAGCGCTGTGTCCAGGTCGATCGGGCGCACGCTCACTCCACCCCGAGCAACAGCGGCCGGTCAGGCTGGCCTCCGTCGAGCACGGTGACCTCGACGTGCGGCGCCCGGTGGTGCACATGCTCGGTCAGCCTCCGGCCGACGTCGCCCGGCGCCTCGGCTCCCAGCAGAACGGTGACCAGCTCTCCGCCCACGCCGAGCAGGAGGTCGAGCACGGTGACAGCCACGGTAGGGACGTCGCGGCCGATGGATACCACCTCTCCGCCGATCAGGCCGAGCACCTCACCGGGATAGCAGTGCCCGGCCATCGTGAGCGCCTCGCGGTCGGCCACCGTGAGCTCGGCCCAGCGCGTGCCGGCCGCGGTCTCGGCCATGGCAATCACGTCGTCGTCGAAGCGGCGATCCGGATCGTGCACGGCCACCGCGGCCAGGCCCTGCACCGGCGACAGCAGCGGCACGACGGCCACGGTGTGCCCGTCGGCCCGGGCGGCGGCGGCCGCGGCCTCGGCGACCGGCCAGACCTCGGCCGAGCAGGGCAGGATCACAACGGCCCGGTCCCCTGCCTCGCGGATCCGGGCCAGGACGTCGTCGGCGGACGGGAGCGCGTCCTCGGTCGACGGCCACGCGTCGTTCGTCCGATCGACCACGCCTACGCCCTCGGACGCGAAGAGGTCGGCCAGACCGGGTCCCGGCGCGATCGCGACGATGGCCGTGCTGAGCCGGGCGCCGGCTGCCGGTGCACCGCCGATCAGGGCGCTGACGCGGATGGCCGAGGGGCGGCCGGCGTCGATCCCGGCCTCGAGTGCCGCCCCGGCGTCATCGACATGGGCGTGCACGTTCCACTGGTCGCTGCCCATCGCGGCGACGACCACGGAGTCGCCCAACTCGCTCAGGCTGCGGCGCAGGTCGGCGGCTCGGTGGGCCGGCGCGTCGAGGCGGTACTCGACCTCGTACTGCGGCACCCGGCCCGGTTCGCCATCGCTCTCCTCGGCCACCAGCGAGTCAACCGCCGGCAACCGGACGGCCAGCGACGGGACGTCGAGCGACTCGGGGGCGGGCGACTCGGGGGCGGGCGACGCGAGGGCGGGCGACGCGACGCTCGACGATCCGGCCGGCGACCCGGCCGCCGGCGACTCCGTGCCCGGCGCCTCGGTGGTCGGCGCCTCGGTGGTCGACGACTCGTCAGCCAGCGCGGCGGCCAAGGCTCGTAGGACCACGAGCAGGCCGAAGCCCCCGGCGTCGACCACACCGGCCCTGGCCAGCACCGGCAGCTGGGACCGGGTGCGGTGCAGGGCCGACTCGGCCGCGGTCACCGCGGCGGCCAGCACGTCCGCGGCCGAAACGGTGCCGCAGCGGTTGTGGTGATCATCGCCGCCGTCCTCGCGGTCCTTGTCGCCGTCCTGGTGCCCGGCCGCGGCGACGGCGCCCGCGCCGGCCGCGCGAGCCACGCTGAGGATGGTGCCTTCCACCGGCCGGGCGACCGCCTCGTAGCCGCAGTCGGCCGAGGCGACGAGGGCCGCCGCCACCTGCTCGCCCGTCGCGCCCGATCCGGCCCGCTCAGGGAGGGCCTCGGCGAAGCCGTGGATCAACTGGGCCAGGATCACGCCGGAGTTGCCTCGGGCCGCCTCTGCCGCCCCACGCGCGGCGGCCACCGCCACGGCACGCAGGCCGTAGGAGCCGTCATCGCCGGCGCCCGGCCCCATGTCACCGCCGGCGCCCGGCCCCATGTCACCGCCGGC
>JBDUAD010000026.1:0-27624 GCA_040004775.1 bacterium | reverse complement strand
CTCACTGTCGGCTCGGCCGCCTTTCCGGAGAACGCCCTGCTGGCCGACATCTACGCCGACGCGCTGAGTGCCAAAGGCGTGCAGGTGACCAAAAAGCTCAACATCGGCGAGCGCGGCGTTTACATCAAGGCGCTCAACGACGGCGGCATCGACTTCATCCCGGAGTACACCGGATCGATCCTGACCTACTTCGATCCCAAGACCACGGCCAAGACGCCGGACGAGGTCTTCGCCGCGCTGGAGAAGGCGGTGCCGAGCAAGCTGACCGTCCTGAAGTTCGCCCAGGCCCAGGACAGCGACACCATCACCGTCACCAAGGACACGGCCAGCAAGTACAACCTCAAGACCATCGCCGACCTGTCTTCCGTGGCCAGCAAGCTGACCTTCGGCGGGCCGGCCCAGTTCAAGACCCGGGCCGACGGCATCCCCGCGCTCAAGAGCGTCTACAACGTGGACTTCGGCCGGTTCACCCCGCTCGGGACCACCGGCACGATCGTGGTCCAGGCATTGAAGGGCGGCAGCATCGACGCGGCCGACATCTTCTCGACCGATCCCTCGATCGCCAAGAACGGCTTCGTCTCCCTCGAGGACCCGAAATCGATGTTCGCGGCGCAGAACATCGTGCCGCTGGCGAACAAGGCGAAGGTGACCCCGCAGATCACCGAGACGGTCAACGCGGTGTCGGCCAAGCTCGACACCAAGACCCTCGCCGACCTCGTGTCCCAGGTCGGCACCGGAGACCCGGACACCGTGGCCAAGAAGTGGCTGTCCGACAACAGCCTCGGCTGATCACTCGCCGCTGACAAGCGAGGGCCGGGCGGTACGGATCCTGTGCCGCCCGGCCCTTCGGTTCGGTGCCTTCCGTCTGACAGAGTTCATCCGTCGGCCGGCTGGACCGGCCGGGCGTTTCAGAGGCCGGCCAGGGAGAGGACGTTGGCGATGGACGGTGCCCGCCCGGTCCGCGCGGCGCGCGGGACCACGTTGAGCGCACGCAGCTGGCAGACCGAAGCGCCGCTGCGGATGCTGCAGAACAACCTCGACCCCGAGGTGGCCGAACGCCCCGACGACCTCGTCGTCTACGGCGGCACCGGGCGGGCAGTCCGTTCGTGGGCGGCCTACGACGCCATCGTGCGCACGCTGACCACTCTCGGCGGTGACGAGACCCTGCTGGTGCAGTCGGGCAAACCGGTCGGGGTGCTGCGCACCCATGAGTGGGCGCCGCGGGTCCTCATCGCCAACTCGAACCTCGTCGGGGACTGGGCCACCTGGCCGGAGTTCCGGCGCTTGGAGCAGCTCGGCCTGACGATGTACGGCCAGATGACTGCCGGTTCCTGGATCTACATCGGCACGCAGGGGATCCTGCAGGGCACGTACGAGACCTTCGCCGCGGTGGCCCGCACGTTGGCCGCGACCGGGCGGGTGCCCGGAGGTAACGGCACGCTGGCCGGCACGCTGACCGTCACCGGGGGCTGCGGCGGCATGGGTGGGGCCCAGCCGCTGGCGGTCACCCTCAACGGCGGGGTGTGCCTCGTCATCGACGTCGCCGGCTGGCGGTTACGGCGGCGGGTCGAGCACCGCTACCTCGACGAGATCGCCGACTCCCTGGAGGACGCCGTCGCCCGCTGCAGTGCGGCCAAGCGGGACAAGCGCGCGTTGTCGGTCGGGCTGGTCGGCAACTGCGCCACCGTCCTGCCCGAGCTGCTGCGCCGCGGCGTGGAGGTCGACATCGTCACCGACCAGACGTCGGCCCACGATCCGCTCAGCTATCTGCCCGAAGGGGTGGACCCCGAGGACTGGGACGACTACGCCGCGGCCAAGCCCGAGGAGTTCACCGAGCGGGCGCAGGCGTCGATGGCCCGCCACGTGGAGGCGATGGTCGGCTATCTGGACGCCGGCGCCGAGGTGTTCGACTACGGCAACTCCATCCGCGACGAGGCCCGCACGGGTGGCTTCGACCGAGCCTTCGCCTTCCCCGGCTTCGTGCCCGCCTACATCCGCCCGCTGTTCTGCGAGGGCAAGGGACCGTTCCGGTGGGCCGCCCTGTCCGGCGATCCGGCCGACATCGCCGCCACCGACGCCGCGGTGCTCGACCTGTTTCCCGACGACGAGCACCTCGGGCGCTGGATCCGCGCCGCGCAGGACCGGGTGGCGTTCCAGGGGCTGCCGGCGCGCATCTGCTGGCTCGGCTACGGCGAGCGGGAACGGGCAGGCCTGCGGTTCAACGAGATGGTGGCCTCGGGAGAGATCTCGGCGCCCGTGGTGATCGGGCGCGATCACCTCGACACCGGCTCGGTGGCCTCGCCCTACCGGGAGACCGAGGCCATGGCCGACGGATCCGACGCGATCGCCGACTGGCCGCTGCTCAACGCGATGGTCAACACGGCCAGCGGAGCGACGTGGGTCTCGATCCACCAGGGCGGCGGGGTGGGCATGGGCCGCTCCATCCACGCCGGTCAGGTCACGGTGGCCGACGGCACGGAGCTCGCCGCGGCCAAGCTCGAGCGGGTCCTGAGCAACGACCCGGGCACGGGGGTGCTGCGCCACGTGGACGCCGGTTACGACCGGGCCGACGAGGTGGCTGCCGAGCGCGGCGTTCGCATCCCCATGCGGGAAGGGTGAGGACCCGTCGGTGACCACGCCGGGGTCGTTCGATCGGATGTGGGCGGACCTGCTCCCCGTCGGCCGCGACCCGAGAAGCGGGGGCTACCGACGCTTCGCCTGGACGGACGCCGACCGGCAGTTGCGGGAGTGGTTCGCCGCTGAGGCCCGGCGCCGCGGGCTGGACCTGATAGAGGACCGCGGGGGCAACCAATGGGCCTGGTGGGGTGATCCGGACGCCGCGGTCCGCGCCGGCGACCCGGGCATCGCGGTCGGCAGCCATCTCGACTCGGTGCCCGACGGCGGCGCCTTCGACGGGCCGTTGGGCGTGGTCAGCGGATTCGCGGCAGTGGACGCCCTGCGCGCCGATGGGTTCGCCCCCCGCCGGCCGGTGGCCGTGGCCGCCTTCGCCGAGGAGGAGGGCGCCCGCTTCGGCCTGGCCTGCGCCGGGTCGCGGCTCTTGACCGGCGGTCTCGATCCCGGACGGGCGCTGGGGCGTCGCGACGACGCCGGCATCACGCTGGCCGAAGCCCTCGCTGCGTCCGGCCGCGACCCGGCCGACACCGGGCGCGACGACGTTGCGCTGGACCGGGTGTCGGCCTTGGTCGAGTTGCACGTGGAACAGGGCCGCGGGCTGGTCGACCTGGGCGCGCCGGTCGGAGTCGGCACGGGCATCTGGCCGCACGGACGGTGGCGAGTGGACCTGCCCGGCCGGGCCGACCACGCCGGCACCACCGCGCTGGGCGACCGCCACGATCCGATGATCTCGCTGGCCCAGCTGGTGCTGATGGCCCGGGCCGCGGCCGTCCGGCATCGGGCCCTCGCCACCTGCGCCAAGGTCGCGGTGCAGCCCAACGCGGTCAACGCCATCCCCTCGCAGGTCACGGCTTGGCTCGACGCCCGGGCCGCTGACGAGGCCCCGGTCCGGGCGGTGGTGGCCGACGTCGCCGCGCTGGTCGCCCGCTCCGGCGGCCGGCTGCAAGAGGAGTCATGGACCCCGGCCACCGCCTTCCCTACCGCCTTGGTCGACCGGTTGGCCGACTGCCTGCCGGAGGGGCTGGGTGACGCGCCGCGACTGGCCACCGGAGCCGGCCACGACGCGGGTGTGCTGGCCGCCGCCGGCGTGCCGACGGCCATGCTCTTCGTCCGCAACCCCAGTGGTGTCTCGCACTCACCGGCCGAACACGCCGAGCCGGCCGACTGCCGGGCCGGCGTCGCCGCGCTCACCGCCGCGGTGCGCGAGCTGGCCGGCTGAGCTGCTGATGACCGCCCGCCGATGACCGGACCTCGATGACCGGTGTGCCCAGTCCGATCGGTCCCGACGCGGACGGGTCGGTCACGACGTACGCCGCCGACTGGGCCTGGCTGCCGGCCGGGTGCACGCCGGACGTGCGGATCGCGGTCGCCGGCGGGCGGGTGCAGGCGGTGAGCACCTCAGCCACACCGCAGCTCGGCGACGAGCACCTGGTCGGCCTCGTCCTGCCCGGGCTGGCCAACACCCACAGCCACGCCTTTCATCGCGCCCTGCGAGGACGCACGCACTCCGTCGCCGGCAGGGAAAGCTCGTTCTGGACCTGGCGGGAGGCCATGTACGAGGTGGCCGCCCGGCTCACTCCGGACACGTACCTTGCGCTGGCCCGGGCGGTCTTCGGAGAGATGCTCCTCGGCGGTGTGACCACGGTGGGGGAGTTCCACTACCTGCACCATCGCCCCGACGGAAGGCGTTACGACGATCCGAACGCGATGGGCCGGGCCCTGCTGGAGGCGGCCGCGGCGGCCGGGCTACGCGTCACGCTGCTCGACGCCTGCTATCTCGTCGGCGGGTTCGGTCCCGGTGGCTACGCACGGCTGGAGGGCACCCAGCGGCGCTTCGGCGACGGTGACGCGGCGGCCTGGGCGGCTCGCGTGGACGCCCTGTCCGACACCCCGTCCGCGCGCATCGGGGCGGCGATCCACTCCGTGCGGGCCGTTCCGGCCGCCCAACTGCCGGTGGTCGTCGAGGCGAGTCGCGGGCGACCGCTGCACGTCCACCTGTCGGAGCAGCCGGCCGAGAACCAGCAGTGTCTGGCCGCAACCGGGCTGACACCCACCGGGCTGCTGGACCGGGCCGGCGTGCTGGGACCGGCGACTACGGCCGTGCACGCCACCCATCTGAGCGAGGACGACATCGCCCGCCTCGGCCGCTCGGGTACCTCGATCAGCGTCTGTCCCACCACCGAGCGCGACCTGGCCGACGGCATCGGCCCGGGCCGGGCGTTGGCCGACGCCGGGTCGCGGTTGACCCTGGGCAGCGACCAGAACGCCATGATCGATCTCTTCGAGGAGGCCCGGGCGTTGGAGATGGACGAACGCCTGGCCAGCGGCGAGCGCACCCGGTTCGCCCCCGAGGAGCTCGTGGCCGCGCTGACCGGCGCCGGCCAGGCCGCGCTGGGTTGGCCCGACGCCGGGCGGATCGAGCTCGGGGCGCGGGCCGACCTGGTCAGCGTCCGCTTGGACTCGGTGCGCACGGCGGGCACCGATCCGGACCAGGCTCTGCTCGCCGCCACTGCGTCCGACGTCGAGACCGTGGTGGTCGACGGCCGAGTCGTCGTGCGCGGCGGGCGCCATCTCGGGATGGATGTCGCCGCCGAACTGCGCTCGGCCCTCGCGGCGCTGCGCGGATGACGGCCGCTGACCGACGCTGCGGGTGGGCGGCTACCGGCCGAGCAGGCCGCCCAGTCCGCCGAGCCCGCCGATGCCGCCCTGCGGCGTGCTGCTCGGGGCGAACTGGGCGACGTAGTTGGCGAACGCGTCAGGATTGCGCGACTGGACCAGCACCCGGCCGGGACCGGCGAAGTCGAACACCCAGCCCTCCCCGGTCTTGAGCGACTGCATGCTCTTGCCCTCCACCGCCCGCCGCATACGGAACTGAATGGCCAGGTCGTAGGCCACGACGTGCCCCGTGTCGATGGTGACCACCTCACCGGGCTGCAGGTCCATGTTGTCCACCGCGCCGTAGACGCTGGTGATCACTTCTCCCTGGCCGTGAGCCCGGAAGCCGAAGCCGCCCTCCCCGCCGAACAGGTTGGCCATGCCGCCCCACTGCGCGTCGACCTGCACGCCCGAGGAGTTCGCGATCCAGTTGCCGCGGCTGATGAAGAACGGCCGCTCCGGGGCGATGCTGATCGGGACGGTGTCGCCGGGCAGCACGCCGGCCACGTCGACCCACCCGCCCTGCTGCGGTGCGGTGTACGTGGTCACGTAGAACGAGCCGCCGCTGAGCACGCTGCGCTTGAAGCCGGCCATAAGACCGCCCTGGGCCTGGGCGTCCAGCGTGATGCCGGCCGAGTGGGCCAGCATCGCGCCACCTTCCACGCGCAGCGGCTCGCCGGGCGCGAGGATGCAACGGGCGATGGTGAAGGCCGGGGCGTGCCGCAGCTGTACCTGCATCCGGCGACCGTACCGAGCCGGTCCCGCGCGCGGAACCGCGTATGCGGACTCAGCGCCAGACCCGGCCGACGAGCACAGATTCGACGGCTCCGGTCATCAGGCTGTGGCATGGTGTCCGCCGTGAACCGGTTGCCGAGCTCCCCGGCAGCCATGGCGAGCGTCGTCGCGGTCCTGCTCGTCGCTGCGTGTACGTCGGCCACGGGCACCGACACGGCCGGCTCACGGTTCGCGGCCGACAGCTCCGCGTCGTCGTCGCCGTCGTCGACCGCGTCGGCGTCGACGGGAGGGGCGACGTCCAGCGATTCGACGTCCAACGGCGCCGCTGGGTCGTCCCCTCCGTCGTCGTCGGGATCGACCACCTCGAGCTCCACCCCCGCGTCGCCCAGCTCGACTGCACCGGCTCCGCCGCCCGCCCCGCAGTTGCCCCTCGGCGGGCGCACCCTTCTGCCGAAGTACCGCGTGGTCGCCTACTACGGCGTTCCACACAGCCCGGGGCTCGGCGTCCTGGGGACAACACCGCCCGACGAGGCGGCGCGGGAGATCAAACGCGTGGCCGCCGGGTACGCGGGCTATGGGCGGAAGGTGCAGCCGGCCATGGAGGTCGTGGCCACCGTCGCCCAGGGCAGTGCCGGTCCTGACGGGTTGTATTCAGACGCCATCCCCGACGCGGACATCGCGGAGTACCTGAAGGTGGCCAAGGCCAATCGCATGCTGCTCGTCCTGGACGTCCAGCCCGGCCGGGGTGAGTTCCTGCCCCAGGTGCGGCGGCTCGAGAAGTACCTGCTCGACCCGTGGGTCGGCGTGGCGCTCGATCCCGAATGGAAGATCAGCCCCGGTGAGCTGCCCGGCCGTGAGATAGGGCATTCCCGCGCGGAGAGCATCAACGCGGTGTCGAGCTACCTTTCCGCGCTGGTGACCGAGCACCACCTGCCCCAGAAGCTGTTCGTGGTGCATCAGTTCACCCTGGCCATGCTCCCCGACCGGCAGAACATCACCCGGCATCCGCAGCTGGCCCTGGTCTTCCACGCCGACGGCCACGGCGGCGTTGGGGTCAAGCAGGAGGTCTACGGCCAGCTGCACTTTCCGCGCTCGGCCGGGGCCGGCTTCAAGCTGTTCTACCGCGAGGATCCCCGGTTGATGAGCCCGGCCGAGGTTATGGCTCTGCGTCGTCGGCCGGACCTCATCACCTATCAATGACGCCCCAGGCCTGGCCGGTCAGGAACCGGGCGGGGCGACCGGACGAGGATCGAAGACGGCGCGGATGGTCTTGATCTTCCCGCCTTCGACGTGGCACCATTTCGCGGTCGCCAGCGGCGGCGCGCCCTGCAGCTGCAGCTCGTACCAGGTCAGCACGTCGTCGCCGTCGACGAACATCTTCTCGATGGTGATGTCCTCGGTCCTGCGGGCCATCCCCCTGAGCCCCTCGACGCAGGCGTCGGCGTCCTCGGCGCTGCCCACGGGTCCTCGGAACGTCGCGTCGTCGGCCAAGATCGACCGCAAGGCGTCGAAGTCCTTGTCCTTCCAGGCCCGAAAGTACGTCGTTGCCAGCGTCCGCGGATCGGTCACCGGCTGACCGTAGCGACGAGTGCGCTCACGGCTCCAGGTTCTGGTGCCTACGGCCGCTTCCACGCTTCCCGGACCCCTGAAGAGGAACTCCTCGGCCATGGCGGCTCCGAGATCTTGATGGCCTACGTGCGCACGGACCACGTGGGGCCTGAACGTCGCCGGAGGGACGCCCTATCTAGATGTTGATAGCAGCTCCCGTGACCCAGGTCACATCCTTTGCGGGAACGTGAGCGGGGTCGGCTCAGTTCTTTTGACAGAGCCTCGCGCGAGGACCACCCTCGCTGGCGGAGCGGTACGGCCACATTGCCAGTCGACAGACGATCCCACCCTGCGGTGGGGAAGGAGCATCAAACATGGCACGAGCGGTCGGAATCGACCTCGGAACCACCAACTCGGTCGTCGCGGTATTGACCGGCGGCGAGCCGGAGGTCGTGGCCAACTCGGAGGGGTCGCGCACGACCCCGTCGGTCGTGGCCTTCGCCAAGAACGGCGAGGTCCTGGTCGGCGAGGTGGCCAAGCGTCAGGCCGTCACCAACGTCGACCGCACCATCCGTTCGGTCAAGCGCCACATGGGCGAGAGCGACTGGTCGGTGGACATCGACGCCAAGAAGTACACGCCCGAGGAAATCAGCGCGCGCGTGCTCCAGAAGCTCAAGCGCGACGCAGAGTCCTACCTCGGCGAGCCGGTCAACGACGCGGTGATCACCGTCCCGGCGTACTTCAACGACGCCCAGCGCCAGGCCACGGCCGACGCGGGCAAGATCGCCGGCCTGAACGTCCTGCGCATCATTAACGAGCCGACCGCCGCCGCGCTGGCCTACGGCCTCGACAAGGGCGACAAGGAGCAGACCATCCTGGTCTTCGACCTGGGCGGCGGCACCTTCGACGTGTCGCTGCTCGAGATCGGCGACGGCGTCATCGAGGTCAAGGCGACCAGCGGTGACAACCACCTCGGTGGTGACGACTGGGACCAGCGCATCGTCGACTGGCTGGTCAACAAGTTCAAGGCCGCGCACGGCATCGACCTAACAAAGGACCGCATGGCCATGCAGCGCCTGCGTGAGGCGGCGGAGAAGGCCAAGATCGAGCTGAGCTCCGGCCAGCAGACGTCGGTCAACCTGCCCTATATCACCGTCGACGGGGACAAGAACCCGCTCTTCCTCGACGAGACGTTAACCCGCGCGGAGTTCCAGAAGATCACCGCCGACCTGCTCGAGCGCACCAAGACGCCGTTCCGCAACGTGATCAAGGACGGCGGCGTCGACGTGGCCAAGATCGACCACGTCGTGCTGGTCGGTGGCTCCACGCGCATGCCGGCCGTGGCCGACACGGTGCGTGAGCTCACCGGTGGCCGCGAGCCGAACAAGGGCGTCAACCCGGACGAGGTCGTCGCGGTGGGCGCGAGCCTGCAGGCCGGTGTCCTCAAGGGCGAGGTCAAGGACGTCCTGCTCCTCGACGTCACCCCGCTGTCGCTGGGCATCGAGACCAAGGGCGGCATCATGACCCGCCTGATCGAGCGCAACACCACGATTCCGACCAAGCGCTCGGAGATCTTCACCACGGCCGACGACAACCAGCCCTCGGTCCAGATCCAGGTCTATCAGGGTGAGCGCGAGATCGCGTCGTACAACAAGAAGCTCGGCATGTTCGAGCTGACCGGCATCGCGCCGGCTCCGCGCGGCGTGCCGCAGATCGAGGTCAGCTTCGACATCGACGCCAACGGCATCGTGCACGTGCTGGCCAAGGACCTGGCCACGCAGAAGGAACAGGGCATGACCATCACCGGCGGCTCCGGTCTCGGAAAGGACGAGATCGATCGCATGATGAAGGAGGCCGAGGCCCACGCCGACGAGGACCGCTCCCGTCGCGAGGAGGCCGAGGTGCGCAACACGGCCGAGTCGCTGCAGTACGCGACCCAGAAGTTCCTGGGCGAGAACGGCGACAAGCTGCCCGAGGACAAGCGCTCCGAGGTGGAGACCGCTCTGGCCCAGCTGCAGGGCGCGCTCGGTGGCAGTGACATTAACGCGATCAAGGAGGCCCAGGACAAGCTGTCGCGGGTCTCGCAGGAGGCCGGCGGCGCGCTGTACGAGAACGTGAACGCCGACGCCGCGGCTGGTGCGGCCGGTGGTGGAGGCGAGGGCGCCGCGGGTGCCGACGGTTCGGCCACCACCGACGACACCGTGGTCGACGCCGAGGTCGTGGACGAGGGCCCGGCCGAGGAGGCCAAGTGAGCGACCGGGACCGGCGCCGTGACGTGGATCAGCCCGCGGAGCCACCCGTGGTGATCCGCGACAAGCGCAAGTTCGACGCGGATGGCAATCCGCGCCCGTCGGCCGGACCGGGGCAGCCCGGTCCGGCCGGCGCCGGCTCGGGTGCGACAGCTGACACGGCGGCCGGCGTGACGGGGTCAGGGCCGTCGGCCGGGCAATTCGACCCGGTGGACGTCCGCGCGGCCGGGCTCAGCCAGCAGGACGTCGACGTGCAGGCCGAGCTGCTCGACCTGCGCGAACAGCTGGCCGACCGCACCGCCGACCTGCAGCGCCTGAGCGCCGAGTACGCCAACTACCGCAAGCGCGTCGACCGCGACCGCGAGGTGGTCGGCGAGGTGGCGACCGGCCGGGTGCTGGCGGCGCTGCTGCCGGTGCTCGACGACATCGAGCGGGCCGCGGCTCACGGCGATCTGACCGGCGCGTTCAAGGCGGTGGCCGACAAGTTGGTGACCGCGTTGGCCGGCCTGGGCCTGGAGCCGTTCGGCGCCGAGGGCGACCGGTTCGACCCGTCGGTGCACGAGGCCGTGCTGCAGACCGAGGACGAGACCGGCGCAGTCACCGAGCCGGTGGCCGCTCCGGTGATGCGTCGCGGGTACCGAATCGGTGAGCGCCTGCTGCGTCCGGCCATGGTCGGCGTGACCGCTCCCCCCGCCGATTCGCCGGCACGGGTCGCGGAAGGCGACGACGTTTCGCTGATCGATGAGCCTGCCGACGAGAGTTGACGGGGGTTAGCACCACGACCACAGGCAACACGAGGGAGGTGACGTCCGGTGAGCACGAAGGACTGGATCGAGAAGGACTACTACGCCGCGCTGGGCCTCACCAAGGACGCCTCGGCTGCGGACATCAAGAAGGCGTACCGCAAGCTGGCGGTCGAGCTGCACCCGGACAAGAATCCGGGCAACGCCGAGGCGGAGCGGCGGTTCAAAGAGGTCTCCGAGGCCTACGACGTCCTGTCCGAGGACAGCAAGCGCAAGGAGTACGACGAGGCCCGCTCCCTGTTCGCCGGCGGGGCCTATCGCGGTGGCTTCGGTGGGGGTTACCCGCCCCCCAACGCCGGGGGTTTCCCCAACGGCGGCGCGACGACGTTCGACATGTCCGATCTGTTCGGCGGCGCGGGCGGGACGGCGACCGGCGGAGCCGGTGGATTGGGCGACGTCTTCGGTGACTTGTTCGCCTCGACCGGGCGTCGCACCACCCGCTCGGCCACCGGCCCCACTCGCGGGCGGGACGTCGAAGCGTCGGTGTCCCTGGACTTCGACGAGGCCGTGCACGGTGCCACGCTGCCGCTGAACCTGACCGGCCCGGCCACCTGCCGGACCTGCTCCGGTTCCGGGGCCGCACCGGGCACCAGCCCCCGCACGTGTCCCCGGTGCTCGGGCACCGGCTTCATCAGTCGCAACCAGGGCGCGTTCGGATTCAGCGAGCCCTGCCCCGAGTGTCGCAGCACCGGCCAGATCATCGACACGCCGTGCCCGACCTGCGCCGGCAGCGGCGTCACCAGCCAGACCCGCACCATCACCGTCCGCGTTGCGTCCGGCGTGCGCGACGGGGCCCGCCTGCGCATCCCCGGCAAGGGCAGCCCCGGCAGCCGCGGCGGCCCGGCCGGTGACCTCTACGTCACGGTCAAGGTCCGCAGCCACGCCCTCTTTGGACGCAGCGGCGACGACCTGACGATCACCGTGCCGGTCACGTTTGCCGAGGCCACGTTGGGCACCACCCTGCAGGTGCCGACCGCCGAAGGTTCGGTGCGAGTCAAGGTGCCGGCCGGCACGCCGTCGGGGCGGACCCTGCGGGTGCGGGGCAAGGGCGTGGCCACCAAGAAGGGCGCGGGCGACCTGCTGGTGACGGTCAGTGTGGCCGTGCCGCAGAACCTGTCGGCCGAGGCTCGATCGGCGCTCGAGGACTTCGCCGATGCCCAACCGGACGACCCGCGCCCGGACATCACCGCCGCGCTGGCCAGCGGTGCCACCACTGCGGGGGCCGGTAGCGCTGACGGGAGTTCCCGGTGAGCGGGCCTGACGGCGGACCCATCAGCGGAGCCGTCAGCGCGAGGTCCGGGGGAGCAGCGGTGGGGCCCGGCGGGTCGCTGCCCGAGGACGCACCGGTCTTCGTGATCTCAGTGGCCGCCCAGCTGGCCGGGATGCATGCCCAGACCTTGCGCCAGTACGACCGGCTGGGCTTGGTGACCCCCGGACGTACCGGCGGCGGTGGCCGGCGCTACTCCGCGCGCGACGTCGCCCTGCTGCGGGAGGTGCAGCGCCTGAGCCACGAGGAGGGCGTCAATTTAGCCGGGATCAAGCGCATTATCGAGCTGGAGTCGCAGGTTGATGCCCTGCGCGACCGGCTGACCGAGATTTCGGCCGACCTGCAGCGGGCCTACCAGGCGTTGGCTGCCCACCAGCAGCCGTCCACCGCGCTTGTGGTGTGGAGTCCTCGCCGCCGCTGACGTCGCTGCGTTACCCGGTGGGAGCGCGCGTAACGCATAAAGATCCGTGATGACGGGCGATGCGGCGGCCGAACCGAGCCAGATCCAACGGGCGCGACCAGGGACCAGGGACCAGGGACCAGGGACCAGCGACCAGGGACCAGCGACCAGGGACCAGAAACCCAGGTCAGGCCAGCGAGTGGCGCAAGGCCTCCTGAGCGGCCAGCATCCCGCTCATGCCGTGGACGCCGCCGCCCGGCGCGGTGGAGGAGGAGCACAGGTAGGTGTCGGGCATCGCGGTCCGGTAACGCGACCACTGCGGCACGGGGCCGAGGGCGGATTGGTACAGCGAGGCCAGCCCGGCGTTGATGTCCCCGCCGACGTAGTTGGCGTCGTAGGCCTCGTACTCCATCGGATTGCGGGTGTGGCGGGCCAGGATCAGGTCGCGAAAGCCCGGGGCGAACCGCTCGATCTGGTTTTCCATCACCTCGGTCATGTCCCGCGTCGAGCCGTTGGGGATGTGGCAATAGGCCCACAGGGTGTGCTGGCCGTCCGGCGCCCGGGTGCGATCCATGACCGAGGACTGCACGGTGAGTACGTAGGGCCGCTCGGGATGCTTGCCGTTCTCCACGGATCCCTCGGCCGCCGCGATCTCCTCCATCGTTCCGCCGACGTGCACCGTGCCGGCCCGCTCGACACCCGGGGCCGACCAGGGCACCGGGCCCGACAGCGCCCAGTCCACCTTGAACGCGCCGTCGCCGTAGCGGAACCTGGCCAGCCGTCGAGCGTAGGCCGCGGGCAGCTCTCCGCCGGCCATGCGCAGGAACTGGCGCGGGCTGACGTCGAGCAGCCGGGTACGGGCCGGCGGGAGATCGGCCAGCGCGGTCACGGGACTGGAGCACACCACCTCCCCGCCCAGATCCGTGAGCCGCTGGACGAGCGCATCGATCAGCCGGCCGCTGCCACCTTCCACGACCGGCCAGTTGACCGAGTGGGCACTGGTAACCAGGGCCATGCCGAAGGCCGCCGTCCCCGGCACGGACAGCCGTCGCATCGAGTGCGCGGCCGCGCCGGTGAACAGCCCGCGCGCCTCGTCGGAGTCGAAGCGCCCGGCCAGCCCGGTGGCCGGCAGGAGGGACGGCAGCCCGAACCGGACCAGCGGCACCGGATGACGCGGCACCCGCCGCAGCGAACTGAGGACCTCAGGCCACAACTGCTTCGCGTGGCGGGCCAAGGGTCCGAAGACGCGCGACCACCGGCGGCCGTCGGTGGCGCCCAGTCCATCGGCAGTTCGCTCGACGTCCTGGAACAACAGGCCGGCCCGCCCGCCGTCGAGCGGATGGGCGTAGGCAATTTCCGGCGTGCACATCCGCACGCCCAGCGCCTCCAGGTCCACGGTCGCGAAGAACGGCGACACCAGAGCCAGGGCGTGCACCGTTGCACACACGTCGTGGTGGAAGCCGGGCAGGGTGAGCTCCGCGGTGCGGCAGCCGCCGCCCGGGGTGTCGGCGGCCTCGTAGACCCGCACGGAGTGGCCGCGTTCGGCCAGAGTGATGGCGGCGGCCAGGCCGTTGGGGCCGGCGCCGACGACGATCGCGTCCACGGTGGAGAGGGCCACGTTCTTCATCGTGCACCCGCCCCGCCGCTGGACCGAACCCGGCCCCTCGTGCAGCAGCAGAGACCGGAGTTGAGCGGAATAGGCTCAACCTCTAGCGTCGTTCTCGAAGAGAACAGGCGCGCAGCACCCGTCACCAAGCCCGACCGACCCCGATAGATCAGGAAGCCCGTATGGACCTCACCACCCGTAGTCAGCAGGCCGTGTCCGCAGCGGTACGCAGCGCCGCGTCGACCGGCAACCCCGCGGTCGAGCCGGCGCACCTGCTGGTCGCCCTGCTCGACGACACCGAGGGGCTCACCGGCCCGTTGCTGCAGGCCGCGGGCACCGACCCGGCGGCCGTGCGCAGTGCGGCGGCCGGAGCCGTGTCCCGCCTGCCGGCTGCGGCCGGATCCACCGTGGCCGCGCCCGCTCCGTCGCGGGCGTTCCTGGCGGTGCTGGCCGACGCCGAGCGGCGGGCGCGCGAATTGGGTGACGAGTTCGTGTCCACCGAGCACCTGTTGCTGGCGTTGGCCAGTGCCGGCGGGGACATCGCCACGCTCCTGGCCGGGCACGGCGCCAACGTGGCCGCGCTCCGGGGTGCTCTGGAGCAGGTGCGCGGGTCCGGTCGAGTCACCACGGCCGACCCCGAGGCCACCTTCCAGGCCCTGGCCAAGTACGGCGTGGATCTCACCGCCCGGGCCCGAGAGGGTGGCCTCGATCCGGTCATCGGTCGTGACTCCGAGATCCGCCGCGTCGTTCAGGTGCTGTCGCGGCGCACGAAGAACAACCCGGTGCTGATCGGCGAGCCCGGCGTGGGCAAGACCGCCGTCGTCGAGGGCCTGGCCCAGCGCATCGTCGCCGGTGACGTGCCCGAATCGTTGCGCGGCAAGCGACTGATCGCTCTGGACCTCGGCGCGATGGTGGCCGGCGCGAAGTACCGCGGTGAATTCGAGGAGCGGCTCAAGGCTGTCCTCACCGAGATCAAGGACTCGCAGGGTCAGGTGATCACGTTCATCGACGAGCTGCACACCGTCGTCGGGGCCGGGGCGTCGGGCGAGGGCGCGATGGACGCCGGCAACATGCTCAAGCCGATGCTGGCCCGCGGTGAGCTGCGCATGGTCGGCGCCACCACCCTGGACGAGTACCGAGAGCACATCGAGAAGGACCCCGCCCTCGAGCGGCGCTTCCAGCAGGTGCTGGTGGCCGAGCCGAGCGTCGAGGACACCATCGCCATACTGCGCGGGCTCAAGAGCCGCTACGAGGCCCACCACAAGGTCCAGATCGAGGACACCGCGCTGGTGGCCGCGGCCACGCTGTCCGACCGCTACATCACGTCCCGCTTCCTGCCGGACAAGGCGATCGACCTCATCGACGAGGCCGCCTCGCGCCTGCGCATGGAGATCGACTCCTCGCCGGTGGAGATCGACGAGCTCCAACGGGCGGTGGACCGGCTGCGCATGGAGGAGCTGGCTTTGGCCAAGGAGGACGACCCCGCCTCGGCCGAGCGGCTGGAGCGGCTGCGGGCCGAACTGGCCGACCGCACCGAGGCCCTCGACGCGCTGATGGCCCGCTGGGAGCGCGAGAAGACCGGCCTCAACCGGGTCGGCGAGCTCAAGGAGCGCCTCGACAGCCTGCCTGGGCAGGCCGAACGGGCCCAGCGCGACGGCGACCTGGAGACCGCCTCGCGGCTCATGTACGTCGAGATCCCGACCGCCGAGCGCGAGCTCCAGATCGCTGCCTCCACCGAGGCGACTGCCGACGTGATGGTCAAGGAGGAGGTCACCGCCGACGACATCGCCGACGTGGTCGCGGCCTGGACCGGCATCCCGGCCGGGCGCCTGCTGCAGGGCGAGACGGCCAAGCTGCTGCGCATGGAAAGCGAGCTCGGCCGGCGAGTGATCGGCCAGTCCGAGGCGGTGCGCGCCGTGTCCGACGCGGTGCGCCGCTCGCGGGCCGGCATCAGCGACCCGAACCGTCCGACCGGCTCGTTCCTCTTCCTCGGCCCGACCGGCGTGGGCAAGACCGAGCTGGCCAAGGCACTGGCCGCATTCCTGTTCGACGACGAGCGGGCCATGGTCCGCATCGACATGAGCGAGTACGGCGAGAAGCACTCGGTGGCCCGGCTGGTCGGTGCGCCGCCCGGCTACGTCGGCTACGACGAGGGCGGCCAGCTGACCGAGGCGGTCCGGCGCCGGCCGTACTCGGTGATCCTCTTCGACGAGGTGGAGAAGGCTCACCCTGACGTCTTCGACCTGCTGCTGCAGGTGCTCGACGACGGCCGGCTCACCGACGGGCAGGGCCGCACGGTCGACTTCCGCAACGCGATCCTGGTGCTGACGTCGAACCTCGGCTCGCACGTGCTGGTCGGCGACCTGCCCGGGCAGGCCAAGAAGGACGCCGTCCTGGCCGTGGTGCGCGAGCACTTCAAGCCGGAGTTCCTCAACCGCCTCGACGACATCATCGTGTTCGACCCGCTGACGACGGCTGAGCTGACGCCGATCGTCGATATCCAACTCGAGGCGCTGGCCCGCCGGCTCGAGGGGCGGCGACTGAGCCTGACCGTCAGCGACGCAGCCAAGGAGTGGCTGGCGATCAACGGGTTCGACCCCGTCTACGGCGCCCGCCCGCTGCGCCGCCTGGTGCAGACCGCACTGGGCGATCAGCTGGCCCGCGCGCTGCTGGCCGGCGAGGTGCAGGACGGCCAGCAGGTCGTCGTCGACCTCGAGGCGGACCGCAGCGGGTTGACGGTGACGGCGGCCTGACGTGCTCGAAGCGACCCCGGCCGCGATGTATGCGCGGCCGGTGCCAGGTCATGACAGGACGTCGACGAGGAGCAGCTTCTCCGACCCGCCCTTGACCGTGACCTCCTCGACCTCACCGATGCCGCGCACGTAGTACTTGTTGTCGACGACGCCGGGCTCCAGCGCGGTGGTTTCTTCGGTACGTAGCGCGTGATGGAAGCGCCCGGCCGGAACAGTGACCCGAGTGGAGAGATCGACGGCCCGGTAGGTGTCCTCCGCCTGGCCGGCGTACCACTCCTGGCGGAATCGCCGACCCAGCTGCGGGTGTGCCTGCATGTAGACCCCGGGCTGGGCTCCGTCGATACCGGCGTGGAAGCTTCCGGAGGTGTCCACGACACGACCGCGTTCGTCGAGTTCGGCGGTGTCCTCCCCGAAGTACCAGACGTTCCCGCACGCGTCCTGCGCGTAGTAGTCGGCCGTCCGCTCCTCCAGTACGCCGTCGAGGAACAGCCGGTCCTCCACCATCCGCGTCCGCACCCCGTCGATAACTCGGGTGTGCCTGGACACCGCGAACACGTCGATGGCAGCTTGGCCGTCCTTCGTGCCGGCGTACAGCAGCGTCGTTCCGGGTGTCAGCGGGAACCATGGATTGGAAACGTGTGACGTGAACGCGCCTCCAGTCCGTCCGTGGCGACGACGACCTGAAATCCTTCTCCGGCGAGCCCCCGGCGCAGCGCATCCGCCAGGTGCTGGTCGTCCTCGACGACGAGAATCCGGCGCAGGTCTTCGCCAATGGCCATAACCTCGCGACGCTAACCGTCCAAGGGCCAAGGCCGGGTCGGTTCTTACCTCAGCCTTCGGCACCCGCCAGGCTTTGGCGCCGTCCAGCCTCAGGCTCCGTTCGGTTCGGACGGGTGGTCACGGGGAGCGCTGGAACCGGACGCACTCGATGTAGCCAGCGGTGTCGCGGCCGTAGCTGTCGGTGCACGAGTTGATCCGCACCACCACCACGACGGTGAAGATGGTCGCGGCCAGCGCGCCGACGACGGCCAGGGCTATCCCGGCGATGGCCAGTCCGCCGTGGGGCCCACCCTGCCGGGCGACGCGGAGGCCGAGGATGCTGAAGACGATGCCGAGCACGATGAACGGCAGGTCCAGAACGGTCAGCCAGAAGCACAGCGCGGCCACGAGGCCGAGAACGAAGCCGGCCACCGCTCGCCCGTTGGCCGCCCGGCCAGCTCCCGGGCCGTGCTGGGCGCTCCAGGCCGCGGTGCCCGGATAGCCGTACGGCGGTGATCCGTACGGCGGTGATCCGTACGGCGGTGATCCGTACGGCGGTGATCCGTAGGGCGGTGATCCGTAGGGCGGTGATCCGTAGGGCGGTGATCCGTACGGCGGGAGGCTCGAATAGCCGGATGGCGGCGCGCCGGGATTGTCGTACGGCGGCGGGGTCGCACCGTAACCAGGCGATGATCCCGGTCCGCTGCCCGTCGAACGCCCGGACGCGGCGGCATAAGGCGACACGTCGCTTCCCGTCGGCGGCGGGCCGCCCGGATAGAACGGCGGCGGGCCGCCCGGATAGAACGGCGGCGGGTCGCCCGGGTAGGACGGCGCAGCGCCGGGCGGCGGGTACGGCGGCGGCGCCGGACGCGACGGCTCGAACAGATGCGGAAAGGCCGCCGCCGCCGGCGAGCCCGGTTCCGGACGGCCGTAGCGGAACGGGTCGAAGTCCACTGGGCCCGCGGACGGATCGGGCGGGGGGTCGGGGATCGGCGTGGTCACCGGTCGATTCCGCACCATCCGGCCCGGTCGGGCTCGGATCCAGCTGGCATCGGTGTCCTCTGACGTGGTTTCGGTGCCGACCCGGCGAGGCGGCGGCTTGGGCGCGACCCTATCCGGTCGCCCTCAACTCCCGGCGGCTTCCTGCGCCGCCCGACGCTCCCGGTAACTACCCGCGGCTCCCGGCGCACCACAGCGGGCGCCCAGCACGCATCGACCGGCCGGGGCCGGGACCGCCGCGTCGGTACGCTGCATCGTCATGACCGACGCCGCGCCGACCACTGCCGACGCCGACGCCGCGCCCGCGCGTCCCCGGCCCGTCGAGTGGGCCTGGTGGGCCACCGTGGCGTGGGCCGGACTGACGGTCATCAGCTCGGCGGTGCTGTACTTCTACCGGCCCTTCATCCGCCAGGCGCTCATCGACGCAAACGCGAAGGCTGACGCGCCAAAGGCCAATTACACCGGGTCCGTGGTCGACGACGACGCGGGCTCGGCCCTGGCCACCGGGCTGGTGGCCAGCATCCTGTCCGCCGTGATCGTGCTAATGGTCGGCTACTTCATGTTCAAGGGGCGGGTTTGGGCCCGGTGGCTGCTGCTCGGACTGGCCACTGTGCTGCCGCTGGTCCTCCGCCTGGGGGTGGGCGTCGTCTTCCAGCTCATCGCCGGCGTCCTGCTCGATGCCCCGGCGGTGTACAAGACCGTGGTCATCGCCGCCGGCCTGTGCGCGCTGGCCGTGGCCGTGCTGCTTGTGCTGCCGGAAACCACTCGATGGTTTGCCGGCCGGCGGCGTGAGCGCCCGGTGCGTAGGGGCGGGGTGTTCCCCCGCCCAGCGACGGCCGGCGGTTCGGCGGCTTCGACCCGGCCGCCGGGGCTGCTGGGTGGGCTGTTCGCGCGACGCTCCGCGACCAGGCCGGTGACCGACGTGCCCGACCGCGGCACGATCGACTACGCCGCGGCCGAGGTCACCGACTCAGCGGTCGCCACCGCCGCGCCGGTCAGCACCGCCGCCCGGCGACCGGTTGCCCGCCGCTCGGCCACCCGCCCGGGCAGCGTCAAGCCCAAGGGCTCCGGCTCGGGCACCGGCCGGTCCAAGTCGCGCCGCGGCTAAGCGCCCTCTCCCGCTCGGGCTCAAGGGGGCGACGCTGCTCTCCCGGACCACGAGGTGGTGGGGCGCGCGGATCTCGCTCTGACCGGCGCCGGACGCCCCATCCATCCGCAGGCCGAGTAACCGCACGGCGGCCTCGGCCAGGGCGTCCTTGTCCGGCGCGATCGTGGTGAGTGAGGGCGTGTTGTAACGGCCGTCCTCGATGTCGTCGAAGCCAACCACGGCCACGTCACGGGGAACGTCGAGGCCGTGGCAGTGCAGCGCCCGGATCGCGCCGAGCGCCAGGAGGTCGTTGAAGCAGAACACCGCGTCGGGGCGGACCGGGCCGTCCAGCATCGCGTTCATCGCCCGGAAGCCGTCCTCGCGGTGGTACAGGCCGCCGGCGCCGATGAGCTCGGACTGTGGCCGGCGACCGGCCTCCGCCATCGCCTGCTGGTAGCCGCGCAGCCGCAGCGCGGCGGTACCGGTGGCCTCGTCCGCGGCGCCGATGGCCGCGATCCGACGGCGGTCCAGGGAGATCAGGTGACGGGTGGCGTCGGCGGCGGCGGCCACGCTGTCCACGCCGACGTGGCTGGACCCGGCGTGGGCCAGCTTCTCACCCAGCAGGACCAGCGGATGGCCCTTGCTGACCGCGGCCACCTCGCGCGCGGTCATGGACAGCGGGCTGGCGATCGTGCCGTCGACCAGGTCGCCCGGGAACCCGGCGGCCGAGCGGCGTTCCCGGCTGCGTTCGCCACCGGTCATGTCGATCAACACGGTCCAGCCCCGACGCTCGGCGGCGCGGACGATCTTTCCCGCCAGCTCGGCGAAGTACGGCACGTCGATCTCTGGCACGGCTAAAGCGATGAGCCCACTGCGACCGGTGCGCAGCTGGCGGGCCGGCAGGTTGGGCCGGTAGCCCATGGCGTCGATGACCGCCTGCACGCGGGCCCGGGTGTCGGAGCGGACGTAGGGCCGGTCGTTGACCACGTTCGAGACCGTCTTGACCGAGACGCCGGCGCTGACCGCCACATCCTTTAGGTTGACCGGCATCGCGGCGATCCCCTTCCTGCGCGTCGGCGGCGAATCCCACCGGCGCAGCGGCCTAAGCCAAGCCCGCCCGCACGTTGTTACCGCGTCGTGACTGTTACGGAAACTCTTTACACCAGATGTTGCAACGTTGTAAGACTGAGGGGCCCAGCACGTGGTTCCGTCGGAAGGGTTTCCCTCGTCGTGGCTCAGGCCAGTCTCACCGTCGATCCGGACTTCTCGATCGGCCGGATCGATCCTCGGCTGTTCGGGTCGTTCGTCGAGCACCTGGGCCGGTGCGTCTATGAGGGCATCTACGAGCCGGGTCACCCGGCGGCCGATGAGCACGGCTTGCGGCGCGACGTGCTGGATCTGGCCCGAGAGCTCGGCATCACCGTGGTGCGCTATCCCGGCGGCAACTTCGTGTCGGGCTACCGGTGGGAGGACGGGGTCGGGCCGGACCGGCCCACCCGCCTCGACCTGGCCTGGCGCTCGGTGGAGACCAATGCCTTTGGCCTGCACGAGTTCATGGGGTGGATCGAGCAGGTCGGCGCGCAGCCCATGCTGGCGGTCAACCTCGGCACCCGCGGTGTGCAGGAAGCCGCCGATCTGATCGAGTACTGCAACTTTCCCGGGGGCACCGAGCTGTCGGACACGAGGATCAAGAACGGCGCGGCCGATCCGTTCGGCGTACGGCTGTGGTGCCTCGGCAACGAGGTGGACGGTCCGTGGCAGGTCGGGCAGAAGTCGGCCAGTGAGTACGGGCGGCTGGCAGCCGAGACGGCCAAAGCCATGCGTCTGGTCGATCCGTCCATAGAGCTGGTCGCCTGCGGGAGTTCCTCGCGCAAGTCGAACACCTTCGCCAGCTGGGACGCCGCCGTGCTCGAGGAGACCTACGACGTCGTCGACTACCTGTCGTTGCACTGCTACTTCGAGGAGCGTAGCGACCTGGCCAGCTTCCTGGCCTCGGCGGTGGACATGGACGCCTTCATCGGCGAAGTCATCGCCACCTGCGACTTCGTGAAGGGGCGCCGCCGCAGCGCCAAGACGATGAAGCTGTCCCTCGACGAGTGGAACGTCTGGTACGAGGAGCGCTACCGAGCCGAGCGCCGGGAGGCCTGGCAGCGAGCTCCGCATCTGATCGAGGACGAGTACTCCCTGGTCGACGCAGTGGCCGTCGGCTCCTACTTGATCACGCTGCTGCATCACGCCGACCGCATTTCGGTGGCCTGTCACGCCCAGCTCGTCAACGTCATCGCGCCGATCCGGACCGAAGCCGGCGGCCCGGCCTGGCGACAACCGATCTTCTATCCCTTCGCCGACGTCGCCCGCTTCGCCAAGGGCCAGTCGCTGCAGGTCAGTGTGCGCTCGCCACTGATGGATACGGTGGCCTACGGGCCGGTGCCGGCCGTGAATGCGGCCGCCAGCCATGACCACGAGACCGGTCAGGTGGCAGTGTTCCTGGTCAACCGGGACCTGCAGGCCACCATCCCGGTCGAGCTAACCCTGGCGCAGGCGCGAAACCTGCGGGTCAGCCACCACACGGTGCTGCACGACGACGACATCCGCGCCCAGAACAGCGCGCGGGATCCGCAGCGAGTCACCCCCGGACCCGGCCGCGGCGCGGTCCTCGAAGACGGTCGGCTGCGGCTGGAGCTGCCGCCGGTGTCCTGGACCACGGTCGTGCTGACCGAGAACCGGCGGTGAATGCCACCGTCTGACACTCTGCATCGATCAACTGAACTGGCTTCACCGCACATCCGACCGCTTGACCCGTTTTCCGTGCACACCGTTCTCACCGAGGAGATCCCATGGAACCGATCCACCAGAACCCCCTGTCGCGTCGTGGTTTCCTGGGGGCAACCGGCGCCCTCGGCGGCGCGCTCGCCCTGGCTGCGTGCGGGGGCAAGAAGACGGCCGGTCAGGCGGCCGGACCGACCGGCGCGGCCGGTGAGACCTACTCCGGCCCGAGCGTCACGCTGGCCTTCTGGAACGGCTGGACCGGCGCCGACGGGACCTACGCCAAGAAGATGGTCGACCAGTTCAACAGCGAGACGAAGAACGTCAAGGTCAACATGAACGTCTACCAGTGGGCCGACTTCTTCCAGAAGCTGCCGGCCGCGGTGACCAGTGGCAACGGCCCGGACATCGGCGTCATGCACATCGACGACATCCCGACCCAGGCCGCTCAGAACGTGATCGTGCCGATCGACTCGATCGCCACCACGTTGAAGCTCAGCGAGTCGCAGTTCGCGCCCGCGGTGTGGCAGGCCGGCCTCTACAAGGACAAGCGCTACGGCATCCCGATCGACGTGCACGACATGGGCCTGTTCTACAACAAGGACCTGTTCGAGAAGGCCGGCCTCGACCCGGAGAAGCCACCGACCACCAAGGACGAGTACATGTCGGCCCTGGACAAGATGAAGGCCAAGGGCATTCAGGGCAGCTGGGTCAGCCCGTTCCAGTTCACCGGCGGCATGATGTTCCAGTCGCTGCTCTGGCAGTTCGGCGGCGACATGTTCGACAAGGACGTCAAGACCGCCACCTGGGACTCCGACGCCGGCGTGCAGGCGCTGAGCTTCATGACCGGCCTGATCAAGGACGGCTACAGCCCCAAGAACGTCGGGCAGGACGCGGACTACGTGGCGCTGAAGAACAGCAAGAACGCGTTCAACTGGCAGGGCATCTGGCAGGTCAATGAGGCCACCAACCTCAAGAACGTCAAGATCGGCACGGCCCCGCTGCCCAAGATCGGCTCGCAGGGCGGCGTCTGGGGCAACTCCCACCAGTTCGTGCTGCCCCGCACGCGGTCCAGCGACCAGAACAAGGTGTCGGCCGCGGCCTACTTCGTCAGCTGGTTCACCAAGCACGAAAGCGAGTGGGCCAAGAGCGGCAAGGTGCCGGCCGACCTCACGTTGGCCAAGAGCGCGGATTTCAAGGCCATTCAGGGCCTGAACGCGTTCGCTGCGGAGGTGGCCGACGTCCACTTCCCGCCGTCGGTGGCCGGCATCGGCGATGCGATGGCCAAGATGTACGACGCGGTGAACGCCGCCGTGCTCGGCAAGTCCGAGCCGGCCAGCGCGTTGAAGTCCAGCGCCAGCCAGGGCACGAAGATCCTCGCCGACAACATCAAGAAGTACGGCTGAGTCGGTGAGTACCGCCACTTCCGTGCGTGGGCAGGAGGCGGCCTCCGGGTCGTCTCCTGTCTCCGACCCGACCCGGCACGTGGCCCGTCATGGCCGGCTGACGCCGTACCTGTTCATGCTCCCGTTCGCAGTGCTGTTCCTCGGCTTCGTGATCATCCCGGCCTTCTACGGGTTGTGGATCAGCCTGCACGACTACAACTATCTGCTGCCCAAGCAGCCCTGGGTCGGCCTGCGCAACTACACCGACCTGTTCAAGGGCAACACCAGGGACAGCACCGACTTCTGGCACAGCATGCGGGCCACGGGGATCTTCACCCTGCTCAGCGTGCCGTTCCTCGTCACCCTGCCGCTGGGCATCGCGATGCTGCTCGACAAGGCCTTCCCCGGCCGGGCGGTGTTCCGCGCGATCTTCTTCACCCCGTACGTGCTCGGTGTCGCGGTGGTCGGCGTGCTGTTCCGCTATCTGCTCGACCCCAACATCGGCTTCGTCAACTTCTACCTGGACAAGGTCGGTATCGGCCACGCCATCCCGTGGACGACGCAGCTGCCGTGGGCCTGGGTGGCGCTGGTCGGCATGACCGTCTGGTGGACCCTGGGATTCAACGCGATCATCTACATGGCCGGCCTGCAGGACATCTCGTCCGAGCTCTACGAGGCGGCCGAGGTGGACGGGGCCAACGCCTGGGACAAGTTCCGCAACATCACCCTGCCCGGCCTGCGACCGGTCCTGGTCTTCGTGTTCACGCTCACGCTGTTGGCCTCGGCCAACATGTTCGGTCAGGCGTTCCTGATCACGAAGGGCGCCCCGAGCAACGAGACCCGCACGGCGATCATGTACATCTCCAACGTCGGACTGGCCCAGAACCGGCAGGGCGTGGCCGCGGCGATGAGCTTCATTCTGGCCTTGATCCTCATCGGCATCAGCGTCATCAACTTCCGCTTCTTCCGGCAGGAAAGCGACTCATGACCGAGACCGTCGATACCCGAACCGGCGAAGTGGTCGAGACCAGTACCTACCGCCCGCCGCCGCGCAGCACCGGTCAGCGGCTGGCGCGGGTCGCCTTCTGGGCCACGCTGATCATCCTCAGCATCATCTTCCTGGCGCCGCTGTTGTGGATGCTCATCACCTCGTTCAAGACCACCGAGGGCGCCACCCGCATCCCGTTGTCCTGGGTCCCGGATCCGGTGGACACCTCGAGCTACAACACCCTGCTGAGCACCAGTTCCACCACACCGGTGATCCGCTGGTTCATCAACAGCCTGGTCGCCGGGCTGGCCAACGCCGCGCTGATCGTCGCCGTGGACGCGGCAGCGGCCTACGCACTGGCCCGCATGGAGTTCGCGGGCAAGAAGTTCGTCTTCGGCGGCGTCGTCGGCACGATCTTCCTGCCCGGCTTCGTCTTCCTGATCCCGAACTTCCTGATCGTCAGCAACCTCGGCTGGCTCGACTCGCGGTGGGCGATCATCGTCCCCAGTGCCGGCGGCGCGTTCGGCGTGTTCTTCCTGCGCCAGTTCTTCATCAGCCTGCCGCGGGAGCTGGAGGAGGCGGCCACGCTCGACGGAGCCAACCAGTGGCGGATCTTCACCCGGGTGATCCTTCCGCTGTCGAAGCCGGCACTGTCCACGCTGGCCGTGCTGTCGTTCCTGACCAACTGGAACGACTTCCTGTGGCCGGTGTACGTGCTGTTCAGCCCGTCCAACCTCACCCTGCCGGCCGGTCTGTCCACCCTGCAGAACGCGTCGACGGTGAACTACCCGATCATCATGGCGGGGGCGGTGATCGCCAGCATCCCGGTGATCATCCTGTTCATCGTCGCCCAACGACAGGTCATCGCCAGCGTGGCCCGCAGCGGGCTCAAGGGATGATCTCTGCCTTCCTGCCCCGCCGGCGCCCGGGATCCGGGCGCCGGCGGGGCACGGGGGTATCGGCCGTAGCCGTCCTGGCTGCGGGAGCGGTGGCCGTCGCCGGGTGTTCCAGCGGCTCCGGCTCGGCCAGCGGCAACGGCAGCAGCGCGGCCACAGGCGCGGCCACAGCCACCGCCTCGGCGAGTTCTACCGCCGATTCCGACGCCAGTTCCAGCGGCGCGTCGTCCGGCGGTTCGGGCGGTGCCACCTTCACGAACCCGGTCTACTCCAACGACTACCCCGACCCGGCGGTGCTGCGGTCCGGGTCGGGTTTCTACGCCTATGCCACGCAGGGCGGCGGGGCGAACATCCAGTCGCTGACCTCGAGCGACCTGGTGCACTGGAGGGCCGGTGCCGACGCCCTACCCGAGGTCGGCTCCTGGGCCGGAACCGGCAGCACATGGGCCCCGGAGGTCATCGCGACCAAGGGGCGCTACGTCCTGTTCTATGTCGCCCACGACAACGCCTCGGGCAAGCAGTGCGTGGGCCGGGCCGAGTCCGGGTCACCAGCCGGCCCGTTCCGTGATGGCGCGAAGAAGCCGTTCGTCTGCCAGGACGCCCTGGGCGGCTCGATCGACCCGAACGCCATCCGCGCCGGCGACGGGCATATCTACCTGTACTGGAAGAACGACGGGAACTGCTGCGGCCAGGCGGTGAGCCTGTGGGGTCAGACGCTGAGCGCGGACGCCGCCACGCTGACCGGCAAGCCGGTCCGCCTGCTGTCCAACACCCGCCCGTGGCAGGGCAAGCTGATCGAGGCTCCGGAGGTGGTGGAGCACGCCAAGCGCTTCTACCTGTTCTATTCGGCCAACGACTACGCGTCAGACCGGTACGCGATCGGATACGCGACTTGTACCGGTGCGCTCGGGCCGTGTACCGACCGCTCGCTCGACCGACCGCTGGTCGCCTCGACCAGCGACGCGGCCGGGCCGGGTCACTGCTTCGTGCTCACCCTGGCCGGCGGCAAGGCCTGGATATTCTTCCACGCCTGGCCGCCGGACTCGATCGGCTCGTCCTCCCCGGGACGCCAGCTCTGGCTCGAACCGCTGACCTGGAACGGCACCACTCCGGTGGTCGCCGCGCCGTCGTCCGCGGCCGCACCCGCGCCGCAGGTTGCTCGATGAGGACCTCCGGCGCTTTCCGCCCTTTTGTTACTGCGTCTTTTCTGCTGCGTCGCACCCGCGGCGCAGAGCTGTCCCGCTCCCCGAAAGGCACGCCCATGCGCAAGCCCTCGGCCCTCTGGGCCGCCGCGGCCCTCGTCGTCGGGCTGGTTTCGGCGGTGTCCACGGCCTCCCCGGCCACGGCCACGCCGACCACCGCCCGGCCGGCGACCCGCCCGGCCCGAACGACGGCCGGTACGTATCAGAATCCGCTGGATCTGCGGCTGCCCGGCGGGAAACGCGCCGAGAGCTGCGCCGACCCGTTCGTGTTCAAGGGCCGCGGCGCCGACCGCAACTGGTACCTCTACTGCACGACCGATCCGCTGACCACGACCGAGCGCAACGCCGACGGCAGCCTGGTCTTCCACAACATCCCGATGTACCGGTCCAGGGATCTCGTCACCTGGATGTACGCCGGTGACGCGCTGCCGACCAAGCCGTCGTGGGCCCTACCCACCGCCGGGCTGTGGGCGCCGGACGTCACCTACCTGGACGGGCGCTATCTGCTCTACTACACCGTTCCGGACACCACGCTGCCCGGCGGCGGCTCGGCCATCGGGGTGGCCACCGGGCCCACCCCGACCGGTCCCTGGACCGACTCCGGCACGCCGGTCGTCCCGCCGGAGGAGGCACCGGGCTCACCCGGATCGCGGCGCTGGGTGTTCGACCCCGAGGTCATCACCGTCGACGGCCAGAGCTACATCTACTACGGCAGCTACTTCGGCGGGATCTCGGCGCGTCGGCTCTCGGCCGACGGACTCACCTCAGATGCGTCGTCCGAGCGCCAGATCGCCATCGACAACCGCTACGAGGGGACGTTCATCGTCCACCACCACGGCTGGTACTACTTCATGGGCTCGGCCACCAACTGCTGCAACGGCCCGCTGACCGG
>JBDUAD010000110.1:0-8556 GCA_040004775.1 bacterium | reverse complement strand
GGCGCCGTCGGGGTCTTGGGCGCCGTCGGGGTCTTGGGCGCCGTCGGGGTCTTGGGCGCCGTCGGGGTCTTGGATGCCGTCGGGGTCTTGGTGGCCGTCGGTGTCGGAGTGGGGGTGGGATGTGAGGTCGGCGCGACCGCGGCGACGCACACCGGCAACAGATTGCTCTCGCGCAAGCGGCCGAGGATGGTCTCGGCGTCGGTCCGGCTGCTGGCGGTGATGCCGGCTTCGACCTGTGACCGGGCCGCCGGCTCGAGGTCGATCATGTGCAGCTCGCTTTGCTCGACCACGCTGTAGAAGCGCAGTGGCCCGAACGCGGTGTTCACGCCCTTGAACACCGCGACGAGGTCACCGGAGCGCCCGACGTAGTACTGGCGCTGGGTCCAGCTCCACGTGCCCAATGCCGCCACGACCAGCACCGCGGCGATCAGCGCCGGAACGATGGTTCGCGGCCAGCGCCGTTCCCGGGTCCTGCCGGTCCGCCGGACCGGTCGGCGCGAACCCAGGCCGGCGGCGCGGGCGGCCGGACTCTCGTCGTCAGCGGTGTCCTCGCTCGGGTCCACGACCGCCCCGGCGATCACCGGGACCTCGTCGCCGTCGCCCTCGACCACGTCGGCCACGATGACGGTGACGTTGTCGGGGCCGCCCCCGCGCAGGGCCAGGGCGACCAACCGGTCGGCCGCCTCCTGCGGATCGCCCGGGGCCAGCGCCTCGAGCACGGTGTCGGCCCGCAGGACGTCGGTCAGCCCGTCACTGCACAGCAGGTAGCGGTCGCCGGCGCGAGCCTCGCGGATGGAGATGTCGGGATCGACCGCCGCGCCGTTGAGGGCGCGCAGGATCACCGACTTGCGCGGATGGGTCATCGCCTCGTCCGGGGTGAGGCGACCGGTGTCGACCAGGGACTGCACGTAGGTGTCGTCGTGGGTGATCTGGGCCAGGTGACCGTTGCGCAGCAAGTAGGCCCGTGAATCACCGACGTGGACCAGCCCGACCTTCGTGCCCGAGAAGCGCAAGGCGGTGAGCGTGGTCCCCATCCCCTCGAGGTTGGCGTTGCGCTGGACCTGCAGGGACAGGCTGTCGTTGGCGTCCTCCACCGCCTCGCGCAACGAGGTCATGACGTCGTCGACGTGGCGGTCCTCGTCCAGGAATTCCACCGCGCCGATGACGACCTTGCTGGCGACCTCGCCCCCGGCGTGCCCGCCCATGCCGTCGGCGATGGCGAGCAGCCGGGGGCCGGCATACACCGAGTCCTCGTTGTTGCGCCGGACGAGGCCCTTGTCCGAACGGACCGCGTAGCGCAGGCTCAGGCTCACCGCGCCAGCCGCTTCGTCGAGGCCCTCATCGCAGCTCGAGCACGGTCTTGCCGATCCGAGCCGGCACGCCGGCCTCCAGCGGTACCGGGCCGGTCACCCGCATCTGGCCCAGGTAGGTGCCGTTCGTCGAGCCGAGGTCGTCGAGGTACCAGACGTTGTCCTGCTGGCTGATGCGGGCGTGACGCGTGCTCACATAGTCGTCGGCGAGAACGAGCGTCGAGTCGTCGGCCCGGCCGATGAGCACAGGCGCTCCCGTCAGCGGGATGCGGGTTCCGGCCAGACCACCCTCCGTGACGACCAGGTACGAGGGGCCGCGGCGCCCGGGCGGAGGAGGTGGCGCCTTGCGACGACGACGGGTGGGCGGCGGCAGAGCCAGCCGGTTCTGCCCGGCCGTGCGTAGGTCGCTACGGACGACCCGGATCGCGCCGTAGACGAACAACCACAGCAGCACCAGGAAGGAGAAGCGCATCAGCTGGATGGCCAGCGCGGAATTCACGACGCCTCCGGCGGGGTGCTCACGACGCCTCCGGCGGGAGGTTCACCGGGGATCCGTGCGCCGAGCCGCGCGGCGGCCGGTCCACCCGACGCACCGTCCTCGGGGACAGATCATCCGGCGTCCTGCTGGAACACCAGTCGCGTGTGGCCGACGCGGATAACGTCGCCGTGCTGCAGCTGCTGGCTGGCCACGTCATGACCGTTGACGGTCGTGCCGTTGGTGGAGCCCAGGTCGTAGGCCACCGCGTACTGGCCGTCGAACTGCACGTCGACGTGCCGACGCGACACTCCCTGGTCGAGCAGCTGCAGGTCACAGTCCTGACCCCGGCCGATGACGTTGCTGCCCGGGCGCAGCGTGAGCTGGCGGTCGGAGCCGTCGACGGCGAGGGCGGCCCGGACCTTCGGCGGGGACGGTGGGGCCGCTGGAGGCGCCGGCTGGGCGTACTGAGGCGGCGACTGCTGCTGGCCGTAGCCGCCACCGGGGTAGCCGGGCGAGGGGTAGCCGGGGGCGCCGGGATAAGGCGGGTAGGAGCCGGGCGGATACCCGCCGGCGGGATACCCACCGGCGTCGCCGGGGGCGCTCGGGTAGCCGGCGGGCGGTGCAGGCGAAGGACCGCGAGGGGAGGCCGGAGCCGGCGCGCCCGGATATCCGTACTGACCGGCCCCGGCCGGGTAGTTCCCGGGCGCCGCGTACGGATCCGCTGGGTTCCTTGCCTGGGCGTACGGGTCGGGCGGGTACTGGCTCCCGGCGTACGCACGATCGCCGGCGTAGGCCGGGTCGGGGTTGCCGTACGGGTCGAAGGCCGGCCCGCCCGGCGATGCGGTCGGCGGCGCCGGCGGTGCTCCGAAGGGATGCTCGTACTGTCCCGGCGGCTGGCCGGGCACCACCGGCAGCGACAAAGAGTCGTACGGCCGCCGCCTCGGCGGAGCGTCGGCCTCCATCCGCGAAGCCACACCGAAGACTCCGGTGTGCAGCGAATCGTCGTGGTGCAGGTAGACCTCGATGTCCCCGACGGTGACCAGGTTGCGCTCGTCGAGGTGATCCTGAACCAGCTCGGCTAGGGAGTTGCACAGCTGCTGCTCCCAGGGCGAGAGCCGCTCGTAGTCACTGGTACTCAGGCTGACGCGGTAGCGGTTGGGTGCGAACACCTGGCCGCCGCCCATCACCGCCTTCTTGTCGGTGGCCTCGCGCTGCAGGGCGGTGCCGATCTCCACCGGCTCCACCTGGCCCTTGAACACGCGGGCGAAGGCCGAGCCGACGACACCCTCCAGGCGGCGCTCGAAGCGCTGCGCGAGGCTCATCCGGGTCCTGCCTTTCCTGCGGGTGGAGGGGCGGCGTCGTGAGCGAACGGCGGCGCCATCCGGCCGCGACCCGGTCCGGGCGGGGTCACACCAGGCGGTGATCCTACTGTGGCGGGGCCTTCCGGCCGAGACGTCAGACCGGAGCACCGTGCTACCGTTTTGTGTCGCCAGCGACGGCACGGCACGGGCAAGTGGCGGAATGGCAGACGCGCACGGTTCAGGTCCGTGTGTCCGTAAGGACGTGGGGGTTCAACTCCCCCCTTGCCCACTCAAGCTCCAGATGCCACAGCACGCAAGCTGGCCAATGGGGGCGCCACCGGTAACGCTGGGCCGGTGTCCATCTGCTGCGTAGGCCTGGTCATCCACCACGGACGTCCCGAGGCGCTGGCCGCGGCCGACCGGGTCCGCGCCTGGTGCAACGAAGCGGGCCTGGCCGTCACCGAGGTCGACGTCTGGACCGACGTCCGGCGTAACGCCGCGGACGAGGCCCATCGCGCTGGTGATCCGGACCTCGTGGTCACCGTCGGCGGCGACGGCACCTTCCTGCGCGGGGTGCGAGTGGCGGCCGCGGTCGACGCCGCGGTGATGGGTGTCGACCTGGGCCGCGTCGGCTTCCTCACCGACATCGCAGTCGACGCCATCGAACCGGCTCTCGACGCCGTCCTGGCCGGTACTGCGCTGATCGAGGAACGTCTCACCCTTACCATGCGGGCCTCGCGGCCGCTGTCCGTGCCGGCCGGGCTTGATGCCCTGCTGCGCTACGGACGGGGACCGGCCCTGCCGCCGCCGGCGCTGCGCAAGGCCGACCCCGAAGACGTCGGGTGGGGCGTCGCCCTGGACGTCACCGCGGTCAACGACGTGGTGTTCGAGAAGCTCGCCCGCGACCGCCAGGCCAGCCTGGGTGTCTACGTCGGCCAGAAGCTGTTCGCCTCGTACTCCGCCGACGCCCTCGTCGTGGCCAGTCCGACCGGGTCGACGGCGTACAGCTTCGCCGCCGGCGGACCGGTCCTCTCTCCGCGGGTTGAGGCGGTCGTTTTCACGCCGGTCGCTCCCCACATGGTGTTCGACCGCAGCCTCGTGATGGGAGCCGACGAGGTCACCGCCGTGCGGGTCCTCGAGCGCTCAGGGCGGGTGGCGGTGAGCATCGACGGCCAGTTGCGCGGCGTGCTCGAGCCCGGTGACTGGGCGGCGGTCTACGCCGGACGGCGGCGGGCGCGGCTGGTGCGCATGAGCCCGCAGGACTTCTTCGGCCGGTTGCGTGCCCGGCTCGGTCTCACCGACGCCCGCGCCGCCACCGCCGACGGCGAGGCCCCGCAGTTCTACAGCCCTGACGGACCGATCCCCGAGGACCTGGCCCACCTGCACCTGCCGCACCCGTAGGCGGCCCCGCTGAGCCTGACGACGACCGGGTTGGTCCATCCGGTCGGATGAGCGTGGTGCCCGTTGTTGGTCGGCCGTCACCCCTGCTCGAGCGGATTGGCGGCGATACGGGTGGCGATTCCGGCGGCGAGCGCTGCGGCCGCCGCACTGTGCGGCTTACGTCGACCCTCGGCCACGAAGGCAGCGGTGAACTGCTCTGCGAGGTTGAGACGTGGCCAGCGCGCGAGCACCGCGGCCCGCACCTGCGGATCCATCTCGCCCGCTCCCCGTCCGGAGATGTCCAGCCCGGTCGCCGTCTCGAGCAGGTGACCTTCCGGATCAACGGCGGGATCCACGGCGTCGGCCATGTGCCGGACGATGACCTCGGCCAGCCGGGTCCGTCGGTGGGCCGGCCAACCCGCCCCTGCAGCGAAGGCCCAGGCCACGTGGCCCCCGGCGTGCTCAAAGGCGAGCGCGTGGTGATCAAATGCGGAGGTGAGACCGAGGTCGTGCAGGAGAGCGCCGACGTAGAGCAGCTCGTCGTCGTAGGCGAGGCCGGACGCCTCGGCCAGGTGCACCGCCCACGCGTACGTCCGTTCGCAGTGGTTGAACAGCGCCGGTGAATAGAACGCCGACGCCACCTCGCGCGCCGCCACTGCCGCGGGCGTGGCCAGCCCCGGGAACATGTCAATCATGCGGCTAGGTCACTCATGGGGTCACTGTTGGGGTCACTCATGCCAACCACCCTATTGCTGCGACACGAGGGTCAGTACGGTGTCTCCGTACCGAGACGGTACGGCGCCACCGTACGAAGGGATGATCGAATGTCGGAAGCCTGGGGACAGCCGTCTCCGTTCATCTTCGACGGGCCGATCCCGCCCGAGGAGTTGACCGGCCGGACCGAGGAAGCCGAGACGCTGCGAGCGTGGGCCCGGGCAGGGCGCTCGACTGCTCTGGTGGCACCACGTCGGTTCGGCAAGACGAGCCTGATCGGACGCATCGCCGCCGACGCCGAGCGTCACGACGCTATGCCGACGGTCACCGTGGACCTGTACGAGGTGGCGAGTCTGGCCGACTTCGTGATCCGCCTGGAGCGGGCCTGGGCCGCGCACGCGCCGCAGCGGCTGCGCCGTCGCATCGCCGAGGTCTTCGCCGGAGCGCAGGTCGGGCTCAGCCTGGTCGGTACCGGCTTCACCGTCCGCCTGGCCGAACGCCCGGACACCGATCCGCTCCCCGCCCTGCACACGCTGCTCGACCTGCCGATGCACCTGGCCGACAAGGACGGCCGCGTGCTCGTGGTCTTCGACGAGTTCCAGTCCCTGGCCGGGGTTCCCGGCGGCGAAGCGCTGCTGCGCTCCCACGCGCAGCACCAGCGGGCCAAGGCCAGTTACCTCTTCGCCGGCAGCGAGCCGGGCATGATCGCTGCCGCCTTCGACCACGTCGCCCGACCGTTCTACGGCCAGGTGGAACGGTTCCGGCTCGGCCGCTTGCCCGCCGCCGCCCTCGCGGAGCGCATCGCCACCGGGTTCGCCGAGAACGCGCGTAGCGCCGACGAGGTGCTGGGCGATCTGATCGCGGTGTCGGAGCGCCATCCGCAACGGTCCATGCTGCTGGCCCACCTCCTTTACGTGAGAACGCCGCCCGGCGCGCGGGCGTCCGGGGAGATGCTGCGCCAAGCCGTGGACGACGCCCTCGACCGGGTCGACCCGGAAGCTCGTGCGGTGCTCAGCGGTCTGGAGGCCGGCGAGCGCAAGGCCTTGCGGGCGACCGCAGAGTTCTCCAGCCCGCTGTCCAGCCGGGCCGGACACGTACTCGACCTGCCCAAGTCCACCGCGCAAGGCGCTGCCCAGAAGCTGGTCGACGTCGGTCTGCTCGAACGCGACGGACGCACGTGGCGGGTGGTGGATCCGCTGCTGGCCCGGTGGCTGCGTCGCGAGTACACGCTGAGGGCGTGAGCCTCCGGCGGCGTCCTAACCGTTGACGCTGTCGCGCCAGCTGACCCAGTCACGCACCCGCGACAGGTCGAAGTCCGGGCCGCCGACGCCAATGGTGAACAGCCGGGCGCCAGCCTCGACGTAAGGCGTGCCGACCTCGTCGGGCTTGCCCCCCGGGACACCGACCGAGCGCTCGATCTCGCCGGAATCGCGTCCGATCTCGGTGCACCACTGGGCGAGCACCGAGGACTTGTGCTGGAACGTCTCGAGGTCGCCGAATGTGTGCCAGATCGAGGCGTGCTGAGCCACCAGCCGCAGCGTCTTGCGCTCGCCGCCGCCGCCGATGAGGACGGGGATGTCGCGCGTCGGCGCCGGATTGAGCGCGGCCCAGCGGGATGCGATGCGCGGCAACGCCCGGCCGAGGTCGTTCAGCCGGCCGCCGGCAGTGCCGAACTCGTAGCCGTACTCGTCGTAGTCCTTCTGGAACCATCCCGACCCGATGCCCAGGATGAGCCGGCCACCGCTGATGTGATCGACCGTGCGGGCCATGTCGGCCAGCAACTCCGGATTGCGGTAGCTGTTGCAAGTGACCAGCGCGCCCAGCTCCACCCGCGACGTCTGTTCGGCCCAGGCTCCGAGCATCGTCCAGCACTCGAAGTGCTTGCCGTCGGGGTCGCCGTTGAGCGGATAGAAGTGGTCCCAGTTCAACGCGATGTCGACGCCGATGTCCTCCGCTTCGGTCACCGCCCGGCGGATGTCGCCGTAGGCGGCATGCTGCTGCTGGAGCTGGACCCCGATGCGGACTGCTCGATCACTCATGCGATAGACCGTATCCATCCGCGTCGTCGGCCCAATGGAGGCCCGCCACGGCGTGCGATATGCTCGAACAAGCATTCGATTGACTTCCGGGAGGAACGATGAGCGACACCACTGGGCAGCCGGCCAACGTCGAGCACAACCCCGAGCGGGACCCCAAGGACTGGGTCACCGGCGACGAGCCGTCCACGGGGCCACAGGAGTCCTACCTGCACACGCTGGCCAGCGAGGCCGGCCAGGAGGTCCCCACCGGGCTGACCAAGGCCCAGGCCAGCGAGGAGATCGAGCGCCTGCAGGCCGAGACCGGTCGAGGTCGCTGACCGCCTGAGGCGATGGCGCGACGCGTCGATCCGGTGCCCGTCCTCCGGTCGGTGCGCCGGATGCTGGCGCGCGCCCAGCGACGGCGACGGACAGCGACGTCCACCGACGAACTCGGCGCCTCGACGTTGGCAACGGACCGGCGGGCCGGTCGTCCCGGGCCACGCCTCGAGTCGGCGCAACTTCCGCCCGGCCTTCATCGCCAGCCCGACGCCGTCAGTTGTGGGCCGTCGAGCGCGGTCATGGCCGAGCATCTGCTTGCCGGCGGGGAGATTACCGACGACTTCGCCGAGCGGGTATCGGCCAGGCATCGGCGAACCAACCGGTGGCGCGACCCCGGTGGGCAGTGGCAGCTGCCGTGGCCGCGCGCGCTCGGCACGCAGCCATGGGCGCTGGCCCGGGAGCTGAGCCGGCCAGGTATCCGGTACCGGGTCCGGTTCGACGATCCCTCTGCTCGCACCCGCGACCTGGACGAGATCGTCGCGGCCGTGCGCAGGGGGCGCCCTGTAGTTCTATACATCGGCAACGCGCTGGCGCCGCGACACGTCGTTCTCGTCTTCGCCGTCACGCCGGGCGCGGCGGCACTGCGGGTGTATGACCCCGCGACCGGAGGTGAGGTACAGGTCGCCCGCCGGCCTTATGAGGCCGGTCAGTTGCGCGTGGCCGGATGGAACGAGCCGTGGCTGGCCGTCCTGCCGTACTGAGTTCGATCGATCGGCGGTGAATCAGGTGCCTTGGGAACGTCGTGATCTTGCTGCCATACTCGCGCCACCACTTCCACGCGTAGGGGAACCATGGGCGAGCCGACTCCGCATCACCCACCACCGCCTGGCTTTGGCGGACCCCAAGGGGCATTCGGGCATCGGCGTGCGCGGTGCGGTGGGGTTCCTGCTCTACCTCGTGGTGTTCCCGATCGCCCTCTTCGTGCTGGCCAGCGAGGTACGGCAGGGACAGCTCAATGATCACTGGCGCTCGCTCGGCGCGCGCAGCTGACCCAGGGCCGTCCGCGCCGGACGACG
>JBDUAD010000109.1:0-8581 GCA_040004775.1 bacterium | reverse complement strand
GTGCTTGCGCTGCTTGGGGTCGTCACCGTGCCACAGATTGACGAGAGCGTTTGCCGAGGCGGATGAAATGAGCGATATAAGCCGTGTGTAGAGAACAGGTAGCGGTGGATGCATATATGCAGAGCTCGGATCGGGTTTTTGGATAGGGAACGTGCCTGGTCCGCGCCCTCGGCAGGCAGTCGCCTCAACGCGCCGGGATCGCGGTGAGCCATACCAATAGACGGGATGTGGTTAACAAACCCCGAGACCACCTCGGCGTTGTTGCCCTCGTCGGCATGCGCAATATCCCGCTGCAGCGACGCGTTCCTCAATTGCCTGTCCTTCGGGATGAGTTCACCGCCTACCCCATGCCGGGCCCCGAAGCCGCCGCCTGGACGTATTCACCGGCCATAACCTTTCATCTACATTGCCGCACCGATTTGGGAAGCTCCCCCATTTCGAGAGTGTCAGCTGCCAGTTCGTCGAGCTTCGGCGGTGGGATGCCCACCGCCCGACGACCCGGCTTTGAACAACCGCCGGCCGTCCCGAGGGAGCACGAGTGAACACCGTTGTTACCGGAGCGGGGGTTTTCATCGGCGCGGCTCTGGTGCGCGAGGCTCGTGCGAGAGGGCACCGTGTTGTCGGTGTCCACACGTCCCCAATGGACGGGCGCTGCCGGATGACGTCGAGTCATCCACGGCGACATCACCGATCCCGCGGCGTGGTGGTCGGTCTGGGAGACGTATCGGCAGTACTGCTCCCCCACAGTTGTCGCGAGCCCGTAGGGTTCCACCGGGTTGAGCAAATCGGTTCCCGACGACGGGAACTAGCTGGAGCGGCTCCCCGTAAGCCTTCGGGCTCGACAGGTAGACGAAGCGGCGCACGTTCTACTCGGCAGCTGCGTCATGATCGGCTCCCTTCGCCGCTGGCGGGACAGTAGCCTCGCCAGGGGAGGCTCTGATGCCGCGCATCCGTAATGGCACAGGACAACGCCCCGCAGCCCATGGCGAGGCGGGGGAATCACGGACGTCGCCGGCGATCCAGGGCCACCGCGACGGTGACTCCGCTGTGATCGACTGCGGTCTCTACATCGGGGGCCGCCGGGTCGCCGGCGAGCGGTCGCACGCCGAGGCACTGGTCGACGCTGCCGATCACGACGACGGGTTCGTCTGGCTCGGCCTGTTCGAGCCGACCGAGCATGCGCTGGGTGAGATCGCCGACATCTTCGACCTCCCTGCTCTTGCCGTCGAGGACGCGGTCAACGCTCACCAGCGGCCCAAGCTGGAGATGTACGACGACACGAGCTTCATCGTGTTCAAGAGCGCCCGCTACGTCGCCCATGACCACCTCACCGAGAACAGCGACGTGGTCGAGACCGGCGAGCTCATGGTCTTCGTCGGCCGGCACTTCGTCGTGACGGTCCGGCACGGCCGGGCCGGCCGGCTCGACTTGGTCCGCAAGCGCCTGGAGCAGAACGCCGAACTGCTGCGCCACGGCCCATGGGCGGTCGCCTACGCCATCGCCGACCACACAGTCGATGACTACCTGGTCGTCATCGACGGGGTCGAGGACGACGTCGAGGAGGTGGAGGAGAGCGTATTCTCCCGCGGCGGGTCCAAGGACATCCAGCGCATCTACCAGCTCAAGCGGGAGCTGATGGAGTTGCGGCGGGCGGTGATCCCGCTGAGCCGCCCCATCTCCCAATTGTCGGCCACGGCCCCGGCCGTAGACGCCGTCGGGCCGGAGGTCCCTATGGGGGTACGCGAGCTCTTCCGCGACGTGGAGGATCACCTCGCCCGGGTCTCCGAGCAGGTCAACTCCTACGACGAACTGCTCAGCGACGTGCTCGATGCCACCCTTGCCCAGATCGGCATCCAGCAGAACGACGACATGCGAAAGATCTCGGCCTGGGTCGCCATCGCGGCCGTGCCCACGATGCTCGCCGGGATCTACGGGATGAACTTCCAGCACATGCCCGAACTGCACTGGCGGCTGGGCTATCCGCTGGTCGTCGGTGTCATGGTCACGACGTGCCTGCTGCTGTACCGCGCCTTCCGCCGCAGCGGCTGGCTCTAGCTACCGCCGTCCTCGTCCTCCGACGGCTGCTTCCTGGCCCGCGGGCGAGGGGAGGGCCGGGGACGGTCGGGCTTGGCCGACGCCGCGTCGGCGGCCGCTGTGCTCCCCCCGGAAGTGGACCCGATCTCGACAGTGTCCGCGGCCGAGTCTTGGGCGGGGTCCTGGTCGGGGTCCTGGTCGGGGGTCTGGTCGGCGACCGGCGGAGGCGGTGGAGGCGGTGAGGACAGGTCCCGCGGGGGGGTCGGGGGTGCGGGCGGGCGACGGGTCGCCGGGTTGGGAAAGGCCGGCGGGGCAGCGGGTGTAGTCATCTTGCGGCTCAGGACACCGGCGGCTGCGCCGGCCAGCGCGCCGAGAGTCAGAGCGAGCACCGTGGACCCCTTGCGGCGCTTCTTGACCTGCTCCCCGCGCAGGGCGGCCGCGGCGCCCTTGGCCCGGCGGGCCGCCTCCTTGCGGGTCGGCTTGGTCTTGCGGGACGTCTGCTCGACTCGCTCCATCGCCGCACCTGCCAGGTTGCTCACCGATGGCGCGATGGAGTCCCAAGCGGACTCGACCCGCGGCGCCACGGCGCGGTGGGCCTTCTTGACTGTGGGACTCACGCGGTCTCTGGCGGCCTCGGCATAGGGCTGCAGTGCACCAGCGGCACTGGCGGCGCGATCGCGCAACGCGTCGGCGCCGTGGGCGAGCTCCTCGGTATGGAGGCGATCGAGGAGCGTGGGCTTGCGCTTGCGGAACACGGCTGACCTCCGCGGAGTGAGTGAGACTGTCTGTGACATCTTGCCCCACGAATGCAACCCGACTACCCGTGGGATGATGACCGATCCGATCTGTTCGGCTTCATCTCGTCCGCACCCAAGGAGACGATCGCGTGGCCACCGAGCTCTATGCGACGCTGCACACTAGCGCCGGTCCGATCCGCGTGCACCTGTTCGGCGATCACGCGCCCATGACGGTGGAGAACTTCGTGGGGCTGGCCGAGGGCGGCCTCAAGTGGCTCGACCCGGCCACACGCCAGAAGGTCGAGCGGCCGCTGTACAACGGCACGGTCTTCCACCGGGTGATCGACGGTTTCATGATCCAAGGCGGCGACCCGCTGGGCAACGGTATGGGCGGGCCGGGATACAAGTTCCGTGACGAGTTCCACCCCGAGTTGTCCTTCGACCGCCCGTACCTGCTGGCCATGGCCAACTCCGGACCGGGCACCAACGGCTCTCAGTTCTTCATCACCGTCGGGGTCCCCTCCCACCTCAACCGCAAGCACACCATCTTCGGCGAGGTGGCCGGCGACGCCAGTCGCCAGGTCGTCGATGCGATCGCCGCCACCGAGACCGGCCGAGGCGACCGCCCGGTGACCGACGTCGTCATCAACTCCGTCGAGATCGAGCGAGCCGAGAGCTGACCTGCTGATGACGCAGCAGTCCCGGCCCCTGGGCGAGCAGGCCGCGGTGCCGGTGTGCTACCGACACCGCGACCGCGAGACCTACATCCGTTGCGTGCGCTGCGACCGGCCCATCTGCCCCGACTGCATGAACACCGCGTCCGTGGGCTTTCAGTGCCCCGAGTGCGTACGGGCGGGCAACCGGAGCATCCGGCCGGCGCGCACCACTTTCGGTGGTCGGGTGTCGGGCCGGGCCAACGCGGTCACCATCGGGCTCATCGGGTGCAATCTCGCGGTGTTCCTGCTCGCCGCCGCGACTAATGCGCGGGCCCTGACCAGCGCCGTCCCGACCACGCTGCACGAGCAATTCGCCCTCGTCGGCCACGATGTCGCCCGAGGCGAGTACTACCGCCTGTTCACCGGCGCCTTCCTGCATTACGGACCCCTGCACATCGCCTTCAACATGTACGCTCTGTGGCTCTTCGGCCAGGAACTCGAGCGGCTCTATGGCCGGCTGCGCTTCCTCGGCCTGTACTTCGTCTCTGCCCTGGGGGGCAGCGCGCTCGCGTACCTGATCATCAACCCCGGCGTCCCGCTGGCGGGGGCGTCGGGGGCGGTGTTCGGGCTCTTCGGCGCCTACTTCGTGACGGCTCGCAAGATCGGCCTGAGCACCGGCGGCATCCTGGCGCTGGTCGCGATCAACCTGGTCCTGGGGTTCGTGATCCCCGGTATCGGCTGGCAGGCCCACGTCGGGGGCCTGATCACCGGCACCGCGATGGCAGCGGTGCTGGCCTATGCCCCGCGGGGGCGCCGTGGCCTGCTCGTGCAGGTGGCCGGCACGGCGGTCATCGTGGTCCTGCTCTGTGTCGTGATCGCGCTCCGGACGGCGGCCCTCACCGGCTGAGCGCCGCTGACCGGAGCGTCTCGAGCGCCTCGGCGACCGCCACCAGGTCGGCACCGACCTCGCGCCGGGAGAAGAGGTGCACGGTATAGCCCGTGTCGATCTCGAGCATGTTCGCCGACGCGCCGAACCTCCCTCGCCCGCCGACACCGACCGCCACCACCTCGGCCCACGGCACAGTGCGCCGCCGGGCGAGCCCCTCCACGACAGTCACGCCCGTGCCGTCGGCGCTCACCCGCACTCCCACCAGGAAGTCCCGCGCGGCGAAGCCGGCCAGGATCACCGCGGCGGCCGCCGCCATGAGCGTTGCGAGCCGGTCGCCAGTGGCCACCGCCGTCGCGGCGAAGATGGCCGCCAGCAGGCCCTCGGCGGCCGGCAGCCACCGCGGCACCGACCATTGCGCAGCTTCCGCCCCGCCATCCGACATGAGCACACTTCCATGATCACCGAGCGGAGGAGGCCCCCCCGCGGCTTATCCACAGTGTGGACAAGGCCTGGGGAGGATTACAGGCCTGTGATTAGCGCCACTGAGTGAGTACGCCGAGCCCGGCCACGAGCATCCCGAAGCCGACTGCAAGGTTGCCGGCGCTGATCGACTTGACCGGATAGGCGCCCTGTGACAGGTAATAGACCACCAGCCAGGCCACCCCGGCCAGCAGCAGCACCAGAGCGGCGATCGGCAGCCACCGCCCGCTCGGCCTGCGCTTGCGCGTCGGCGACGGGCGGACGTCGGTCGGGGCAACGTAGACGGTCTTCTTGCGGACGCGGGACTTGGGCACTGGATCTCCTGGAGCGGGTCGACGGGGCTAGCGTAACCAACACGACCGCGAAGGGATTCGGGCACACATGCTGAGGCTGCTGGGCAAGCCGGCGCGGCCATGGCGATTCCTCGTTCCGTGCATCGCCCTCGGCGCCGGGATCCTGTTCTCCACCAGCGCAGAGACCTCCAAGGGCACCGACCTGCGCAGTGGTCGACGGCTGCAGCTGGAGCAGCTCATCGCCGAGCGGAACAACAACGTCAAGTCCCTGGACAGCCAGCTGCGGGCCCTGCGCCGACAGGTGGACGCGGCGACGACTGCCGAGTCCCGCCGCGACACTGGTGTGGCCGCCGCCCAGCACCGGGCCGACGCCCTGCGCCCGCCGAGTGGGCTGTCGAGGGTCACCGGCCCGGCAGTCGTAGTGACCTTGGACGACGCACCGCGGGAGGCCAACGGTGCCCTGCCGACTGGTGCCGGCCCTGACGATGTGGTGGTCCACCAGCAGGACGTCCAGGCTGTGGTCAACGCGCTGTGGGCCGGCGGCGCCGAGGCAATGACGATCATGGGGCAGCGAGTGGTGGCCACGAGCGCGGTTCGCTGCGTGGGCAACACGCTGCTGCTGCAGGGCAGGACGTACTCCCCACCGTTCGAGATCGCCGCCATCGGCAACCAGCCGGTCCTGCGCCGTGCACTGGACGTGGAGCCGGGGGTGAACCTCTTTCGGCAGTACGTCGACGCGTACCATCTGGGTTACCGGGTCGAGACCAAGAGTGGGGTGACCATGCCAGCTTTCGATGGCTCCGTGTCCCTCGCCTACGCCCGTCCCGGCGGCTGAGTGAGGACGTTTGCCCGCGGGGTGGGGGAGCTGTTCATCACCCTCGGACTGCTGATCCTGCTGTTCACCGTCTACGACTTCTACGGCACCGGCATCGCCACCTCGCGCGAGCAGGGCACCCTGTCCCAGGACTTGCACGAGCGGTGGAAGCGGCCGGGAGCCAAGCCTGACACGGTCGATCCGATCCGGATCGGCCTGGGCTTGGCGGTCCTGCGTATCCCGAGGTTCGGCAAGGGTTGGGTCAAGGTAGTGGTCGAGGGCGTCTCCCTCGCCGACCTCCGCAAGGGCCCCGGCCACTACCCGGGGACATCGGTCCCGGGTGCGGTCGGCAACTTCGCGGTGGCCGGGCACCGCGCCACCCACGGCAACGGCTTCTTCCGGATGAACGAGATGCGGGCCGGCGACGCGGTGGTGGTCGAGACGCGGGACACCTGGTTCACCTACCGGGTGACCTCCTCGGAGCTCGTGCTGCCCAGCGACGTCGCGGTGCTCGCACCGGTCCCCGACCACCCCGGGGTCGTCCCGACACAGCGCATGCTCACCCTGACGACCTGCGACCCGTGGTATTCGGCAACCCACCGGCTGATCGTGCACGGCATCCTCGAATCCGCCGCCCCCAAGTCGGCCGGCCCGCCGTCGGCGCTGGCGGGCTGAGCCGATGTATGCGTGGATCTGGCGCAGGCTGCCCGGCGGGTTGCCGGGCAAGATCATCGGCTCGCTCCTGCTCGTCGCGGTCGTGTCGGCCGTGTTGTTCTTCTACGTCTTCCCGTGGGTCGAGCCGCGGCTGCCCACCTCCGACGTGACCGTCGATACCGGTATCGGCCAGTCATGACGCAAGTTCTCGTCGTCGACAACTACGACAGCTTCGTCTACAACCTGGTGGCCTATCTCGGCCAACTCGGAGCGCAGTGCCAGGTGCGCCGCAACGACGCGGTCGATCTCGCCGAGGTGGCTGAGTACGACGGCGTGCTCCTGTCACCTGGCCCGGGCGTCCCCGAGTCGGCCGGCGTTTGCGTCGAGCTGATCCGGGCCTGCGCCGGGCGGCTGCCCATCCTCGGCGTGTGCCTCGGGCACCAGGCCATTGCCGTGGCATACGGCGCCACGGTGGCCCGGGCACCGGAGTTGCTGCACGGCAAGACAAGCCTGGTGCACCACACGGGCGCCGGTGTGCTCCGCGGCCTGCCCGACCCGTTCACCGCCACCCGCTATCACTCACTGGCCGTCCTCGACGACACCGTGCCGCCGGAGATCGAGGTCACCGCGCGCAGCGAGTCGGGGGTGATCATGGGGCTGCGGGTGCTCGGCGTAGACGTCGAGGGCGTCCAGTTCCACCCTGAGTCGGTGCTCACCGAGGGTGGCCATCACCTGCTGGCCAACTGGCTGACCACCTGCGGCCGGCCCGAGGCACACGAACGAGCCGGCGAGCTGGCGGCCGCCGTCGAGGAGCGCCGGCTGGCCGCCGTCGGCTGATCCGCCGTAGCGACCTGCCGGTCAGGGGATAGGGATGCCGGTCGGCGAGGGGGACGGCGACGGCGACGGCGACGGCGACGGGGTGGGTGCTGGCGGCGGCGCCACGGCCACGTAGATCTTCACAGTGGACCCGGGCTTGGCCAGCGCGGCAGCCTTGGGATCCTGGTCGACCACCGTGCCCGGCGCAGCGCCAGCTGTCTCCCGGTCGATCGCCTGCACCGTGAAGCCGTGGAGGGTGTTCCTCGCCTGGTCCTCGGTTTGGCCGATCACACTGGGGACCTTGATGGAGCCGTTGGAGTAGTTGACGGTGACGGAGGTGTTCACACCGACGGCGGTGCCGGGAGCCGGAAGCGTCGACACGACCTCGCCGGCCGGCTTCTCGCTGGCCACCTCGACGGCTTTGCACTGCAACTTGGCGGCGCCGACCCGCTGGCACGCTTCGGCTTGCTTCAAGCCGACGAGGTCGGGGACGGTCACCTTCTCGGTGCCCTGGCCGACCGTCAGGGTCACGTTCGACTTCGGCTTCACTTTGGCGCCTGGCAAGGGGTCCTGTTTGATCACCTTGCCCTTGTCGGCGTCGCTGCTGAAGGCCGTCCTGATCACCGGGTTGAGGCCGAGCCCGCTGACAGTGCTCTCCGCATCGGCCTGAGAGTCACCGACCACGTCGGTCACAGCGACCGTGGAACTGCTGGACGTGAGGCTCTTGGTCAGGAATGCGGCGAGGACGAACACCACGATGACGGCAAGCGCGAGGGCGAGGTAAGCCAGCCCGCGGCGGCGGCGGTCCGGCTCGGGCGGCCGGCGCAAAGTAGTCGCGCTGGCGGCCACCGGGGTGACCGGCAGGGCCTGGGTGCGCTCGGCGCCGGTGAGGACGGGGGTGGCCTCGACCCGTCGCCCGGCTGCCGCGCGCACCAGGTCGGCCCGCATCTCGGCGGCGGACTGGTAGCGGTTGGCCGGATTCTTCGCCATCGCCTTGAGCACTACCGAGTCGGCCGCCGGCGGGATGTCGGGGTCGCGCTCCGATGGCGGGATCGGGTCCTCGCGCACGTGCTGGTAGGCCACCGACACCGGTGAGTCGCCGGTGAACGGCGGCTGGCCGACGAGCAGTTCGTACAGCAGACAGCCGGTGGAATAGATGTCGGAGCGGCTGTCGACCGTCTCGCCGCGGGCCTGCTCCGGCGAGAGGT
>JBDUAD010000168.1:0-2572 GCA_040004775.1 bacterium | reverse complement strand
GCTGGGGGACTCGGACTCGAACCGAGACTGCAAGGCTCCAAAGGCCTGCGGGCTGCCGATTACCCCATCCCCCACCGCACCGGACGGGCGTGCGGGCAGCCTACGAGATGGCGCGTCGGCACCGCTCGTGCGCGGAACATTGCCGCCGCGGTGCGGGGTTACCGAACCGTAGGTTACGGTGGCGTAGCAATCGCCGAACGGCCGCGGGCCGTCCGACCGGAAGGCCGTACCAATGACCACAGTCGACGAGATCCGTCCGGGAGCCGAGCGCACCAGCCGCGGTCCCAAGCCGATGATTGAGGGCGAGAAGCAGCCCGGCGAGCAGGTTGCCCTCTACCTTTTCGTCATCGTGCCGTTCTTGGCCGTGCTGGCCGCGGTCCCAATTCTATGGGGTTGGGGACTCGGCTGGACCGACGTCGCCCTCACCGTCTTCTTCTACTTCTTGTCCGGTCTCGGGATCACGGTCGGCTTCCACCGCTACTTCACCCATGGCGCGTTCAAGGCCAACCGGCCGTTGAAGATCGCGCTGGCGGTCGCCGGCAGCATGGCCATCGAGGGGCCGGTCATCCGCTGGGTGGCCGACCACCGTCGTCACCACGCGTTCAGCGACCGCGACGGCGACCCGCACTCCCCGTGGCGCTTCGGCTCGACGCGCCGGGCTCTGGCCAAGGGCATGTGGTACGCCCACATGGGCTGGCTGTTCGACACCGAGCTCACCAACGAGGCGAAGTACACACCGGATCTTCTGGCCGACCGCGACATCGTCCGTGTCAGCCGTCGGTTTCCGCTCATCGCGGGAATCGGCCTGGCGGCACCGGCTGTGCTCGGCGGGCTGATCACCTGGTCGTGGGCCGGTGCGGTGTCCGCGTTTTTCTGGGCCAGCCTGGTTCGGGTCTTCCTCCTGCACCATGTGACGTGGTCCATCAACTCGGTGTGCCACACCATCGGTGAGCGCCCCTACGCCTCGCGGGACAAGAGCGCCAACTTCTGGCCGCTGGCCATCCTGAGCATGGGCGAGAGCTGGCATAACAGCCACCACGCCGACCCCACCTGCGCCCGTCACGGCATCGACCGCGGCCAGCTCGACATGTCGGCCCGGCTCATCTGGCTGTTCGAGCGCTTCGGCTGGGTGAGCAACGTGCGCTGGCCCCGTCGCGAGCGCTTCGACAAGCTCGCCGTCGCCAACCAGTAGGCGTTCGCCCGGCTTGTACCGGTTGCGCCGACCACTCGCGGTTCAGGTGACGGTGGCCCGCACCGCGTAGGCCGGTTCGCGCCAGGCCTGCGTGTCCAGGACGTTGCGCAGCTGCTCCATCGCGTCCCACACGTCGACGTGGCTCAGGTACAGCGGCGCGAAGCCGAGGCGCAGCAGGTCGGGCGCGCGGAAGTCCCCGACGACGCCGCGGGCGATGAGCGCCTGGCAGACCTCGTAGCCGTGCTCGAGCCGCAGGGCGACCTGCGATCCCCGGCGGGCCGGGTCGCGCGGCGTCGCCACGTGGACCCCGAAGCCGGCCAGTTCGCGGTCGGCGAAGTCGATGACCGTCGCGGTGAGGGCCAACGACTTGGCCCGGACCGACGCAAGGTCGACGCCGTCCCAGACGTCGAGCGCCGCCTCCAACGCGGTCATGGACAGGACCGGCGGCGTGCCGAGCCGGGCCCGCACGGCGCCGGCCGCGGGTTCGAACGGGCCGTCCAGGCCGAACGGCTCCCGGTGCCCGTGCCACCCGACGATCGGCAGCGACAGTCGCTCCTGGTGCCGGCGGGCCAGGTAGATCCACGCCGGCGCCCCGGGACCGCCGTTCAGGTACTTGTAGGAGCAGCCCACGGCGAGATCGGCACCGATCGCGTCGAGCTCGACCGGCACGGCGCCCGCGGCGTGGGCGAGGTCCCACACCACCACGGCGCCGGCCGCGGCGGCCGCCGCAGTGATCGCGGCCAGGTCGTAGAGCTCGCCGGTGCGGAAGTCCACCGCGCTCAGCGCGACCACGCCGACCTCGTCGCCGACCTCGGCCAGCACGGCCGCCGCGTCGCCAGGACGTACCGGCCGCACCGCCAGTCCGAATTGCTGGGCCACGGCGTCGGCGACGTAGCGGTCGGTGGGGAAGTCGGTCGCGTCGGCCAGCACCACTTGGCGGTCGGGGACGAGACGGGATGCCGCGGTGATCGCCTGGTACAGCTGCACGGTCGTGGATTCGCCGCATATGACCTGGCCCGGCGCCGCACCGATCAAGGCACCGATGCGATCGCCGACGCGCACCGGCAGGTCCCACCAGCCGTTGGCGTTCCACGATCCGATCAGATCGTGGCCCCACTGCCGCTCCACCGCGTCGCGCAGGGCGTCTATGACCGATCGAGGCAGCGCACCGAGCGAGTTCCCGTCGAGGTAGCGCATTGCTTCGGGCAGGACGAACCGGTCCCGGACGAAGGCCAGCGGATCGTCCCGGTCGGCGGCTTCGGCTTCGGCCCGGCTGGTGAGGGGCACCGGCGCCGGTGCCGGCGAAAGCAGGGGACCGGTCGGCGCGACCACGGATTCGGAGACCACGGATTCGGAGACCACGGATTCGGAGACCACGGA
>JBDUAD010000108.1:0-8643 GCA_040004775.1 bacterium | reverse complement strand
TAGCGCACTCGCTTTGGGAGCGAGGGGCCGTGGGTTCGAATCCCGCCACCCCGACACCGACCCCATCACCCTCGGAAAGGCGCGCGCAATCGTGAAGAGCACCGTCGAGAACCTCGGCCCGACCCGCGTGCGGCTGGCGGTGCAGCTGCCGTTCGAGGAGCTGCAGCCGAGCATCGACGCCGCCATCAAGCGCGTTGGCGGCCAGATTCGTATCCCCGGCTTTCGTCCGGGCAAGGTGCCGGCGCGCGTCATCGAGCAGCGGGTCGGCCGGGCCGCACTTCTCGAGGAGGCGGTGAGCGAAGCCGTGCCGCGGGCCTACTCCGAGGCGGTCCAGGAGGCCGGAGTGCAGGCCGTCGGCCAGCCGGAGATCGAGGTCACCGACCTCGACGACGGCAACGCCCTGTCCTTCACCGCCGAGGTCGACGTCCGCCCGCAGATCGATCTGCCCGAGTACGCCGCCCTGGCCATCACGGTGGACGACACCGAGGTGACCGAAGCGCAGATCGAGGAGCAGGTCGACGCGCTGCGCGACCGCTTCGGGACCCTGACCGGCGTGGAACGCCCGGTCCAGACCGGCGACTACGTCTCCATCGACCTGGTCGCCCGGCTCGACGGCGAGGAGATCGATGGCGGGTCCACGACCGGGCTCTCCTACCAAGTGGGCTCGGGTGATCTGATCGACGGACTCGACGAGGTCATCCTCGGCACCACCGCGGGGGAGTCCCGGACCTTTCCCTCGACCGTGCGCGGCGGCGACCACGAGGGCAGTGACGCCGAGTTCACGGTGACCGTGAACTCGGTCAAGGAGAAGGAATTGCCCGCGGCCGACGACGAGTTCGCCCAGCTGTCCAGCGAGTTCGACACCATGGACGAGCTGTGGGCCGACCTGCGCGGCCGGCTGGACCGGGTGGCCGTGCTCGGCCAGGGCGCCCAGGCTCGCGACAAGGTGCTCGAGCTGCTGGTCGACCAGACCGAGGTTCCGCTGCCGGAGTCGGCGGTCAAGGCCGAGGTGGAATGGCGGGAGCACGACGTCGTGCACCAGCTCGATCACGACGACGCCCGCTTCGCGGAGTTCCTCGAGCAGCAGGGCGCCACCCGCGAGGCCTTCGAGGCCGAGCTGCGCGAGACCGCGGAGAAGTCGGTGAAGACCCAGTTCGTCCTCGACGCCATCGCCGACGCCGAGAACGTCCAGGTGGGTGACAGCGAGCTGTCGGAGTACCTGGTTCGGCAGGCGTCCCGGTACGGCCTGGCCCCGCAGGAATTCGCCAACCAGCTGCTGCAGGCCGGTAACCTGCCGGCCGTCATCGCCGACGTACGCCGCAACAAGGCGCTGGCCGGCGTGCTGGAGCGAGCCACCATCACGGATGCCTCCGGCCGCCCGGTGGACCTCAGCGCGCTGTCCGCCGACGCCCTGACCGGCGAGGACGACGACACCGACGGCACCGTAACGCCCTGAGCGAACGAGGCCACGGCGGGGAAGCCGGGCCCCGATGCGCGGCGTTAGTGTCGGACGTACAGCACAAGCTGCTGTGTACAACACCAGATGCAACGACCCCGCACCACCCCGATCGCCCGGCCCGCCGCCGGCGCGTCCCGTCCCCGGCGAGGAGCTCACGATGAGCCTGTACCACCCGGCAGAGCCGTTGCGCGTGATGGAGAACCGCGCCTCCGGTGCCGGCATGAACCTCAACGATTCGGTCTACGACCGCCTGCTGCGCGAGCGGATCATCTTCCTGGGCCAGCCGGTCGACGACACGATCGCCAACCAGATCTGCGCTCAGCTGCTCCTGCTCTCGGCCGAGGACCCCAAGCGCGACATCAACCTCTACATCAACTCCCCGGGCGGCTCGGTCACGGCCGGCATGGCCATCTTCGACACGATGGAGCTCATAGATTGCGACGTCTCGACCTGGGCCATGGGCCTGGCTGCCTCGATGGGCCAGTTCCTTCTCTCGGCGGGCACCCGGGGCAAGCGCTACGCCCTGCCCCACGCCCGGGTGCTCATGCACCAGGGCTCCGCCGGCCTGGGCGGTACCGCCTCGGACATCAAGATCCAGGCCGAGCAGTGGAACCTGACCAAGCAGGAGATGGCCGAGATCACCTCGCAGCACACCGGCCAGCCGGTCGACAAGGTCATCCTCGACGGCGACCGGGACCGTTGGTTCACCGCGGCCGAGGCGCTGGACTACGGCTTCGTGGACCACATCGTCACCCGGGCCAGCCAGGTCCCCGGCGGCGTCACCCCGGCCGAATAGTCCGGTAGAGCAGACAAGGATCACCACCGACATGAACCAGCCGTCCTCCGGCTCGCAGGTCACCTCCGCGGGCCTGCACGTGCCCTCCGCGCGCTACGTCCTCCCGTCCTTCGTCGAGCGGACGAACTACGGGGTCAAGGAGTCCAACCCCTACAACAAGCTGTTCGAAGAGCGGATCATCTTCCTGGCCGCCCCGATCGACGACGTGGTGGCCAACGACGTCATCGCCCAGCTCGTGGTGCTCGAGTCGATCGATCCCGACCGGGACATCCTGATCTACATCAACTCCCCGGGTGGCTCGTTCACGGCGCTGACCGCGATCTACGACACAATGCAGTTCGTGCGCCCGCAGATCCAGACCTACTGCATGGGCCAGGCCGCCTCGGCCGCTGCCGTCCTGCTCAGCGCCGGAACCAAGGGCAAGCGGTTCGCGCTGCAGAACTCCCGCGTGTTGATCCACCAGCCCTCCGGAGGTACCGAGGGCGCTCAGCAGATCTCCGACCTGGACATCCAGGCCCGCGAGATCCAGCGGATGCGCGACCTGATGGAGGAGATCCTGGCCCGCCACAGCGGCCAGAGCGTCGAAACCGTCCGCAACGACGTCGAGCGGGACAAGATCTTCACCGCCGAGCAGGCCAAGGCCTACGGGCTTATCGACGAGGTCATCTCCACCCGAAAGGTCGCCGACGACTGATCGCGCCCAGCCCGCCGGCGCCGGCCTTCTCCCGGCCGCGGCGGGCCAAATCCTCACTGCGCGGCACGCCGCATTCTTCCGGCCGCGGCGCGCCGAGAAGCGCGAATAACCGGCGCTTGCCCGGGTGAATCGGGGTACGGTTTGCCTGTTCGGTTCCTCGGTCCGCCCACACCTGCGCGTGCTCTCGCCCGCGTCGGCCGTCGTCGTCGCCCAGCCGCCGCCCTGCGGTTCGCCGTACCGGTGAGAAGGAGAGATCACGCGTGGCTCGTGTCGGTGATGGCGGCGACCTGCTCAAGTGCTCGTTCTGCGGAAAAAGCCAGAAGCAGGTCAAGAAGCTGATCGCCGGGCCGGGCGTCTACATCTGCGACGAGTGCATCGACCTCTGCAACGAGATCATCGAAGAGGAGCTGGCCGAAAGCGGCGAGGTCACCTTCGAGGACTTGCCCAAGCCGAGCGACATCTATGACTTCCTGCGCGGGTATGTCGTCGGCCAGGACCAGGCCAAGAAGACCCTGGCCGTCGCGGTCTACAACCACTACAAGCGCATCCAGGCCGAGGACGGCAAGCCCCGCTCGGCCGACACCGCGGTCGAGGTTGCCAAGTCCAACATCCTGCTGCTCGGCCCCACCGGCTCGGGCAAGACGCTGCTGGCCCAGACCCTGGCCCGGATGCTCAATGTCCCGTTCGCCATAGCCGACGCCACCGCGCTCACCGAGGCCGGTTATGTCGGTGAGGACGTCGAGAACATACTGCTCAAGCTCATCCAGGCCGCCGACTACGACGTCAAGCGGGCCGAAACCGGGATCATCTACATCGACGAGGTCGACAAGATCGCCCGCAAGGCGGAGAACCCGTCGATCACCCGCGACGTCTCCGGCGAAGGCGTCCAGCAGGCCCTGCTCAAGATCCTCGAGGGGACCCAGGCCTCGGTGCCGCCGCAGGGCGGCCGCAAGCACCCGCACCAGGAGTTCATCCAGATCGACACCACGAATGTGCTGTTCATCGTGGGCGGGGCCTTCGCTGGGCTCGACCACATCATCGAGTCCCGCACCGGCACCCAGGGCCTGGGCTTCGGCGCCGAATTGCGGACTAAGTTCCAGCGTGAGACCGAGGACATCTTCGGCAAGGTCATGCCCGAGGACCTCATGAAGTTCGGTCTCATCCCGGAGTTCGTCGGCCGCCTGCCGGTCATCACGTCGGTGAAGCCTTTGGACCGCACCGCGTTGGTGCAGATCCTCACCGAGCCGCGCAACGCGCTGGTCAAGCAGTACGCCAAGCTCTTCGAGCTCGACGGGGTGGAACTGGAGTTCACCGAGGACGCCCTCGAGGCGATCGCCGACCAGGCGGTGATGCGCGGTACCGGCGCGCGTGGCCTGCGGGCGATCCTGGAGGAGGTGCTGCTCTCGGTGATGTACGAGGTGCCGTCGCGCGAGGACGTCGCCCGCGTGGTCATCACCCGCGCCACCGTGCTGGACAACGTCTATCCGACGTTGGTGCCGCGCGAGATCCCCCGCGTCAAGCGCCCGCCGCGCGAGAAGTCGGCCTGATCGGCCCGGTTCGCGGGCGCGCGAGAAGTCGGCCGGGTCGGTCCCATCCCCGGGCGTCCAAGAAGTCGCCTGATCCGTCCGGTCCGGGCGCGCCATTGAGGCAGATGGTCTGCCGTGCGCCGGTGTGGCGCCGAGGTTTCAACGTTGGCCCGTGGCAGCGGACCGGGCCAACTACTGGAGAGCCAACCTTTCCCGCAGAACCCGCCGGGGAACCCGCGGACCAGCCAGACGACCGAGCTGACGATTCTGCCGGCTGAGCGCGATCAGGTGAGGAAGATCTGGGCCAGGTCGCGCACCGGGCGGTAGCCCAACCGTTGGTACAGCCGGTTCGGCCCGGGATCGGAGGCGTCGGTGAACAGCACCGCGACTGCGCCCCCTTCGAGGATCTCCCGCGTGACCGCAGCGGTGACCGCGGCGGCGTAACCGTGGCCGCGTTCGGCCGGCGAGGTGAATACCGGTCCTACGCGCGCGCAGCCCCCCGAGGCGGCCCGGCGGGCAGCAAGCGCCACGGGCCGCCCCGACGAATCGAGCCACAGCCGGCCCAGCGGTGACTCGTTCTCGATCAGGCGGTCGACGATGATCCGCGGATCCGCCTGGGGGGCATGGACCTCCTGGGTGAAGGCGACGATCCACTCGTTCAGTAGAGCCCGGTCGCGCGGGCCGGTTGTCCGGCTCCACCCCGGAATCCCCCGTGGCTCGTCCAGGCTATCCAGGCGGAACAGTCGCTCGGCCAGTCGGTCGCTGACGTCGCGCCCGGTCCGCTGGGCGACCGCGTCGGCCACCGCTTCCACCACTTCGACCCCTCCGCTCACCGCCCGCAGGGCCGGTACCTCGCTGATCACCTCGGCCAGCGCCGGCGCATCGGCCGGCGTCCAGCCGGGGGTGAGGACCACGGGGAACCTCGCTGCCGACCGCACGGCGAGCACGCCGGGACGGTCCGGGTCCATGGCGCACCAGAGCCGCTCGACGGGGCCGTCCAGCATGGAGCCGAGCAGGGTGTTGGCCACCGGATCGGCCATAACCGCGCCGGCGATCGCGTCGTGCATCTCGCGGGGATCGGTCGGTAGGTGCAGCTCCACCGTCCGAGGATCCCAGCCCCGTCTCGGCCGTGCAGCCGGGTATTTCCGCGTGGCGGCTCCTGGCCACCGGCCCGACGCGACTCGTTCTCCGGAAACGGTTCCACCGCCTACGGTCGCTATGACCTGTTTTACCGGGTCGCCCCCACCTCCTCGAGGAGAGCTCGCGTGACCGCAACCGATCCAGACCCCAGACCCGCGGCCCCGGCCGCGGGAGAACGCCACGAATACGCCGACGGCTACGTCGCCGTCGCCGAGAGCCCGGACTTCGCCGCGCTACGACGGGTGTTCCGCCGCTTCGTGTTTCCGATGACCGCGCTGTTCCTGACCTGGTACTTCCTCTACGTCCTGCTGTCGAACTACGCCACCGACTTCATGGGTAAGAAGGTGTTCGGCAACGTCCACGTGGGAATCGTGTTCGGCCTGCTGCAGTTCGTCTCCACCTTCGCCATCACGATGGCCTACGCCCGTTGGGCCGACCGGGTCTTCGACGGCCGGGCTGCCGAACTGTCCGAACGGGTGTCGTCGCACAGCCTCAACGTCGATCGGCGGCCCCGGTGAGTGCGCGCGTGGTCGCCGCGAACGCGGTCGGCGAACCGGCCGTCAACATCGCCATCTTCGCCGTGTTCGTCCTTGTCACCCTGGCCATCGTCTTCCGGGTCTCGCGGCGCAACAGCAGCGCGGCCGACTTCTACGCCGGCGGTCGCAACTTCACCGGCCCGCAGAACGGCGTCGCCCTGGCCGGTGACTACCTGTCGGCCGCCAGCTTCCTGGGTATCGCCGGCGCCATCGCCATCTACGGCTACGACGGTTTCCTCTTCTCGATCGGCTTCCTGGTTGCATGGTTGGTCGCCCTGTTGCTGGTGGCCGAACTGCTGCGTAACACCGGACGCTTCACCATGGCCGACGTGTTGTCCTTCCGGCTGCGTCAGCGGCCGGTGCGCACAGCCGCCGGCATCTCGACCCTCGTCGTGTCGCTGTTCTACCTACTGGCACAGATGGCCGGCGCCGGTGGCCTCGTCGCGCTGCTGCTCGGTATCGACAGCAAGTCCGGTCAGGGTGTGGTCATTGCCGTGGTCGGCGTGCTCATGATCGCCTACGTGCTGATCGGCGGCATGAAGGGCACCACGTGGGTGCAGATCATCAAGGCGTCACTGCTGATCGTCGGGGCCGGCGTGATGACGGTGTGGGTACTCGCCAAGTACGGGTTCAACCTGTCCGACGTCATGGGCGGAGCGGTCGAGAAGGGCGGCAAGACCGGCGCGGCGCTGCTCGACCCCGGCAAGCAGTACGGCAAGACCGGGACGACGAAGCTGGACTTCATCTCCCTGGGCCTCGCCCTGGTGCTGGGCACCGCCGGGCTGCCCCACGTGCTCATGCGCTTCTACACGGTGCCCTCGGCCCAGGAGGCACGCCGCAGCGTGGTCTGGGCCATCTGGCTCATCGGGGTCTTCTACCTGTTCACGCTCGTCCTGGGCTTCGGCGCCGGCGCCCTGGTCGGTCCGCAGAAGATCCTGGGCTCGCCCGGTAAGGCGAACTCGGCTGCACCGCTACTGGCCTACGAGTTGGGCGGCACGATCCTGCTCGGCGTCATCGCCGCGGTGGCCTTCGCGACCATTCTGGCGGTCGTCGCCGGGCTGGCCATCACCGCCAGCGCGTCCTTCGCCCACGACGTCTACAACAACGTCATCAAGCGCGGGACGGTCAGCAGCCAGGACGAGGTGCGGGTCGCACGGATCACCGTGGTCGTCATCGGGGTGGTGGCGATCTGCGGAGGCATCCTGGCCAACGGGCAAAACATCGCCTTCCTGGTCGCCCTGGCCTTCGCCATCGCGGCCAGCGCCAATCTGCCGACGATCCTGTACTCGCTGTTCTGGCGCCGCTTCAACACCCGAGGTGCCCTGTTCAGCATCTACGGCGGGCTGATCTCCTGTCTGGTGCTCATCGCATTCTCCCCGGTGGTCTCGGGCAAGCCGGCCGGTCCCGACGGAAAGAGTCTGTCGATGTTCACGAACCCTTCGGTGGACTTCCACTGGTTCCCGCTCGACAACCCGGGACTGGTCAGCATCCCGTTGTCCTTCCTGCTCGGCATCATCGGCACGCTCACCTCGCGCGAGCGCTCCGATGACGAGAAGTTCGCCGAGATGGAGGTCCGCAGCCTGACCGGCGCCGGAGCCGAGCAGGCCGTCGCCCAGTGACGAACGCGGGCGGCGGACCCGGGCGAATATCCCGGTCCGCCGTCCGCGGTGTCGTCTACGCTTCCCGGCATGGCCGCCGACGCCACCCCCGCGGCCGATCCCGAGACGCCCGCCGCGGGCGGGAGTCGCTCTGCGCAAGCCCCTGCGGCTGAGCGGTCGCACCCCGCCGCGGCCAGCGATGCGTCGGGTGATCCCAAGCCGGAGCGGGTGGTGCTTCGTGACCCGGCGTCGATCAAGGCTCTGGCCCACCCCGCCCGGCTGGCCGTGCTGGACGAGTTCCTCAAGCACCGCGAGCTGACCGCCACCGAGTGCGCGGCCATCGCCGGGCTGAGTCCGTCGGCAATGAGCTACCACCTGCGCTCCCTGGCCCGCTGGGGGATCATCACACCGGCCGGGTCGCCGGACGGTCGCGAGCGGCGGTGGAAGCTCGCGCCCGGCGGCTTCGCGATCATCCCCGACCAGCCCGCCGCCTCGGCCGCGGCGTCGACACTGTTGGTCTCGCGACTGCTGGAACGCCAGCGCGGTGCCGTTCTCGGCTGGTTCGCCGACCAGGCCGGCGAGACCGACTGGCAGGACGCCACGGTGATCACCACCAGCGCGGTGATGCTTACGCCGGCCGAGGCCCAGGCCGTCGGTCAAGTCCTGATCGAGGCGGTCGAGGCCCTGCCCCGGCGCGACACCACCGACGCACCGCCCGGCGCGCGGTCCGTCCTGATCGGCGTCACCGTCGTCCCGGAGAAATCCGCCGCCGTGTCCTAGACGGGTTCGGCCCGGCGGTGTGCGAAAAGTTTGGCCTAGCGCGGGCTTCATAGACTCGCGGAGTGACGACCACCGATCCGGCGCCGACCACGACCTTGCCCGCCCAGTACTCCC
>JBDUAD010000025.1:0-28248 GCA_040004775.1 bacterium | reverse complement strand
CGATGCGGTAGAAGCGCTGACCGGTGAACTGGAAGTTGTAGCGCTGCATGTCGATCGACCAGGACTTGTCGCCGACCACGTAGAGCCCTCGCTCGACCCGGCCGATGAGTTCCTCGGTGTCCGGACCGTCCTCGGCCGGCAGCAGCGACACGTTGGGCATGCGCTGCAACGGGATGTGACCGGCCGAGTCGGCGTAGGCGCAGCTGTTCGAGCGGCCGCCGGTGAATCCGGCGACGTCCATGGCCGCCATCTCGCGGTTGACCTGATAGCCGACCAGGCGACCGTCGCGGACGATGTCGAAGCTCTGCGCCTCGACCCCTTCGTCGTCGTAGCCGACCGTGGACAGGCCGTGCTCGGTGACGCGGTCCCCGCGCACGTTCATCACCGGGCTGCCGTACTGCAGCAGGCCGAGCTGGTCCGGGGTGGCGAAGGAGGTACCGGCGTAGGCGGCCTCGTAGCCCAGCGCCCGGTCGAGCTCGGTGGCGTGCCCGATCGACTCGTGGACGGTCAGCCACAGGTTGGAGGGGTGGATGACCAGGTCGAGGCGACCGGCCTCCACCGACGGCGCCTTGACCCGTTCGGCCAGCAGGACGGGCAGCTCGGCCAGCTCGGCGTCGAAGTCCCAGCCGGTACCGGTGAGGTACTCCCAGCCCCGTCCGGCCGGCGGGGCTAACGTGCGCATCGTCTCGAATGCGCCACGTGAGCGGTCGACGTTGACCACGGTGAACTCGGGGTGGATCCGCACCCGTTGCTGGGTGATCGAGGTGCCCCGCAGGTCGGCGAAGAACTTGTTCTCGTGGACCCACCGGACGCTGGCGTCCACGTGGTCCACGCCGTCGGCGGCCAACAGCCGCTCCGACAGCTCGCGCAGCCGATCGGTGCGCTCGGCCTCGGGGACGTCGAACGGGTTGGTGTCGTACGCGCTGGCCCAGACCGCGTCGCGATGCACGGGCTCGTCGGCCAGCTCGACCTCCCGCAGGCGCACCGCTCGGCTCACGGCCGCCACCGCCACCGCCTGCTCGGCGACCCGCACGGCGGCCTCGCGGGTCAGTTCCCCGGTGGACGCGAAGCCCCAGGTGCCGTCGACCACGACGCGTACCGACAGCCCCAGGTCGACGTCGTCGCCGCTGCTGTCCGGCCGGCCGTCGCGCAGGCTGAGCCATCCCTCACGGACCCGCCCGACCCGCACATCGGCGTGCTCGGCGCCCGAATCGGCCGCCCGGCTCAGGGCGGCGTCGGCGAGATCGGCCAGTGGAAGGGCGGTGAAGCCCGGATCCAGGTCAGTCACCCGTCGACCCTAACGCTGCCGATCAAGCGCGGTCAGCAGGCGGTCAGGCTGCCGAAGTAGCCCTTGTTGAAGTAGTTCACCCGCTCGAAGCCGGTGGTGTTGCGGTCGCCGAAGTAGTCGCTGCGCCCGGCGGTGCGCAGGACCGTGATGGTGGCCTCGTCCATGTCCGGGGGTGACAGCACGAACTTGCGCTCCTCGGTGACGTTGATGTCCTTGGCGTAGGCGCCGACGTAGCACGACGCGCTGAGCAGGGCCTTCTCGCCGTCGATCGACAGGCCGAACTGCGATCGCACGGCGAAGCCGAAGGTGTAAGCCAACATCGTGCCCAAGGCGAAGTCGCCGGGAGCGCTCTGGCGGATGGTCACCCCGTTCGACGGGGTCACCACGAGCGCAGGAACGCTGTTGTAGGCCGCCGCGGCCGCGTCCTCGTCGTAGTAGACGGTGTTGTCCTTGGGGCAGTACGTGAACTTGCTGCCGGAGTCCCCCGCGCACGGCGGTGAGTCGGCCGCCTTCACCTGCACCGGCTTGAACTGCTTGTTGATCCCCTTGAACGCCGCGGTCCAGAACCGGTTGAGGTCGGCGATCAGGTTGTTATTCGGGTCGAGCGTCTCCTGCAGCGACTGGTTGCCGCCTTGGTCGTAGTCCTCCTGGGTGACGTAGGGACGCTCGGTGTACTTGCGGGTGTCCCAGGCCGAGCCGTAGCAGTAGGTCACGCCCTTGTCGAAGCCGTCGGAAAATGCGCTGAGGCGGTCGAAGCCGTTGCCGTGAGCACCATCGGCGGTGGAGTCCTGGGGACGGCTGTCGCGCAGCAGGATCATGCCGACCGCGATGATGTCGAGCTTTTTCGGCTCGATCGCGAAGTGCCGGTTGGGAATCGACACCTTGCCGGCGCCGGCCTCGGCGGCCATGAACGCTCCTGAGGCACAGTCCGCCTGCGTCTCCTTGAAGATCGAGGGCTTGACGACGTCCAACCGGTTCTGGATGAGGTGGCCGGTTTCGTGGGCCATGACCAGGGCCGCGAACTCGGGGCCGAGGGCGTCGGTGACGCTCTTGACCAGGCCGGTGCGGTCGTAGGCGAAGGCGTCGTCGAGCGGGCAGTAAAAGGCGTTGTTGTTGGCCGCCTTCGGCTCCCGGCGCATGCACTCTTCAGCCGAGTCGGGTCGCCCGGTCTCGACCGAGTAGACGCCACCGCGGAGCGGGCGGAAGGACTGCCCCGATGACACCGACGGAAAGGCGCGCTTCCAAAAGGCGTCGATGTCGGTGAGGGCATTGCGCACCAGCTGGTCGAACTGGGTGCCGCCGTCACCCTTGATCTCCAGCTGCGACGCCGGGACGGCCTGGGCTGGGGTGACGACCGCGGCCGTGCCCTTGCCGGACACCGTTCCACACCCGGTCAGCAGGAGGGCGGTGGTCACGATCAGGACGATCACACGTTGATGAGGACGGGCTGAACCCGTCCGCAAGACAGTCCGCATCGTGCCCCTTCACCGGTCCCCGGCGTCTGTCTCCCCGGCGTATTGAGGTCGAAGTCTAGACAGCGCCCCTGTGCACAGGTTCAGCGGTTGCGGTGAACCAGCTCAGCGGTCAGCCCGGCCCGCTGCGGGATCAATCGGCACCGGTAGGCACGGGTTAGCGGCGCTTCGCAGTCGAGGGGGTAGGTCTGGGTGCGTCGGTCGCCGGGTGAGGGTCGACGGGGTGAGTCGCCGGCATGCGTGTGGCCCGTCCTGGTCAGATGTCGTCGGGACCCTTGCCACCGACCAGACCGCCCCACGACCACTGTGGGATAGCTAGGCCGACGGGGACGTCATCTTCGGAATGGTGGTATCGAGACATGCTGGTCGAGGTCGCCCAGCGGAAGTAGTCGTGCAGCACCGCGTGGAGGCGACCGTCGGCGCTCAGGCCGACGTCGGCAAGCGCCAGATCGAAGCACGAGATCGCTCTACGGTCCATCTCCTCATGCGAGCCGTTTCCGCTGTGAAGCCGCACGACTGCCGTCTCGTCGCCGTATGAGTCGGAGTACGTCGTCGGACCGCCGAGCGCTTCGGCCCAATACGAGGCGAGCCGCTTGGTGTGTTCGGGATGGAAACCGTGGCTGAACGGGTGGCTGACCACCTCGTCGGCCATCACTCTGGCATGCCATGCGCTCGCCAGGGCGAGTGAACCGTCGGTCCCGCCCGCTGCCTCGAACACCGTCTGCACGCAGCAAAGATGGCACCTCCTGGGCACGAGGGGAATCCTTCCGAGTCGAAGTACCGTCGGAGGGTTTCCGGCTCTTACCGTCGAGGGTGTAGATCTGGGCGCGTCGGTCAGGGTGCGGGCACGTGTGGCGGCAGGACACCACGGCCGTCCAGCAGGGAACTCACGGGCGCCGCGGCCGTTCCGGCGATCCGCTCTACGGCATCCGCCGGGTGCTGTGCACCGGCGTCGACCTGCTCACCGCCCGCCAACACGCCCGTCTGCGCGGGGTGTTCGCCGACGATCGGCACGTGCAGGTCGAGGCGACCTGGGGGATCTACCAGCGCATCGTCGCCGCCTACCGCAACCCTGACCGCAAGGCCTCGAAAGCCGAACTCGCCAAGGTCATCGAGACGATCAGCACCGACGTGCCAGAACCGCTAACCGAGTTGATCACCCGCGGCCGGACCCTGCGCCGCCGCGCCGCTGACGTGCTGGCCTACTTCGACCGGCCCGGCACCAGCAACGGCCCACCGAGGCGATCAACGGACGCCTATAACACTCACGCGGCACCGCGCTGGGCTTTCGCAACCTGACCAGCTCCACCACCCGCGCCCTGCTCGACACCGGCGGGTTCAGACCCCGACTACACCGTCTTCTGCGATGAGCCGGCTCAGCCGAGGCCGGTGGCGCTGGTCAGGTTGGCCAGCCGGACCTCGCCGCGGGCCACCGGACGGCCTTCGTCGTCGCTGATCTCGACCAGCCACAACTGCTGCGAGCGACCGCGGTGGATAGGCGAGGCGACGGCGTGCAGCGTGCCGGTCCGCACCGCGCGCAGGAAGTTGGTGTGGTTGGCCACGCCCACGACATCGCCCCGCTCACCGAACCACGCGGCCGCGGCCAGGCTGGCGAGGGTCTCGACGATCGTGCAGAACACCCCGCCGTGGACGATGCCGTAGGGCTGGAAGAGGTGCGGGCCGACCGGCACGGTCATGGTCCCGCCGTCGCCGGTCATGCCGTCGACCGTGCCGCCGATCGCATCGAGGAATCCTCCGGCGGCCGCAGTCGGGTCGAGCCCGTGCGGGCCGCTCATTCGCCTGCCGCGGCCGGGCCGCCGACCTGGCCGCCGTCGACTCCCGCGCCGGTGTAGTGGGCGTCGGCCGTGGCGAGGGCGTCATCGAGGATGGCCAGGCCGCCGCGGGCCTCCTCGGGTGTCACCGTGCAGGGCGGTACGACGTGTAGGCGGTGGTAATTCGTGAACGGCAGCAGCCCGCCCTTGCGGCAGGCGTCGACCAGCTCGCCCATGGCCGGACTGGTCCCGCCGTAGGGGGCGAGTGGCTCGCGCGTGGCCCGGTCGACCACCAGGTCCAGCGCCCAGAACACGCCCAGCCCTCGTACCTCACCGATACAGGGATGCCGCTCGGCCAGCGCGGCCAGGCCCGGACCGAGGACGTCGCGTCCAATGTTCGCCGCGTTCTCGACGATGCCCTCGTCCTTCATCGCGGTGATCGTGGCCACCGCGGCCGCACAGGCGAGCGGATGGCCGGAGTAGGTCAGTCCGCCGGGGTAGGGCCGGTCGGCAAAGGTGGCGGCGATCGGATCCGAGATGATCACTCCGCCGAGAGGCACGTAGCCGGAGTTGACCCCCTTGGCGAAGGTGATCAAGTCCGGGACGGCGTCGAAGTGCTCGAACGCGAACCACGCACCGGTGCGGCCGAAGCCGGCCATCACCTCGTCGGCGATCAGGACGATGCCGAACCGGTCGCACAACTCTCTGACGCCGGCCAGGTAGCCCGGCGGCGGCGGCATGATGCCGGCCGTCCCAGGTATCGACTCGAGGATGATCCCGGCGACGGTCTGAGGGCCCTCGAAGAGGATGGTCTGCTCGAGATGTGCCAATGCCCGCGCGGTCTCCTCCTCGGCCGTCGCGGAATGGAAGGGCGAGCGGTAGAGGAACGGCCCGAAGAAGTGCACGACGCCGGCGCTGCCGTAGTCATTGGCCCACCGGCGGGGATCACCGGTCAGGTTAACCGCGGTGGCCGTTCCGCCGTGGTAGCTGCGGTAGGCCGAGAGCATCTTGATCCGCCCGGTGTGGAGGCGGGCCATGCGGGTGGCGTGCTCCACCGCCTCCGCGCCGCCGTTGGTGAAGAACACCTTCTCGAACCCGTCCGGCGCCAGCTGACTGATCAGCCGGGCAGCCTCGCCGCGCTGGTCGTTGGCGTGTTGCGGAGCAACCGTGCACAGCCGGCCGGCCTGTTCCTGGATGGCGGCCACGACCCTGGGGTGCTGGTGGCCGATGTTGGTGTTGACCAGCTGGCTGGAGAAGTCGAGCAGGCGATTGCCCTCGCCGTCGGTGACGTAGCTGCCCTGCGCTGCGGTGATGACCATCGGCGTGAACGCGGCCTGGGCCAGCCAGGAATGGAAGACGTGGGCGCGATCGAGCTCGTAGGTACGGCGCGCGGCGGACGTGAGCTCGGGCACCGTCGCAGCCTAGCCAGATCCGGGACGGATCCCGGGCCACCGTGAAGCGGCCCGGCCACCGCAGTCCGCCGTGGCGAGCGGATGGCACCAGGTGCGGCGGGCCGCCTGCGGTGCCTACCGCTCGAATCAGAGCTGCGGGACCACCTCGGACGCGATCAGTTCGAGGTGGTCGATATCGGACAGGTTGAGGATCTGCAGATAGAACGTGTCGGCGCCGGTGTCGGCATATGCACCGATCCGGTCGACGACCTCGGCCACCGTGCCGGCCAGGCCTGAGGTCCGCAGCTCCTCCGGCTCCCAACCGATCGCTTCAGCGCGCCGGCGGACCTCCGCCTCGTCGCGTCCGACCACCGCGGTCTGGGCCACCGAAAACCGCATTGAGTCCGCATCGCGACCGGTCGCCTCGACCGCGGCGCGGATTCGGTCGAACACCGCGCCGGTGTCCTCGACCGAGGCGAAGCCGCTGTTGTACTCCACCGCATAGCGCGCCGCCAGCGCCGCAGCCCGGCGTCGCCCAGCACCGCCGAGGCTGATCGGCGGCGGCGACTGCGCCGGCTTGGGCCGACCGGGCGACTCCGCCAGCTGATAGTGCTCGCCGGTGAAGGCGAACGGCTCACCCTCGGGCGTCGTCCAGAGCCCGTGAATGATCGCGACCTGCTCCTCGAGGCGGGTGAAACGCTCGGCGACGTCCGGGAACGGAATCCCGTAGGCCGAGTGCTCGGCGGTGAACCAGCCGGCGCCGATGCCGAGCTCGACCCGCCCGCCGCTCATCCGGTCGACGTTGGCCACGCTGATGGCCAGGGGACCGCGGTGGCGGAAGGTGGCCGAGGTCACCAGCGTGCCGAGCCGGATCCGGCTGGTCTCGCGAGCCAGGCCGGCCAGCGTGATCCACGCGTCGGACGGGCCGGGCAGGCCGCTGACGTCGCCCATGTGCAGGTAGTGGTCGGAGCGGAAGAACGCGTCGAAGCCGAGGTCCTCGGTCGCCTTCGCCACGCGGAGCAGATCGTCGTACTCGGCGCCCTGCTGGGGTTCGGTGAAGATCCGCAGCCGCATGGATCGAACCTAGCGACGCACCGCGCGGCCGCCCGAACGCCCGGCGCCTGTGCCTGCGCCTGCAGCGGGCAGGATGGGGCCATGGCGGATGCCCGGGAGCTGCGGATCGGATACAAGGCGTCGGCCGAGCAGTTCGGTCCGCGCGAGCTGGTCGAGCTGGCCGTCGCGGCCGAGGAGCACGGCCTCGACAGCGTCACCGTCAGCGACCACTTCCAGCCGTGGCGCCATGAAGGCGGACACGCACCGTTCTCCATCGCCTGGATGAGCGCGGTGGGCGAGCGCACGTCCCGCGTGCAAATCGGCACGTCGGTGCTGACGCCGACGTTCCGGTACAACCCCGCGGTGATCGCCCAGGCGTTCGCCACGCTGGCCTGCCTGTACCCCGGCCGGATCATGCTCGGCGTCGGCACCGGCGAGGCGCTCAACGAGGTCTCGGTGACCGGGGCGGCCTGGCCGGACTTCAAGGAGCGCTTCGCCCGGCTGAGAGAGTCCATCCAGTTGATGCGCCAGCTGTGGTCCGGGGAGAGGGTGACCTTCGACGGCGACTACTACCGGACGCGCGACGCGACGGTCTACGACCGGCCCGACCAGCCGGTGCCGGTGTACGTGGCCGCCGGCGGGCCGGTGGTGGCGCGCTACGCCGGAAGATCGGCCGACGGTTTCATCTGCACCAGCGGCAAGGGCATGGAGCTCTACACCGACTCGCTGCTGCCCGCGGTGGCCGAGGGCGCAGCCGCAGTCGGTCGCCCGGACACCGACCTCGACCGGATGATCGAGATCAAGCTGTCCTACGACCGCGACCACGATCAGGCGTTGGAGAACACCCGCTTCTGGGCTCCGTTGGCGCTGTCCGCGGAGCAGAAGTCCGGGCTGCACGATCCGGCCGAGATGGAGAAGGCCGCCGACGAGCTGCCGATCGACCAGGTGGCCTCACGGTGGATCGTCGCCTCGGATCCCGACTCGGCCCTGGCCCAAATCCGTCCTTACGTCGACGCCGGGCTGAACCATCTCGTCTTCCACGGACCGGGCCACGACCAGCGCCGCTTCCTCGAGCAGTTCAGCGCCGACGTCGTCCCGCTAGTGCGCGCATTGGCCTGATCCGGGGGCAAGGTTGGCCCCGCAGCAGGGTCACGCCCGGCGCGTCGTACTGCTACGGGGCCAACGTTTCGACGGGTAGGTCGGCCTCCGTCCAATTGCCGTCAGATCAGGTCGATCGCCTCGACGATCGACGGCAGCACCCGGCTCGGCCGGTAGGGGTAGCGCGTGATGTCCCCGGGCCGGGTCGACCCGCTGAGGACGAGGATCGTTTCGAGGCCGGCCTCGATTCCGGCGACGACATCGGTGTCCATGCGGTCGCCGATCATCGTGGTGGTTTCCGAGTGCGCTTCGATGCGGTTCATGGCGCTGCGGAACATCATCGGATTCGGCTTGCCGACGAAGTAGGGCTCCATGCCGCCGGTGGCCCGGGTGATCATCGCGGCCACCGATCCGGTCGCCGGTAGCGGTCCCTCGGCCGACGGCCCAGTGGCGTCGGGATTGGTGGCGATGAACCGCGCCCCCCGCCCGATCAGGCGGATGGCCGTGGTAATCGCTTCGAAGGAGTAGGTCCGCGTCTCGCCGAGCACCACGTAATCCGGATCGGTGTCGGTCAGCGTGTAGCCCGCCTCGTGCAGCGCGGTGGTGATGCCGGCCTCGCCGATGACGTAGGCCGACCCACCGGGCGTCTGGTCGGCGAGGAAGGTCGCCGTGGCTAGCGCCGACGTCCAGATCGCCTCCTCCGGCACGTACAGGCCGGAGCGAGCCAGGCGCGCGGCGAGGTCACGCGGAGTGAAGATCGAGTTGTTCGTGAGCACAAGGAAGCGCCGCTCGCGAGCCACCAGCCGCTCGAGGAACTCCGACGCGCCGGGCAATGCGTGGTTCTCGTGGACCAGCACGCCGTCCATGTCGGTAAGCCAGCACTCGGACTCGCGCCGCTCCCTCATGGCGGCCAGTGTGGCAGCGCGACCGGCCCCTGCGTCGTGCTGCGGTTTCCGAAGATCGGCCGTTCTTTGGCACGCTTTGCGCACCGTCGTGCGCCGGGTGGCCGAAAAAAGTCGCCGAAGAAAGCGGACGTCCACCCACCGAAGCCGTGTAACGCTGATCCGGTGCTCGAATCGGTCGCCGTCTTGTCCGACATCCACGGCGTGCTGCCCGTGCTAGAGGCGGTCCTGGCCGAGCCGCTCGTCGCCACGGCTGACCGTGTCGTGGTCACCGGTGACCACGCGGCCGGCCCGCAACCGGTCGCCGTCCTGGACCTGCTGGCTACGCTCGGTGAGCGAGCGGTCCTGGTGCGCGGCAATGCCGACCGGGAGCTGGTCGCGATGGCTCGGGGCACGTTCGTCGGCGACCCACCCGATCCCATCTCGCCGTGGGCGGCGGCCCAATTAGGGCCCGCCCTTGTGCGCCTGCTCGACGACCTCCCGCACCCCGTGACACTGGAGCTGGACGGCTTCGGTCCGGTCCTCTTCTGCCACGGCAGCCCGCGCGACGACGACGAGGTCCTTCTGGTCGACACCCCACCCCAGCGGTGGATCGAAGCGTTCGCGAACCTTCCCGTCGCGGTGCGCACGGTCGTGTGCGGCCACACGCACATGGAGTTCGTACGGCTGGTCGACCGCCGACTGGTCGTGAACCCCGGGAGCGTAGGCATGCCGTACGGCCGGCCCGGAGGGCACTGGGCGCTCCTGCGTGACGGGGCGGTCAACCTTCACCACACGCCGGTGGATCTCGACGCCGCCTGTGCCGCCGTCATCGAAGGCTCGACGTATCCCGCCGTCGAGGAGTGGGTGGACTACTTCCTACGTGGGCAGGCGAGCGACCTCGACGCCCTGGCCACCTTCACCCCGCGAACCCGGTGAGGCCGTACCCGATGGACGTTGTCCCCGACAGCTGGTCGCCGGCTGAGGTCAGCGCGGACGCGGGCGGTACAGCTCGGCCTTGACTGTGCGGCCCTTGATCTTCGTCGCCCGCAGCGCGCTGATCACCTCGTCCGCCGCGGCGGCCGGGACCTCGACCGTGGAGAACCGCTCGGCGATCTCGATCGCGCCGATCTGGCGACCGGACAGGCTGGTCTCGTTGGCGATGGCCCCGACCACGTCCTGCGGGCGAATCTTCGCCACTCGGCCGAGCCCGATGAACACCTTCGCGGTGTCGCCCCGGCCGGCCAGCTTGACCGTGGCGGCCGCAGCCCGGGAACGGTCGTCGTCGCGCGAACGCACCGGGGCAACGTCGGGGATGTCGTCGTCCGGTTGGTCGGGCCCCGCGGCATCCGAGGCCAACTTGACCGCGGCCAGCGCGATCTCCATGAGGTCGAAGTCATCAGCGAGGGTCTCGACGATCACCCGGAAGCGGTCGAGCGAAGCCGCGCCGGACTCCGCCGAGTCATCCACGCGGTCCAGCGCCACCGAGCCGTCGGCGGAGCCGGAGTCGTCGGTGCCCGCGCCGGCGTCGACCAGCGTCTCGTACAGCGCGCTGCGAGTCAGCTCGAGGCGCCGGGCCTGCAGGTCGGCGACGGTGGGGACCTTCTCCACCGCGATGGACGCCCGCGCCGCCTTTTCGATCGTCTTGAGCAGCCGGTGCTGGCGGGGCTCGACGAGAGTGATCGCCACCCCCTCGCGGCCGGCCCGCCCGACCCGGCCGATGCGGTGGATGTAGGCCTCCGGCGCGGACGGCACGTCGTAGTTGACAACGTGGCTGAGTTGCTCGATGTCCAGCCCGCGCGCGGCCACGTCGGTGGCCACCAGCAGCTCGGCCGCGCCGCTGCGCAGCCGGTTCATCACCCGATCGCGCTGGTCCTGGGTCATCCCGCCGTGCAGCGCCTCGGCACGGTAGCCGCGGCCGGTGAGGGTCTCGGTGAGGGAGTCGACCTCCTCGCGGGTACGGCAGAACACGATCGCGGCCACCGGCGCCTCGATGTCGAGCAGCCGGCCGAGCGCCGACGCCTTGGAGGCTCGGGGCACCAGATAGGCCACCTGACGCACCGACGGAGCCTCCCCGCGACCCGGCGCCGGCCGGGCGATGCGCAGCGTCACCGGGTCGTGCAGGTGGCGGCGGGCGATGGCGTCGAGGCGTGCGGGCATCGTGGCCGAGAACAACACGGTCTGCCGGTCGGTCGGCGCGGCCTGCAGGATCGATTCGATGTCCTCGGCGAAGCCCATGTCGAGCATCTCGTCGGCCTCGTCGAGCACCACCAACCGCACCGAGTCGAGGCTGAGCGTGCCGCGGCCGAGGTGATCCAGCGCGCGCCCGGGCGTCGCCACCACGACGTCGACCCCGCGCTCCAGCTCGCGGATCTGGCGCCCGATCGGTGAGCCGCCATACACCGGCAACACCCGCGCGCCGAGGTCGCGGCCGTAGCGGTGCACGGCCTGCGAGACCTGGATGGCCAGCTCCCGCGTCGGCACCAGCACGAGCGCCGAAAGCGAGCGCGGGCCGGCCGGCAGCCGCTGCAGAATGGGCAGCGCGAACGCCGCCGTCTTGCCGGTTCCGGTGGCCGCCTGGCCGAGCAGGTCGCGCCCAGCCAGCACCGGCGGAATTGCTTGGCGCTGGATCGGCGTCGGTTCCTCGTAGCCGAGGGAGTCCAGGACCGCGAGCAGCTCCTCGCGCAGACCGAGGTCGGCGAAGCGGGTGTCGTCCTCGACGTCGACCGGGTGGCTCACCGCACCATCCTCCCTGCTGACAGGCAGCGGACGGAGCCCACCGCCCGGCGTCGCGTCGGCGGCGGCGATTATGGTGCGCAGACCGCTGACCACTTCAACCCTTCGAGGTCGCCCGTGAAGTCGCACGAGAGCTCGGCTGCGGCCGGCCTGCGCGTCGGGGTGGTCACAGAGGCCGCGGACGGCGAACGCCGGGTGGCGCTGACCCCGGACGTCGTAGGCCGGCTCACCGGTGCCGGGCTGAGCGTGCTCGTCGAGCGCGGCGCCGGACGGTCGGCCTGGTTCGGCGACGACGCCTACGTTGCCGCCGGGGCCGCGATCGTCGACGCACAGCGTATCGACGCCGAGGCCGACGTCGTGCTCTCGGTCGGGCCGGTGCCGGTGCATCGGCTGCGGGCCGGGCAGACGACGATCGGGCTGCTCGGCCATCTGCTCAATCCGCAAGCCATGGCCGAACTGGCCGGGCGCGGGATCACCGCGGTCAGCCTCGATGGCCTGCCTCGCACGCTGAGCCGGGCCCAGACCATGGACGCCCTTACCTCGCAGGCCAACGTGGCCGGGTACCGCGCGGTGCTGCTGGCCACCGCGCACTTTGACCGCTTCGTGCCGCTGCTGATCACCGCGGCCGGGACGTCCAAGCCTGCAGCCGTGCTGGTCCTCGGCGCCGGCGTGGCCGGGCTGCAGGCCATCGGCACCGCCCGCCGGCTGGGCGCGGTGGTGAGCGCCTACGACGTCCGCCCGGCGGCGCGCGGCGAGGTGGCCTCCCTTGGCGCGACGTTCGTCGAGCTGACCTCGGTGGCCACCGGCGCCGGGGAAGGCGGCTACGCCAGGGTTCTCACGTCAGAGGAGCAGGCCGCGCTGCAGGCCGAGCTGTCGGCGGTCATCGCCCGCCACGACATCGTCATCACCACCGCCCAGGTTCCGGGCCGGCGACCGCCGCTCATGGTCGGCGCGGACGCCGTGGCGGCCATGAAGCCCGGGTCGGTAGTCGTCGACCTGGCCGCGAGCGCCCTCGGGGGCAACGTCGCCGGGTCGAAGCCCGGGCAGACGCTGGTCACCGACAACGGGGTGACCGTGATCGGGGCGCCCAACCTGCCGTCGGCGCTGGCCACCAGCGCGTCGGCCGCCTACGCCCGCAACATCAGCGCCCTGCTGCTGCACCTCGTGCGCGATGGCGCGTTGGCCATTGATCCGGCCGACGAGGTGCAGGCCGGCGTGCTGATCGTCCACGACGGGCGGGTCGTGCACCCGGCAACCGCCGCCCTGCTCGAGAAGGAGGCGGTGGCCCCATGACGTCAGGCTTCGTCGGAGATCTGACCGTGTTCATTCTTGCCCTGTTGGTCGGCTTCGAGGTGATCAGCAAGGTGCCGGCCACCTTGCACACGCCGCTGATGTCCGGCGCCAACTCCATCCACGGGGTGGTGCTGGTCGGCGTGGTGCTGCTGTCGTCCTTCGTCGACGGGCCGGTGGGCTACCTGTTGACGTTCGTGGCCGCGGCGTTCGCGGCGGCCAATGTCGTCGGTGGCTACGTGGTGACCGACCGGATGTTGCGGATGTTCCGCCGCCGGCCGGTCCCTCCGCCACGGGTCGATGCCGCAATGGAGCCCGCAGTGGAGTCCGCCGTGCCGACCGAACCACCCACCGGCCCGGGGGCAGCGGCATGAGCGCGGTGGACACCGGGGTGCGGCTGGCCTCGCTCGGCGGCGCGGCCTGCTTCGTGCTCGGCCTGCACCTCATGAACTCCCCGGCCACCGCTCGCCGCGGCAACCTCCTGTCCGCATTCGGCATGGTGGTGGCTGTCCTCGCGGTCGGCGTCCAGGTGGTGGACGGCGGCTCCATGACCGGGCCGCGCTGGGGGGCTCTGCTGGCCGGCACGGCGGTCGGCTCGGCCGCCGGGCTGTACTCCGCCCGCTCGGTGGCCATGACCGCGATGCCGCAACTGGTCAGTCTGTTCAACGCGGTCGGCGGCGGCGCCGCCGCGCTCATCGCCATCGCCGACTACGCCCACGACAGCTCGCCGTCAGCCGGCATTGCGACGGCCACAGTGCTCGACGTGATCATCGGTGGGATCACGTTTTCCGGCTCGCTGATCGCCGCGGCCAAGCTCCAGGGGCGGTGGAGCGGCTCGATCAGCTTCAGTGGCGGTCGCGCGGTGTCGGTGCTGCTATCCGTGGCCGCGCTGGCCGCCGGGATCGCGGTCATTGCCGGCGCGGACAACGTGGCCGTACTGCTCATCGTCGTCGTCGCCGCGCTTGGCCTCGGTGTCCTCATGGTGCTGCCGATCGGCGGGGCGGACATGCCGGTGGTCATCTCGCTGCTCAACGCGTTCACCGGAACCGCGGTGGCGATGGCCGGCTTCGTACTGTCCAACGCCACGCTGACGATCGCCGGCGCCCTGGTCGGCGCCTCTGGTGCGATCCTGACCAAGCTCATGGCCGACGCGATGAACCGCTCGGTGCCGAGCATCATCGCCGGGGGGTTCGGCACCGGCGCGGTGGGCGTCGAGGTGTCCGGCGCCTCGGGGCGCCCGGTACGTGCCATCGCCGTGGACGACGTCGCCCTGCAGCTGGCCTACGCCAGCAAGGTGATCATCGTGCCGGGGTACGGGCTGGCCGCGGCCCAGGCCCAACACGAGGTGCGGGAGCTGGCCGAACTGCTCGAATCGCGGGGCGTCGACGTCAGCTACGCCATCCACCCGGTGGCCGGCCGCATGCCCGGGCACATGAACGTGCTGCTGGCCGAGGCCAACGTCCCCTACGACCAGCTGAAGGAGATGGAGGAGGTCAACTCCGAGTTCGACCGCACCGACGTCGCGCTGGTGATCGGCGCCAACGACGTGACCAACCCGGCCGCCCGCCGCCCCGGCAACGCCGTCTCGGGGATGCCGATCCTCGACGTCGACCATGCCCGATCGGTCATCGTGGTCAAGCGGTCCATGGCGTCGGGCTACGCCGGCATCGACAACGACCTCTACACCGACCCGAAGACCAGCATGTTCTTCAGCGACGCCAAGAAGGGGCTGGCCGCGCTGGTCACGGCGACCAAGACGCTCGTCGGCTGAGTTCGGCTGGTACGGCTGGCTTCGGTCCTCAGCGGGCGTGGCGGGCCACGGCGTGACGTCCCGGCGCGGGCACGGCGGCGCGCTCATCGGCCGCGGCCCGAACCACCACTCGGCCGGGGTCGAGGTCCAGCCGGGCGGCCTCGGCGAACTGGCGGCACAAGGCCACGCCCCAGGCCCGGTCCACGTCGGGCTGCAGGGCGACCGACACGCACTGCCCGGCCAGCTCCGACAGCTGCGGCGGGGCGACCAACTGCAGATCGGTGATCTCGCCGGTCAGCGTGCGGACCAGGTGGCCGACCTCGGGATGGTCCGGGCGCAGGCCGAACAACTGGTCCAAGGTGTGCAGCACGCGGCGATAGGCCGCCCGCTTCTCCTCGATCCGGAATCGACGCTCGTTGGCCCGGCGGTGGCGCCGCTCCAGGTAGGCGACGGTCAGCAGGGTCAGGCCCGCGCCGAGAAGGACGCCAGCCAGCGCCGTCACCGCCGGGATCATGTGCGCATCTCACCGTCCACCCCGGTGCCGGGGCCGCAGGCACGCCGTCGCGCCAGCCCCCGGCGCGGTTATTGCCTGCAGCAGCGAAGTCAGAGCAGCAGTGTCCGAGCAGCTTGGCACAATCCCGGCCATGCCTTCACCTGCCGTACTCACCGCCGCCGAGCGCCGCCATGCGCTCACCCAGTTACCGGATTGGCGGCACCATCTGGGCGCCATGCAAGCGGTCTACGAAGCCGATTCGGTGGCCGCCGCGCTGGCGTTGATACAGGCCATCGGTGCCGCGGCCGAGTCCCTCGATCATCACCCGGACGTGGACTGGCGGTACCGGCACGTGTTCGTCAGCTCGTCCACTCACTCGGTCGGCGGACAGGTGACCGGCCGCGACCTCGAGCTGGCCCGGGCGGTCACCTCGGCCGCGGCCGAGCACGGCGCGCGCGCCCGTCCGGAGCTCGGCCGCTCAGTGGAACTCGGCATCGACACCGCCGACCCGGCCGCCATCGCCGAGACCTGGGCCGCGGCGCTGGGCTACCGGAGGAACGCCGTCGGCGACCTGGTCGACCCGTGGCGCCGCCTGCCGAGCATCTGGTTCCAGGAGACCGAAGACCCGAACCCGTCGCGCTTCCACGTCGACCTCACGGTGGAGGACTCCACCGCCGACGCCGTGCTCGACGAGATCACCGCCGCTGGCGGTCGCCGCATCGACGAGCGGTTCCGGCCGGCGTTCACCGTGGTGGCCGACGCCCAGGACAACCGCCTCTGCGTGTGCACGGAGCTCGGCCGGGACGACTGACGCCGCGGAGCCCCGGGGCGTCAGTCGGACGTTGCGCGGACGGCGTCGCGCGAGCAGGCGTTGCGCCGGCGTGGCCCGCCATGCACGCTGCGAGGGTGACCGTCGTCGACCCGAACGAGCCCTCTCACCCGGTGTGGGGCGACGAGACCGAGGTCGTGCACGCCGCGCTGGACTGGGCCGCGCAACGGGTGGTGCGCCCGTCAGATCCGAAGACGACGGCCCGGTCCGCGGCTTACCTGCACGAGGCGGCCGGTCGGACCATCACCGCCGAGGGAGTGGGCGGCAAGGAGGCGCTGCGCATCTTCGAGCAGGTCCTCGAGCCGGCCACCCGGGCCCAGGACGACCCGATGAACTTGGCGTATGTCCCGTCGGCGCCCACCCGCGCCGCCGTTGCCTTCGACTTCGTCACCAGCGCGACCAACATCTTCGGCGGGCTGTGGGAAGCCGGGGCGGGGGCGATCCACGCCGAGAACGAGGCACTGGCCTGGATTGTGCGGTTGCTCGGCTGGCCCGAGACGGCCGGTGGGTGCTTCGTGGCTGGCGGCACCAACGGCAACCTCTCGGCGCTGGTCGCCGCGCGCGAAACCGCTCAGCGCGATCGCGGTCGTCCGCCCGGCGGTTGGCAGCTGGCCTGCACGGCCGAGGTGCACTCCTCGATCCGCTCGGCCGCGCGGGTCCTCGACGTCGAGGTGGTCGAAGTGCCCGCCGACGAGCGCGGACGCCTGACCGGGAGCCGGCTACAGGAGGTGCTCGCCTGCTCGCCCGGGGTCTTCGCCGTCGTGGCCTCGGCCGGCACCACCAACGCTGGGGTGGTCGACGACCTGGCCGGCGTGGCCGATGCCTGCCGCGAGGCGGACGTCTGGTTGCACGTCGACGGAGCGTACGGCGGAGCGGCGTTGTGCGCGCCGAGCGTGCGGGACCTCTTCACCGGCATCGAGCGGGCCGACAGCTTCATCGTCGACCCGCACAAGTGGTTGTTCGCGCCGTACGACTGCTGCGCGTTGGTCTACCGCTCGCCGCGACTGGCCCAGGTGGCGCACGCCCAGAAGGCGAGCTATCTCGATGAGGTCGACCGCGAGGTGATCAATCCGGCCGACTACGCCGTGCACCTGTCCCGCCGGGCCCGCGGCCTGCCGTTCTGGTTCAGCCTGGCCACCCACGGCACCGATCGCTACCGGGCGGCGGTGGAGAAGACGTTGCAGACGGCCCGTCAGGTGGCCGGAGCGATCGACGCGGCCGAGCACCTGCAGCTGATCACCGCGCCGCAGCTGTCGGTGTTGCTGTTCGAGCGGCCCGGCTGGACGGCGGAGCAGTACGCCCGGTGGTCGCAGCGCATGGCCACCGAGGGCGTCATCCTCTGCGTACCGACCAAGTTCCAGGGCCGCACGGTGCTGCGGCTGGCTTTCGTCAATCCCCAGACTGATCCGGCTCACGTCATCGAGGTACTCGACACGCTGCGCTGAGGAGTCGAAAACCGGGTCATAGGAGGGTGGTGCCGGGTTCCGGTCGGGGCGGTCCTCGGAAGGCGCCGGCCGACCGGAACCCGAGGCTCAGCTGGTCTCGTCGACCAGGACTGCGGTGGAGGCGTTGGTGCGCACGGAGTCGATGCCGTTCAGGGCGCTCGCCTTGGAGTTGTAGACCTCGCTGGTGGCGATAATCTCGCCGTTGCTGGCCTTGAGGTTGAAGTGGTACTTGCCCTGCGGTGAGTCTTCGAGCACGAACTTTCCGCTCATCGTCTTGCTCCTTGTCTCGGTGGTCCCGTCACTGGGGCCGTATGCGAGCAGGAGGTGCGGACGAGCCCGCTGATACCCCAGATTCAGTCGACCAGGCCGTCCCGACGGCCGACGGCCGCCGCCTCGGTCCGGCTGCGGACCCCGAGCTTGGCCAGGATGTTGGACACGTGCACGCTCACCGTCTTCTCGCTGATGAACAGCTGTCCGGCCAACTGGCGGTTCGACCGGCCCTGAGCCAGCAGAGCCAGCACCTCACGCTCACGCTCGGTCAGGGCGTGCCCCGCAGTGTCCCGGCCGAGCGGGCGGGCCGATGTCGTGGCCAGCCGTCGAATCTCCTCCAGGAGCGGTTCAGCGCTTAGGGCGCGGCCCGCCTCTCGGGCCAGGCCGGCCTGCTCGTTGGCCTTGGCCGTCTGACCCGCGGCCCGCAGCACCGCGGCCAGCCGGGCGCGGGAGCGAGCCTGTTCGTAGACGTGGCCGAAGCCGAAGGCCGTGACCGCCTCCTCCCACAAGGCAATGTGCTCCTCCACCTTCGGCGCGTCCTGGCCGGACAGCCAGCGCACCCGAGCCCACTCCGCGCGCAGGCGAACGGCCCAAGCCACGCCCTCCACGCCGAGCCGGTGCCCGATGGGTAGTCCACGGACCAGGGTCTGCTCACCTGCGCGGTACAGCACTTCGGCCCGGCGGTGGGCCTCGAGCCGCTCGGCTTGGCTCAGACCGCTGAGCGTGGCCGCCAGGATGTCCAGCCCGATCGCGCTCATCCGGACCCGGCCGAGGAACCATTCGCCCTGCCACACCTCGACCAACACGCCGACCGCCTCGGCCAACAGGTCGAGCCCCTCCTCTGACCGACCAAGAAAGCTCAACAACTCCGCCGCGGCCGGCGCACACTGCACCACCAGCCACCCGTCGTGCCGCCACCAGGGTCGTAGGCGCGGCAGTTGGTTCAGCGCCGTGGCGTCGCCCCGGGCGGTCCGGACGAGCATCGCGATCGCGCTCAGACCGGCCTCGGCCAGTGGCGGCGGTTCCGCGCCCGTGACGTCGGCCGTACGCAGGGCGCCGTCCCAGTCACCGATCGCGAACTGGGCCAGGCCGGCCATCTGACGCGACTCGAGCCCGTAGGGCGACCACGGCCGGCCCAGTTCGCGCGCCCGGCGTTGGCCGTCCTGGAAGGACTTGACCGCGGCCGGCAACTCGCCGGTGTAGTAGTACAGGGCACCGATGTTGTAACGGCTGCGCAGCTCGGTCCAGATGTCGCCGGAGGCCTGCGCGGTCTCGGCCACCGCGGCCAGCTGCTCGGCTGCGGCCTGCGGATCGCCTCCGCGACGCTGAACGATCGCCGCCGTCGCCTGGGCGTCCACGGCGATCTCGGGCTTGCCGATGCCCGCGGCCTGCTCCTGGGCCTCGTGCACCCAACGCAGGGCTTCTGCGTCACGGCCGATGGCCATGCAGGCGTGAGCGTGCATCACGGCCAGCTCGGCTCGCGCCTGGCTGGGCGGATCGGCCGGCACCAGCCGCAGCGCCTCGGACGTCGTGGCGACGGCCTCGGTGTCGCTGTCCAGCGAGAGCAGGTGCATGGCCAGGTCCTTGAGCAGCCCAGCCCGGACCACGGGTTCGGCGTCCGCGGGCAACGCGGCCAGCGCAGCCCGGCCCAGGGCCAGGGCCCGCAGCGAGTGGCCGGCGGCGGCCGACGCGCCGGCCGCCAGCCGGGTCAGCTCCACCACGTCGGCCCGGTCGGGCTCCGGAAGAAGCGCGTTCAACTCCAGCGCCGCCTCGTAGTGGGCCTTGGCCTCCTCGGGCGCGGCCACGCGCATCGCTTCGGCCCCGGCGTTGAGGTCGGCCCGCAGGGCGGTCACCAGGTCGTTCGAGGCGCGGGCGTGCCGGGCCAGCTCGGTGAATGTGCCCAGCGCCCCCTCCTCGGCCAACACCCGCGCGTACGTCGCGTGCAGGCGCACCCGCTCGCCCGGCAGCAGGTCGTCGTAGACCGCCTCGGCCAGCAGGGCGTGGCGGAAGCCGTACCCGCCGTCGCCGGCCACCTCCAACACGTTGGCGTCCACGGCCTCACGCAGCGCGTCGTCCAGGGCCCCGTCAGCCAGGCCGCTGACCCGGACCAGCAGTGGGTGGCGGACTAGACGCCCGGCTACGGCCGCCACCGCGACGATGTGCCGGGCCGGCTCGGACAGCCGGTCCAGGCGGACGAGCAGCACGTCGGCCAGGCCCTCGGGCAGCAGGTCGGCCCGACCGGCGACGCCCGGCCACAGCGCCTCCTCGGCCCGCCCGGTCGCGGCGCTGGCCAGTTCGCCGGCGAAGAACGGGTTGCCCTCGGCCCGGGCGACGATCACCCCGAGGTCCCGCTCGGCCAACGGCTGGGGATGCAGGAAGTGCACCAGGGCGCGGACGTCCTCGGCGTCCAATGGGCCGAGATGTAGCCGGCGCATGCCCGGCAGGCGGACCCACTCGGCCACCACCCGACGCAGCGGATGGCGGCGGTGCAGATCGTCACTGCGGTACGAGACGACCACAGCAAGCGCCGCGCGTCCCAGACGAGCGAGCAGGAAACCGACCAGGTCGCGGGTGGACTGGTCGGCCCAGTGTGCGTCCTCGATGAGCACCAGGACCGGCCTTCGGGCGGCCAGCGCGTGCAGCGCACCGAGGACGTCTTCGAACAGTGCGACGCGGTCCAACGGGTCGGCGCCGGCGCCGGCATCGGCCCCCATGAGCCGTTGGCTCAGGCGCAGCCGACCGATAGCCGGGAACTGGGCGACGAGCTCGGCCCAGAGTTCGGGATCACTCGCGTCGATGCTGCCGAACAGTTCGGTGAACGGAAGGTAGGGCAGGCCGGTGCCGCCGAAGTCGATGCAGTGGCCGACCAGCACCCGGAAGTCGCGGGCCTCGGCGTGCTCGGCCACCGCGACCAGAAGGCGGGTCTTGCCGACGCCGGCGTCCCCGGCCAGGACGACGGCGCCGGCCTCGCCGGAGGCGGCGTCACCGAGGACGGTGAGCAGGGACTCGAGCTCGGCCGCCCGTCCGAGCAGCGGGTTCGGCGTCCGGGGCACCCGCCCATCCTGGTGCCCCGTGCCGACATCGGCGATTGCTCCGCCGTTCGAGGCAGGCAGCGCTTAGGACAGGCGGGTGCGCGCCGGACGACGGGTCACGTGGAATCGCCGTCCCGACTTGCGGGCTGCGCTGTGGTCGGCCCGGTCGTTTCCGCCTCCGAACGACGATGCGATCCGCTCTCGTCGGTACTCGATCTCGGCCTGGGCGTAGGTGATGGGGAAGCTCATGACGATCTCCTCTTTCGTGCTGGTGCGCACTCGGCCAATCCGGCTGCGCACCAGGAATGTTCGTAGGCTGAGGAGCCCGCGGGCATCGGAACTAATACCTATCTGCCGGGCCCGCCGGCGCGAGCGCGCTTAGGCCTTTCCTCGCCAAGCAACTCCAGGGCGCCGTGCGAGGGTGACCGGGTGACGAACGCTGAACCTCCTCTGCGGTGGGGAATCGCCGGGCCGGGACGGATCGCCGGCAAGGTGGCCGCCGACTTCCCCGTGGCCGACGGTGCCCGCCTGCTGGCCGTCGGATCACGGTCGCGGAAGCGCGCCCAGGGCTTCGCCGACCAGCACGGCGCCGAACGGGCCTACGGCTCGTACCGGGAGCTCCTCGACGATCCGGACGTAGACGTGGTCTATATCGCCACCCCCCACCCGCAGCACCGCGACATCGCCGTGGCCGCGCTGCACGCCGGAAAGGCGGTGCTGGTGGAGAAGGCGTTCACGGTCTCCGCGTCCGGAACCGAGGAGGTGATACGGGCGGCGCGGGACACGGGCAGGTTCGCCATGGAAGCGATGTGGACGCGCTTCCAGCCCGTGCTGGTGCGTATGCGCACGCTGCTCGACGACGGTGTGATCGGCGAGATCCGCGCGGTCGAGGTTGATCTCGGGGTCGTGCGCGAGCGGGATCCGGCCGATCGCCTGTTCGCCCCGGAGCTCGGCGGTGGCGCGCTACTGGACCTCGGTGTCTATGTGGTCTCGTTCGCGCAGTGGCTGCTCGGATCACCGGAGCGGGTGGTGACGACCGGGCGCCTCGGTCCGACCGGGGTGGAGGAGGACGCGTCGCTGTTGCTCGCCTATCCCGCCGGCGTCGTCGCGCTGCTGACCACGTCACTGAATTCGGCGATGCCCGGCTCGGCGCGGGTGCTCGGCCGCAGGGGCTGGATCGATGTCCTGCCGCGCTTCCACCACCCGAGCCGGATCGTGCTGCACCGCGACGGGCACGAGCCCGAGGAAATCACCGCCGTGGCGACCGGCGGCGGTTACGCGCACGAACTCGACGAGGTCACCCGCTGCGTGCGAGCCGGCCTGACCGAGAGTCCGGTCATGCCGCTGGCCGACACCCTCGCCGTTGCCCAAGTCCTGGACGAGGCGGGCCGAGCGCTGGGCGTGACGTGGAACGAGGCCACCGGCGTGGTGTAGCCCCGGGGAATCTGCTTGCCATGCCGCACGGGTCGGGGCCACGATCGCGCACACACTCAGGGGAAGCCGTCCACCGGGTGTCGGCCGGTCGCCCCCTGCTGACTCGGGGAGCTACCATGTTCGTCGCCGCCGCTATCGCCTCAGTCCTCTACGCCGCCTCCTTGTTGTTCTCGGCCAGCGGCAAGATCAGCAAGCAACCGCAGATGGTGCAGAACCTCAACTCGGTCGGCGTCAAGACCGAGCAGTTCCGGTATCTGGCCGCTCTGCTCGTCGCCGCCGCGGTCGGGCTGATCATCGGTTTGTGGTGGGCGCCGCTGGGCATCGCCGCCGCGGCCGGCGCCGCGGTGTATTTCCTCCTGGCCATCGGCGCTCACGTCCGGGCCAAGGTCGGCCAGTACCAGTTCCCGGGAGCGTTCCTGCTCGTGGCGCTGATCGTGCTTGTCCTGCGCATAGCCTCCGCCTGATCCTCGGCGACCTGATCTCACACCCGCCGGGGGCGGGAATCTCGGTACGGTCGCCCGGGTGGCCGACCCACTGATCGTCAGCCTGAGTCTCGACCCGACCAGTCAGGACCGCTTCGACTGGCAACGCCGTCAACACTTTCCGCCCGGACGCACGGTGATCGGCGCTCACGTCACCCTGTTCCACGCGCTGCCTGGCGGGGAGGTCGACGCCATCCTCGCCGACCTCGTCGACGTCGCCTGTGCACAGAAACCGTTCGACGTCCTGGTGACCGAGGTGATCTCGCTCGGCCGGGGAGCGGCCTACCGGCTGCGCAGTCAGGAGCTGGCCGCCGTCCACGCCGAGATGGCGACGCGGTGGCGAGGATGGCTGACCCCGCAGGACCGCCAGCCGTTCCGGCCCCATGTCACCGTGCAGAACAAGGCCGACCCGCAGATGGTGGCGGCCACGCTGGCCGCGCTGCGCGCCGGCTTCGTTCCGTTCTCGGTCCGCGGCCTGGGCCTGTCCGTCTGGCGCTACGTCGGCGGTCCGTGGTCACCGGTGGTCACGGTGCCGTTCTCGGCGGGAGCCCCGGGCGAGGTTGCCGATGCTGTCGGACGCGGCGGCTAACGTCGCATCGAGGAGGAGACATGGTTGCGGCATTGGTCGGACGGTGCTCGGTGGCCACGGCGATCGGACCGGTGGCCCTGGGCTGGACCGCGGACGCGATCGCCTCGGTGCGGCTCCCGGCCGTCGTTGGTGCCGGCGACCGGCTCGCCGGTCCAAGCCGCGAGATTGCCGATGAACCGCGGCCAACGTTCGTCGAGCGCGCGTGCACGGGCATCCGGGCGCTGCTCGACGGCCGGCCAGAAGACCTCACCGACGTTCCGGTCGACGTCGGACCGGCCGGTGCGTTCGACCTGGGCGTGTACCGGATCTGCCGGTCGATCGAGGTCGGGTCCACGCTGACCTACGGCGAGATCGCTCGACGCCTCGGCGAACCACACGGGGCCCAGGCCGTCGGCCGGGCCATGGCCCGCAATCCTGTCCCGGTTCTCGTTCCCTGCCACCGGGTGCTCGGCACCGGCTGGATCGGCGGCTTCTCCGGCGCCGGCGGCACGTCGACCAAGTTGCGCATGCTGGAGATCGAATCGATCCATAGCCGCGACCCGTTCCAGACGGCCCTGCCCATTTGAAGCGAACCGTTTCCAGGCGCCGGACGGCACGGCGTCGATGGTGGGACTGGCGCCCCTCCGGCGAAGTGCTGAGCCGGCCGCCTCGACCTGATCTGAGGTCAGCCGGCAACCTGTCCCAGGCGCCAGGCGGCGTTGATCAGGCCGACGTGGGAGAACGCCTGAGGGAAGTTGCCGAGCAATTGGCCGGTCCGTACGTCGCCTTCCTCGGCGAGCAGGCCCAGGTCGTTGGCGTACGCGGTGGCGCGGTCGAACCACCTGCGGGCTCGTTCGGGATGACCGGCCAGGGCCAGACATTCGACCAGCCAGTAGGAGCAGATAAGGAAGCCGCTGCGATCGCTAGGCCATCGGCGGATCAGTCCACCCTCGCCGAGCTGCGCCTCGATCGTCTCGATGGTGGCGGCCATCCGTTGGTCGTCGGCCGGCAGGAATCCGACGAGCGGAAGGATCAAGACCGAGGCGTCCAAGTCGTCAGAGCGCAGCGCCCCGGCGTAGGCGCCGGCCGAATCACTCCACGCCTGCTCGAGCACCGCGGACCGGACCGCGGCGCGAGCCGACGTCCAGGCGCTGACGTGGGTTTCTGCACCGAGACGCGCCGCGAGGTCGATGGCGCGGTCCAGCGCGACCCAGCACATCACCTTCGAGGAGGTGTAGTGACGATTGCGGTCACGGGCCTCCCACATCCCAGCGTCGGGCGTCATCCACCGCTGCGCCGCCCGATCGGCCAGGGTTGTCAACAGCTCGGTGGTGGGCGGTGAGAACTGCGCGATTGCATCGGTCACCAGGTGCGCGGCGTCGAGAACCTCGCCGAAGACGTCGAGCTGATCCTGCTGCCAAGCCGCGTTGCCGACCCGAACCGGCGCACTGCCGCCGAAGCCGCGAAGCTGCGGCAGGGTGTGCTCGGTCAGATCACGCTCGCCCTCGACGCCATACATGATCTGTATCAGTTCGTCGCGGATGCGCCCGGCCGATCCGGCCAACCAGTCCAGGAGGCGGTTCGGCTCGTCCGGGCACGCCGCCAACCACAGAGATCGGGCGGTCAGGCTCAGGTCGCGCAGCCAGGCGTAGCGGTAGTCGAAATTGGCCTGTCCGCCCATCGTCTCGGGCAACGACGTCGTCGCCGCGGCGATCACCGCCCCGGACGGCCCGTAGGTGAGCCCCTGCAAGACCAGGGAACTGCGGCGCACCAGGGCGGGGTAAGCCCCGTCGTAGCCGGTGTGCTGGGTGGACCACGAGGTCCAGCCGGCCACCGTGTCCGACAATGACGCCTCGCGGGAGCGCTGCGAACCTCCGGCGCCGTCCGGATTGAACGTGCGGGAGTAGACCAGACGCAGGTCGACCGTCTCGCCGGCCTCGAGATCGAAATCGGCCCGGACTGCACCGTCCTGAATCACGAGCGGAACATCGGTGGCCAGGTTCAGCGTGACGGGGCCGCCAATCGCCTCGACCCCTCCGTCGACCGGACGCAGGTGCGGCTCGGTGCGCCCGTACTCCATCCGCGGGGAGAAGTCGGTCCGCATTTGAACCCTGCCGCGCTGTCCCTCGACGTGGCGCAGGAGGGTGTGTGGGCTGAGCCGGCAGATCTCATGATTGCGGGCGCCAGCCTCGAGCAGGAGCGCATCGGTGACCTTCACCGCTCCAGTCGCGGTCTGGAATGTCGTCTCCAGCACCAGGGTGTCGTCGACGTAGCGGCGTTGCACACTGAACGCTTCCGTCGGCGCCAGTTGCCAGTGTCCCGCCTGCGCGTCGAGCAGCCGGCCGAACACCGCCGGTGCATCGAAGCGCGGCACGCACCACCAATCGATCGACCCGTTCCGGCCGACCAGCGCGCCCGAGTGGCCGTCAGAGAGGAAACCGTAGTCGCTGATCCGTGGTTCATGGTCATCGTCGGGCTGGGCTTCGACATCGCTCTCGGACTGGGTCACGCCGCACGATAACCGCTGAAGTCAGCGCGTGCTGCGTGAGGTGAGACGTACAGGTAACGTCCGGAGCGGGCCGGAGGCTGTCTTCAAGGCCGTTCGAGTTCGCCGGCGCCGGCGCCGGGGTCGAGCGCAGCAGGTCGACGACCGCGTGTCCGTGCCGTTCGACCTGGCCCGCGGCACCTGATGTACCCGCAATCGACGGCTGGGCCTCGGCCTGGATCCGTCACCCACCTTCCCTCCGACCGTTTGCTTCGAAAGGGGCCTCGCATGGCTGACAACCGTTTGGACGGCAGGACCGCTCTGATCACCGGATCAGACTCGGGCATTGGCCAGGCCACCGCGGCCGAGTTCGCCCGGGAAGGCGCCGATGTCGTCATCAGCTACCTGGACGACGCCGAGGGCGCCGCGAAGACCGAGCGCATGGTTGAGGACGCCGGTCGGCGCCCGCTGGTGGTGCAGTGTGACGTCAGTGACGAGAGTCAGGTCGAGGCGATGTTCGACCGGGCCGAGCAGACCTTCGGCACGGTGGACATCCTCATGAACAACGCCGGCGTCGACGCCTCCGGCACGAAGGTTGCCGACCTTCCCACCGACGTCTGGGATAAAGCCATTCGCACCAACGTCTACGGGTACTTTTTCTGCTGCCGGCGATTCGCGCAGATCCGCACCGCGGCCGGTGGTCAGGGTAAGATCATCAACATCACATCGGTGCACGAAGATGTCCCCAACCCCGGTGGAGCCGATTACGACTGCTCCAAAGGCGCCGTGCGCATGTTGACCCGGACCCTCGCCCTCGAACTGGCCGAGCTCAAGGTCAACGTCAACAGCCTGGCGCCGGGAATGGTCCTCACCCCGTTCAACCAGGCCGCCATCGACGACCCGAAGGTCCTCGAGGAACAGGTTCAGAGCATCCCGTTCAAGCGGGCGGCCGAGCCGTCGGAGATTGCCCGGTTGGCGGTGTTCCTGGCCTCCGCGGACGCTGACTACGTAACCGGCAGCGAATACGTCATGGACGGCGGCCTCATGCGCAACCTCGGCCAAGGCGCCTGACCGACGTCATCGCGGCATTAACCTGCGGAGCCGAGGGAACGTACTCATGGCGTCACCACACCGCTGTTCTCTACGTCTGCGGATGCAGTGGGTCGAGGCCGGTCAGTTCCGCCCGTAATTCTTCTGCACGGATTCCCCGAGCCTTAGTTCGTGTGGCGCCAGCAGCTCACCTGGCTGAACCCGCGAATGAAGGCCGCCGCCCCGCAGGCCCTGCTGGTCGCATCGTGAAGCAGGCCGCGATATTTCCTTGACCGGTAAGCGCTCACTACCGAGTCGCCGGGTCGGCGCCGCATGGCGATGATCACCGTGGGGCGCCGGCCGGCAGAGTGCAGGTCCTCCACGGATTTCCAGACGGGACTGCCATGCTGCCGAGGCTGCGGCGGTAGGCGACCACGCTCACGATCGCCGCGTGCCGGTCTTCTCCCGCGCCGCGCTGATCAGCCTCGGCGTCCTCGTGGTCACCGGCGTCTATCAAGGTTGGCGCGAGTCCGGCGCGACGGATGCCCTGACCACCACGACCTACGGCCGGCTGGTCCTGGTCAAGGCGACGCTGTTCCTGGTTCTCGTCAGTCTGGGCTATGCGTCTCGCGGCATGGTCTCCCGCCGGCTGATTACGGCCGCGGCGGGCAACGAGGGGCCAAGCAGCAACGCATTGATCAGCACGCCGCGACTGCGCCAGACGGTCCTGCTGGAGGCAGCGCTGGGAGTGGTCGTGCTCGCGGTGCCGGCTGTCCTGGTCGCGCGGCCGCCCGGGCGCGCAGCTGCCTCCGCGTCGGCAACGTCGGCGGGCACGGGCCCGGCGCCCGACCTGGGTTCGAGCCGGTCGATCACGGTCACCGTGGATCCGGCCCGCAGCGGGGCCACCACGGTCACCACGGAGGTGACCGGAGCGCGGCCTCAGCAGCTGGTGTTGACCGCGACCCTGCCGACCAAGGACATCGGGCCGCTGACCGTCGGCTTGCGTAGGCAGCCCGACGGCCGCTACCGCGCCGAGGACGTGCTCCTGCCGAACCCGGGCCGGTGGATGTTCACGGCCGTCGTGCGTCGTCAGAGTTCGACGCTGTCACCGCGACCGTGCCCGATTCAGGTCGACTGAGCGTTCAGCTCGATAGGGGTTTCCGCCGACAGCCAGGCCATCGCGGTCTGCAGGTTCGTGGCTCGTGAGGTGATCGAGTCCAGCCCCAGGCGCGTATCCGACCACTCCTCGAACGATCGCCGCCGTTTCTCCACCGAGGACCACGACGGCTCCGGGAACCCCTCGATGCGGCGCCGCCGGCCTCCGAGGCGGTGGCGGTACACGTCTTCGTCGGAACAGCGCACCTCGATGAACCGCAAGGGACAGCCCGCGCGCGATCCCCGTGGGCTAATTGGTGTCGATCCCGGCCCGCCACAGGGCCGCCTCGACCGG
>JBDUAD010000107.1:0-8753 GCA_040004775.1 bacterium | reverse complement strand
GACCACGGATTCGGAGACCACGGATTCGGAGACCACGGATTCGGAGACCACGGACCTAGAGGACACCGCGCACCGCCCAGAGATCGATGAACACCATCTGGTCTACGGCGCGCTTGAGCCAGGTCAGTCCGGCCGACCCGGCGGTGCCCGGCTTGGCGCCGAGGATCCGGTACACCGCGGTGTAGTGCACGAATCGCCAGCGCGAGTGACGTTCGGCCACGCCGACCAACGCCTCGGCCAGTTCGGCCAGCTCGCCGTCGTCGGCGTACACCGTGCGCCAGGCCTGCACCACCTCCGGCTCGGCCTCGGTCCACGGCTCGCGGTGGTCCCGCGCTAGCACAGCGGGCGGAACGGCGTACCCGCGGCGGGCCAGCGTGGCCACCGCCGCCTCGTAGAGCGAGGGTCCGGCGAAGATCCGCTCGAGCTCCGTCGCGGCCCGCGGCATCTGCACGTGGGGCCGCAGCATCCGCTCGTCCTTGACTCCCAGCAGGAACTCGAGCTCGCGGTACCCGAAGGACTGGAATCCCGACGCGTGGCCCAGCGCGTCGCGGAACCGGTTGTACTGCACCGGTGACATCTCGCCCAGGATGGACCACGAGCCGATCAGCGACTCCTGCACGCGCATGGACCGGCTCAAGGAGGCCACGGCGGTGCGCACATCGTCGGCGTCGAGCGCGGCGATGGCCAGCGTCCACTCGTGCTTCAAGAGGGCAAAGTGCAATTCCATGATCTGCGTGGCCACCACGAAGGTGACCTCGAGCGGCTCATCGGTGTTGACGTGGATCAGCTCGCGCAATACGTCGGCCTCGGTGTACTCCACGTACGGCGTGCGGCCCTCGTAGGCCAAGTGCGGCGCGTCGACGTCGAGCGATTCGGAGGCCGGCGCGGGCATCGGTTTCATGGGCCCATGGTGGCACCGTGGCGCCTCTTCGGCGGCGGTCATGTGGTCTCCCTGCGCCACCGACGCCCGCCCGTCGGTCGGTGCGGAAGGGCATAGTGGGCGCACATGGTGGAGGCGCAGGGTCGTCCGCGGGTGCGGATGAGCGGCAAGGAACGGCGCGAGCAGCTGCTCGACGTCGGCCGCAGCCTGTTCGCCGAAAAGGGGTTCGAAGCCACCAGCATCGAGGAGATCGCCGCCCGCGCCGCGGTCAGCAAGCCGGTGGTCTACGAACACTTCGGCGGCAAGGAGGGTCTCTACGCCGTCGTCGTCGACCGGGAGATGCAGGCCCTCATGGACCGCGTCACCTCCGCCCTGACCGCCGGGCATCCGCGGGCCCTGGTCGAACAGGCCGCCCTGGCGTTGCTGACCTACATCGACGACGAGACCGACGGCTTTCGCATCCTGACCCGTGACGCCCCGGTGGTGGCCGCGACCGGAACCTTTTCCTCACTGCTCAACGACATCGCCTCGCAGGTCGAGTACATCCTCGCCCGCGAGTTCGAGCGACGGGACCTGCAGCCCGAACTGGCCGGCATGTACGCCCAGATGCTGGTGGGCATGGTCGCGCTCACCGGTCAGTGGTGGGTCGAGGTGCGCCAGCCCAGCCGCGAGATCGTCGCCGCCCACCTGGTCAACCTCGGTTGGAACGGTCTGTCCGGGCTCGAGGCCAAGCCGGAGCTGACCGTCGACCATCGTCCCGAGTGAGCCGGGGTCGATAGCGCTCCGGGTCAGTCGCTCAGTTCGAGCCAGCGGTCCTCGGTGTCGGTGCGCTCGCGCACGGTCTGGAGCAGCTCGGCGCTCAGCTCGGCCACTCGCACGTAGTCGGTGGCGTGCTCGGCCAGCCGGCGGTGCAGGGCGGTCTCGCGCGCCTCGAGCGTGGCGATACGCCGTTCGAGCCGGCTGACCTCCTTGCGCTCCGCCCGCGTCTGCGCGGCCGACGGCGCCGTTGACGGGGCAGTCGACGAGGCGGGCGACGCAGCGGGCGACGGCGGGTAATCCGATCCGGGCAAGGCCGAGCGCTCGCCCGCGCGCCGTCGGGCCAGGTACTCCTCGACCCCGCCGGGCAACGCGGCCAGCGAGCCGTCGCCGAGCAGGGCGACGGTGGTGTCACAGACCCGCTCGATGAGATATCGGTCGTGGCTGACCACGACCAGCGTGCCCGGCCACGAGTCGAGCAGGTCCTCGACCGCGGTCAGGGTGTCGGTGTCGAGGTCGTTGGTCGGCTCGTCGAGCAGCAGCACGTTGGGCTGCTCCAGCAACAGCCGTAGCAGCTGCAACCGGCGCCGCTCGCCACCGGACAGATCGCGCACGGGCGTCCACTGGCGCTCGGCCTGAAAGCCGAACCGCTCGGCCAGTTGCCCGGCCGAGAGCTCGACCCCACCGAGCTCGGCCGTGGTGCGGACTTGCTGCACCGCCTCCAGCACGCGCAGCCCCTCGTCGAGCTCGGTGACGTGCTGGGACAGGTGCCCGGCATGCACGGTGCGCCCGATCACGATCTTTCCGGCCGCCGGCTCGACCTCGCCGGCCAGCAGGCGCAGCAGATGCGTCTTGCCCGATCCGTTGACGCCGATGATCGCCATCCGATCACCCGGTCCTACATGCCAGGTGACGTCGGCCAGCAGTGTGCGATCGCCGGCCCGCAGCGTCACGTTCTCGACGTCGTACACCGTGCGACCGAGGCGGCGTTGGGCCAGCGCCTGCAGCCGGGTGCGGTCGCGCGGAGCCGGCTCGTCGGCGACGAGCGCGCTGGCCGCCTCGATGCGGAACTTCGGCTTCGACGTCCGTGCCGGTGGCCCGCGCCGCAGCCAGGCGAGTTCCTTGCGCAGCAGGTTCTGGCGACGGGCCTCGCTGGCCCCGGCCTGGCGACCGCGCTCGGCCCGGGCCAGCACGTAGGCCGCGTAGCCGCCGTCGAAGGAGCGCACGTCGCCGTCGTCCACCTCCCACGTCCGCTGGCACACCGCGTCGAGAAACCAGCGGTCGTGGGTGACGACGAGCAGCGCACTGCGCAGCGAGACCAGGTGGCGGGCCAGCCAGTCCACGCCCTCGACGTCGAGGTGGTTGGTCGGCTCATCGAGCACCAGCAGATCCGCCGGCTGGGTGAGCGCGGCGGCCAGCGATACCCGGCGCCGCTCGCCACCGGAGAGCCGGTCGACCGGTGCGTCCCAACCCACCGCGTCGAGCCCCAGGCCGTGCAGCACCGCCCGTACCGCCGCGTCGCCGGCCCACTCGTGCACGGCGGTGTCACCGACGACGATCTGCGCCACGGTGGCTCCGTCCGGAAGGTCACCGCGCTGGTCGACCGTTGCGACGTGCAGACCACCGGTGCGGGTGACCCGGCCCGAGTCCGGATCCTCCAGGCCGGTGATCAGCCGCAGCAGTGTGGACTTGCCGCCGCCGTTGCGCCCCACCACACCGATGCGCTCGCCTTCGGCCACGCCGAGCGACACCGAGCTCAGCACGGTGGTCGTGGCGAACGCCTTCGACACCGATTCGAGATTGACCAGGTTGGCCGCCGGCATCAGCGCCGCCCACCACCGAGCATGGATCGGCGGCCGGGGCTGCTGCGCAGTGACGCGCTCCGCAGGCTCAGCACAGGGAGGCTCCGGTCACGGGACCGGTGACCACGCGGGTGGTCCGGCACACGCCGGCCCGGCCGAGCCGTTCGGCCACCTGGCCGGCCGACGCGGCGTCCTCGGTCAGGAAGGCGCACGTAGGCCCGGACCCGGACACCAAACCGCCGAGCGCGCCGGCGTCCAGTCCCGCGGCCAGGGTGTCGGCCAACCCCCGGCGCAGGGCCAGCGAGGGAGCCTGCAGGTCGTTGCGCAGTTCGCGCGCGACCGCTTTGGCGTCCCCGGTTCCGATCGCGCGCAGCAGCCCGGTCGGCGCCGCCAGCGGGTCCGCTTCGGACACCGGGGCCACCCATCGGTCGAACTGGGCGTACACCGCCGGAGTTGACAGACCCTCGGCGGCGATGGCGAGCACCCACCACAGCGGCAGGTGGGAACCCATCAGTGGCGTCAGCGTCTCGCCCCGACCCGTGCCGATCGCGGTGCCGCCGGTCAGTGCGAATGGGACGTCGCTGCCGAGCGTTGCCGCCAGCGCGACGAGCTCGGGACGCGGCGTGTGCAGCTGCCAGACGGCGTCACAGGCAACCAGGGCCGCGGCGGCATCGGCCGAGCCACCGGCCAGCCCGGCCATCATCGGAATGGCCTTGTCCACCAGCAGGCGCACGCCCGGGCGGCGGCCGTGGTGCTCGGCCAGGACTTCGGCCGCCCGCCAGGCCAGGTTCTGGGGTCCGTCGGGCACCACCGCTGCGTCCGCGCCGGTGACCTCCAACGTCAGGGCCGGCGCGGCCACCGCGGTGACCGTGTCGAACAGACTCACCGCGTGGAACACGGTGAGCAGCTCGTGATAGCCGTCCGGCCGACGAGGGCCGACAGCCAGGTGCAGATTGATCTTGGCGGGTACCCGGACGCGGACTCCCGGCCCGCGGTAGCCACAGGTCACGGCGATGATGCTAGGGACGATGCCGGACCGGCCGAGCGCGGTCTGGCGGCTCGGCCGTGGCCGCTAGACTTCCTCGAGTTGCCCCGGCGAGGGACCGGCACTGCGGCGCGAGCCGCGCACGGTCCGTGATCGACGCGGTGTCTCGGCCCTCGGCCCGTGGTGACACCGCGTCCCCCCACACGCTTCCGCGTTCGACCCGAAGCGAGTGGATCCCGTTCCCAGCAAGGAGACCACCGCCGTGTCCGAGCTTCAGCTGCCCGCCGAACGTCGTACCGACTTCGGCAAGGGCGGGGCCCGCCGCACCCGTCGCGCCGGACTGATACCCGCCGTCCTCTACGGACACGGCGCCGATCCCCAGCACCTGGCGCTGCCGGCGCAGGAGTTCACTCTGGCCGTGCGCCGCGGCGGGGCCAACGTCCTGCTGACCCTCGACATCGAGGGCACCGAGGCGCTGGCCATCCCCAAGGCGATCCAGCGCCACGCCGTCCGGGGGACCTTCGACCACGTCGACCTGCTGGCCGTCCGGCGCGGGGAGAAGGTCACCATCGACGTCGCCCTGGTCCTCGAGGGCGAGGTCGTCCCCGGCGGGCTGCTGCAGCAGGAGCTCAACTCCCTCAGCGTCGAGGCCGAGGCCACCCACATCCCGACCGAGTTCACCGTTGCCGTCGACGGTCTGGAGATCGGTTCCCAGCTGACCGCGGCTGACGTACGCCTGCCCGGTGGCGTTTCGCTGATCGGCGACCCGGAGCAGATCGTCCTGATCATCTCCGAGGCCCCGAGCGCCGAGCAGATCGACGCCGAAGTGGCCGAGTCCGCGGCCGAGCTCGGCATGCAGGAGGACAAGCCGCAGGCCGAGGCCGAGGCCGAGGCGGCCGGCGAGGCCGGCGAGGGCGAGGGCGAGAGCTCCGCCGACGCCCAGTAGTCCTCCGGCGCCGTGGCCATGTCCGACGAGCGGTACCTGGTGGTCGGACTGGGCAACCCCGGCCCCCGTTACGCCGGCACGCGTCACAACGCTGGTTTCCTCGTCCTCGACGTGCTGGCCGACCGGGCCGGTGGCCGGTTCAAGAGCTCCAAGCACCGGGCCGAGGTGCTCGAAGGACGGCTGGTCGCGCATCCCGCGGTGCTAGCCAAGCCGCTCACCTACATGAACGACTCCGGCGCCGCAGTGGTGAACCTGGGTCGGTTCTACAAGGTGCCCCCGCAGCGGACCGTCGTGATCTACGACGAGCTCGATCTGCCCTACGGCACCGTGCGGCTCAAGATCGGCGGCGGCGACAGCGGCCACAACGGGCTGAAGTCGATCACCGCCGCGCTGAGCACGCGGGAGTACGCACGGGTCCGCTTCGGCATCGGCCGCCCGCCAGGGCGCCAGGAGCCGGCCGACTACGTGCTGCGCGACTTCGACACCGTCCAGCGCCGCACGCTGGAACTCGAGCTGGATCGTGCCGCCGACGCCGTCGAGATGTTGCTCGAACACGGCCTCGAGCCGGCTCAGAACGCCTTCCACTGAGTTCGGCCCGCGGCCACGCCGTCACTGAGCGGGTGGTTAGGCCGGTGCGTGAGCCCTGCCGGACCCCGCCGCCCGGGTCGTGAAGTCCAGGCGCCAGTTCTGACTTCCGACGCGTAACGGTGTCGCCGGGGACACGCGCGCAACGCCGTGGGCTGCTGCGGCTCGGAGATCAGGCGTGGGCGCGCTCGTGGGCCAGCAGCCAGCGCTTGGTCTCGGTGCCGCCGGCGTAGCCGGTCAGGGCGCCGGTGCCCCGGATGACCCGGTGGCACGGAACGATGATCGAAATCGGGTTGCGCCCGTTGGCCGCGCCCACCGCGCGACTGGCCTTCGGCGCGCCCAAGCCGCTGGCGATCGCCCCGTAGCTCGTGGTGCCGCCGTAGGGGATCGCGCGCAGCGCCTGCCACACCGAGCGCTGGAACGGCGTGCCGCCCGAGGCGAGCAGGACGTCGAAGTCCCGCCGGCGTCCCGCGAAATACTCATCTAGCTGGCCGCGGACGTCGGCGAAGATCTCGTCGTCGCGCTCCCATCCCGCCTGGGCCACGCGGGAGTGTCCGTAGGTGTAGAGGCCGGTGAGCAGGAGGGCGGGACGCCCGCCCGGCGCAATCCGTTCGGACTCCCGGCCGGTGGCCAGCAGCGCCCCGATCGGGGAGTCGATCATGGTGTACAGCATCAGGTCTCCTTGGTTGCAGCAGCATGGGTCACGGCGGGGGAGTTGGGGGTCGTGCGGTCGGCGAGGACGACGGCCCACAGATGCTGGGTGGCGTAGCTGCGCCACGGCGCCCAGTCCGCTCGTCCGTCGCTCAGCTGGATGCCGCGTTGCTGGGCCACCCGGCGCACGGCCAGGTCACCGGCCAACAGAATGTCCGGATCGCCGAGGCCACGCAGGCTGATGTAGTCGGCGGTCCAGGGTCCGATGCCGAGCAGGTCGAGCAGCGCCCGTCGGGTCTCGACGCGATCCACTCCGGGATCGAGGACGAGCTCACCCCCGGCCAGTGCGGCGCTCAGCGCGACCACCGAGCGAGCACGGGCCCGGGGCATCGGCAGGCCGGCCGGATCGACGCCGGCCAGAACCAGCGGCGGCGGGAAGAGCCGGTCCGGGGCCCCGTCGTCGAAGACCGGCTGCCCGTGCGTGGCGACGATGCGGCCGAGGACGGCCCGGGCGCCGGCCAGGGACACCTGTTGGCCCACCACCGTGCGCACCGCCAGCTCGGGACCGTCGACCGCGCCGGGCGAGCGCAGCCCGGGCCGGGCGGCAACCAGGTCGGCGAGGTCCCGGCTGGCCCCGAGCGTGTCCCGCACGCTGTCGGGGTCGGCATCAAGATCCAGCAGGCGGCGCACTCGGGCCACCGCGGCGGTGAGATCGCGTTGGTCGCGCAGCTCGACCAGCGCGCGCACCCAGCCCTCCCCGCCCGGGCTCAGCGTCACCCGGCCGGGAGCGCAGGGCAGGTCCAGCGTGCGTACGAAGCTGACGCCCTCCGCGGTCTCCCGGAACACCTCGACCCCGGGCACGGCGTGCCAACCCAACCAGCGCAGGGTTGCGGTGACGTCCATCGGCGGTCGGTAGGGCAGGCGCAGGTCCACGGTGCCTGCGCGGGGCTGCCGACGCCGCCCAGCGCGGGCGCGCAGGGCGCTGGGGCTCTCGGCGAAGATCTCGCGCACCGTGTCGTTGAACTGGCGCACGCTGGCGAACCCGGCGGCGAAGGCAACGTCGGTGACGCTCATCCCAGTGGTCTCCAGCAGGACCCGGGCGGTCTGGGCCCGGTTGGCTCGAGCCAGGGCGAGCGGGCCGGCCCCCACCTCGGCGATCAGCGTGCGGTTGAGCTGACGTTCGGAGTAGCCGAGGCGGCGGGCCAGCCCGGGTACACCGTCGCGGTCGACCACGCCGTCGGCGATCAGCCGCAGGGCCCGCCCGGCCAGGTCGGCGCGCACGTCCCACTCCGGCGATCCGGGCGACGCGTCCGGGCGACACCGCTTGCAGGCCCGGAAGCCGCCGCGCTGGGCGCCGGCCGCGCTGGCGTAGAAGCGCACGTTGTGCCGACGGGGAGTGATCGCGGGGCAGGACGGCCGGCAGTAGATGCCGGTGGTCGTGACCGCGGTGACGAACCAGCCGTCGAAGCGGGCGTCACGCCCGCGGACCGCGCGGTAGCAGACATCGTCGTGGGGGAGGATCACGGGTCCAGTCTGCCCAGCTCGACCCGGCCCTACTAGCGGGAAACGGACAGCCAGATCTCACGGTTCCCGACGGCCGCGGAGCAGGCAGAACTCGTTGCCCTCCGGGTCGGCCAAGACGTGCCAGGAAACATCGCCCTGCCCGACGTCCACCGGCACCGCGCCCAACTGGAGCAGCCGCTCCAGCTCGGCGTACTGGTCACGGTCGGTCGGATTGACATCGAGGTGCAGCCGGTTCTTCGACGTCTGCGGCCCGTCGGGGACGATCAGAAAGTCGATCTGAATCCCCTTGTCGTCGCCGGGCGCGGCCCCGATGGACACGTTGCCCTCCTCGTCGCGCCCTCGACCTCCTCCCAGCCCAGGACCTCACACCAGAACCGGGACAGCCGCTGGGCGTCGGTGCAGTCGATAGCCAAGGCCGTGATCCTATTCGCCATGCTCGGAGTCTTATCACGCAATCCTGACGGGGGTTGACGTTGCTCAGCCAGTGTTGCGCAGCCCGGCGGCCACGCCGTTGATCGTGAGCAAGAGGGCCCGGCGCACGTCGTCGGAAGTGTCCCCGGCGCGCACCCGGGCCAGCAGGTCGACCTGCAGGTAGGAGATCGGGTCGAGGTAGGCGTCGCGCAC
>JBDUAD010000106.1:0-8872 GCA_040004775.1 bacterium | reverse complement strand
CGAGGTGGGCGACCACCTCGTCGGCGACCTCGCGCGGGGGACGGCCGAGGCGCTTGGCCAGCGCGAGTGCGACGTTGGCCTGGAAGTCGGCGAACTGGCTCGGTCGCAGCACCGGGTCGGTGTCGGCGTACTCCTCGCCGAAGGCCGCCACCAGGGCGGTCTGGAGCAGTTCCTGTAGGACCGAAGCCGGGCTCGTCACGCTCAGACCGTACCGACCGCACCGACCGGTCAGGCAGTGGCGACGAACGCTCCTGCGACCACGTCGAAGGCGTCCTCGAGCAGGTCGTCCGAGATCGACAGCGGGGGCAGGAAGCGGAACACGTTGCCCCAGGTGCCGCAGGTGAGGACGACGACGCCGTTGCGGTGGCAGTACGCCGCGACGGCCGCCGCGCGGGAGGCGTCTGGGGTGGTCGTACCCGGAGCGCACAGCTCGATGGCCATCATGGCGCCGCGACCGCGGATGTCGGCGACTACCGGATGCTCCGAGGCGATCGCGTCGAGGCGACGGCGGATCAGCGACTCGATCGCGCGCGCCCGGGCAGGGAGGTCGTGGGTCCGCATCTCCTCGATCGCGCCGAGGGCAGCCGCGCAGGCCACGGGGTTGCCGCCGTAGGTGCCACCGAGGCCGCCGACGTGGACGGCGTCCATGAGCTCGGCCCGACCGGTTACGGCGGCCAGCGGCAGGCCGCCGGCGATGCCCTTGGCCGTGGTGATGAGGTCGGGGACCACGCCCTCGTGGTCGCAGGCGAACCAGTCCCCGGTCCGGCAGAAGCCGGTCTGGATCTCGTCGGCGATGAAGACGATGCCGTTGGCCCGGCACCACTCGGCCACGCGGGCCAGCCAACCCGGCGGCGGCACGACGAAGCCGCCCTCACCCTGGATGGGCTCGATGATCACTGCGGCCACGGCCTGCTCGCCGATCTGGGTGTGGACCTGGGAGACGAAGGCCTCGAACGCCTCGTCGGCGCAGTTCTCGGGTCCGGTCGGCCAGCGGTAGGGGTAGGCCATGGGCGCGCGGTAGACCTCGCCGGCGAACGGGCCGAACCCGCGCTTGTAGGGCATGGACTTGGCGGTCAACGCCATCGTCAGGTTGGTCCGCCCGTGGTAGGCGTGGTCGAAGGCGACGATCGCGTCCCGGCCGGTGGCCACCCGCGCGATCTTCACCGCGTTCTCCACCGCCTCGGCCCCGGAGTTGAACAGCGCCGAGCGCTTGTCGTGCTCGCCCGGTGTGAGCCGGTTGAGCTTCTCGGCCACCGCCACGTACTCCTCGTAGGGCGTGACCATGAAGCAGGTGTGAGTGAAGTCGGCCACCTGGGCCTGGACGTTGGCCACCACCCGCGGCGCGGCGTTACCCACGCCCACCACCGCGATGCCGGAGCCGAAATCGATGAGCTGGTTGCCGTCGACGTCGACGATGATCCCGCCGCCGGCGCGCTCGACGTAGACCGGCAGCGTGGTGCCGACGCCGCCGGCCACCGCCCTGGTCTTGCGCTCGTGCAGCTCCAACGACCGGGGCCCGGGAATGGCCGTGCGCAGGACGCGCTGCTGGTCGACGCTCATGGCGCTCGCCTCTCGCTCTGTGGCTTTCGATGGCAGGGCTCTGGAGCGTCCGATCCTAACGACGGGTTGAGTTCGGTCGACCTGGTCGACCTGGTCGGGCTAGTCGTGGGCGTCGATGGCGGCGATGGTGTCGCCCTCCTGGACGACGTCACCGGTGGTCACCATGATCTCGCTGACCAGCCCGGCCACCTCGGCCAGTACCGGGATCTCCATCTTCATGGACTCCAGAACGACGACCGGGTCGGTCGGAGCCACCTTTTGGCCGACCTCGACCAGCACCTCGCCGACGTTGCCGACGATCTCGGCGACGATCCGATGCGTCACTGGGAACGGCTCATCGGCAGCCGCTCACGAAGTGTCGGCTCATCAGGCCTGTCAGTACGCCCTCATCAGTAAGCATTGTTGTGCATCACGTGCTTGACCCGCGTGTAGTCCTCCAGCCCGTACATGGACAGGTCCTTGCCGTAGCCGGAGTGCTTGAACCCGCCGTGCGGCATCTCGGCGACCAGGGGGATGTGGGTGTTGACCCACACGCAGCCGAAGTCCAACCGGCGCGAAACGCGCATGGCCCGGCCGTGGTCGCGGGTCCAGATGGAGGAGGCCAGCCCGAAATCAACGTCGTTGGCCCAGCGCACGGCCTCGTCCTCGTCGCTGAACTGCTGCACGGTGATGACCGGGCCGAAAATCTCGCTCTGAATCGCCTCGTCGTCCTGCTGCATACCGGACACGACGGTGGGCGCCCAGAAGTAGCCCCGGTCCCCGACCTGTTCGCCGCCGGTCAGCACCCGGGCGTGGTCCGGCAGGCGCGACAGCAGGCCGCCGACGTGCGTGAGTTGGTTGGCGTTGTTCAGCGGTCCGTAGGCGGCCTCGGTGTCCGACGGCGGGCCCGTGCGAGTGACCTTGGCCTGCTCGGCCAGTGCGTCGGCGAAGTCGGTGGCGATGCGCGGAGCGACCAGCACACGGGTGGCCGCGGTGCAGTCCTGGCCGGCGTTGAAGTATCCGGCGCCGGCGATGCCCTCGGCGGTGGACTCGATGTCGGCGTCGTCGAACACGATGACCGGGGCCTTACCGCCGAGCTCCAGGTGCACGCGCTTGACGTCGGACGCCGCGGCCTTGGCCACCTCGATGCCGGCGCGGGTCGAGCCGGTGATCGACACCATGGCCGGCGTCTTGTGGGACACGACCGCCCGGCCGGTGTCGCGGTCACCGCAGATCACGTTGAACACACCGGGCGGAAAGAACTCGGCCGCGATCTCGGCCATCAGGACCGAGGAGACCGGGGTGGTGTCACTCGGCTTGAGCACCACCGTGTTGCCGGCGGCGAGGGCGGGGGCGAACTTCCAGACCGCCATCATCATCGGGTAGTTCCACGGCGCCACCTGCCCGACCACGCCGACCGGCTCGCGGCGCACATAGGACGTGTGGTTGGGCATGTACTCGCCGGCACTCTTGCCCTCGAGCAGGCGAGCAGCGCCGGCGAAGAAGCGCAGCTGGTCCAGCAGCGGCGGGATCTCCTCGTCCATCGTCAGCTGCACGGGCTTGCCGGTGTTCTCGGTCTCGGCCGCCACGACCTCCTCGGCGCGCGACTCCATCGCGTCGGCGAAGCGCAACAGGGCCCGTTGGCGCTCGGCCGGAGTGGTGTCGCGCCACGTCTCGAACGCCGTCGACGCCGCGGCGAAGGCCCGGTCGACGTCCTCCTGTTCCGACACCGGCGCGGAGGCGAACACCTCGCCGGTGGAGGGATCGATCAAGTCCGCACGCCGCCCGCTCACGGCGTCGACCAGCTCGCCGTTGACGAAGTTCTGCACTGCTCGCGCCATTGCGAATCTCCCTGTCATCCGTTCCCCGAGGGGACCGGCCCGAGGCCCGGTCCGCGATGCCCGGAGGCTACCTCTCTGCCCGGAAGGCGTGGGGGCCCGTAGGCGAGGCGACCCCGACGCTTCCCGTCCGGCTTCTCACGCGCGGTGGTCGTCCCGAGGGCCCGCGGTCCGCCACGCTGAGTGAGAAGCGGCGCGACGCTGGTGTGTTCCGTGGCCGCGTTGAGCCGTCGACCGACTTCCTTGACCAGCGAACGGCCCACGGCGCGGCGTCGCTCGCCGCGGCACTGACCAACCCGCACGCCGTCATCCGCCATCAGTCGGCCGCAGTGCTGTACCGCCTGCCGACCTGTGCCCGCTTGCGACGACCTTGTCTGACCGTCCGGCCGGGGACGGTTGGCACGGTGGCCGGCGGAAGAAGCACGCCCGGACGTCCCGGCTCAGCGGCTCGGCAGTGGGTCAACGGATGCTGCGCTAGCCTTACCCAATCATGCGCGCGCTGCTGCTCCTCGGCCGCCGCGACGAGGCCCGGTAACCGCCGGTCGGCTTCCTCGTCGCGGGTAGTTGTGCTGCGCCGGCCGGTTTCCTGAGGTCCGTCGCCCGCGTCGATCTGGAGCCCACCCGCCATGTCCGACCAGCACACCCTGCGCCCCACGCCGTCGCCGATGCCATGGCATCGCTACTCCCGCTTTCCCGCCGTCGACCTGCCCGATCGCCAGTGGCCACGTCGCAGCATCACCGCCGCCCCGCGCTGGCTGGCCACCGACCTGCGCGACGGCAACCAGTCGCTCATCGATCCGATGAACCCGGTGCGCAAGCGCGCGATGTTCGACCTACTGGTGCGTATGGGCTACAAGGAGATCGAGGTCGGTTTCCCCGCCGCCAGCCAGACCGACTTCGACTTCGTGCGCGAGCTGGTCGAGACCGAGCGGGTACCCGACGACGTCACAATCTCGGTGCTCACCCAGGCCCGCGAGGACCTCATCGACCGCACCGCCCAGAGTCTGGCCGGCGCCCACCGGGCAACCATCCACCTTTACAACGCCGCCGCCCCGATGTTCCGTCGCACCGTCTTCGGCTTCGACGGCGACGGCCGGGCCCAGTGTCGGGCCGTCGCCGTCGACGGCACCCGCGCAGTGATGAAGGCGGCCGAGATCCACCTCGGCGGGTGCGATGTGGGCTACGAGTACTCCCCCGAGATCTTCATGGACACCGAGCTCGACTTCTCACTGGAGATCACGTCGGCGGTCATGGACGTCTGGCAGCCGCAGGCCGGGCGGGAGATCATCATCAACCTGCCGTGCACGGTCGAGCGGTCCACGCCCAACGTCTACGCCGATCAGATCGAATGGATGAGCCGCCGCCTGCCCCAGCGCGAGCACGTGGCGCTGAGCGTGCACACTCACAACGACCGCGGAACCGCCGTCGCCGACTCCGAGCTGGCGCTCCTGGCCGGCGCCGACCGGGTCGAGGGCTGCCTGTTCGGCAACGGCGAGCGCTCGGGAAACGTCGACCTGATCACTCTCGGCCTGAACCTCTATAGCCAAGGCATCGACCCCAAGATCGACTTCAGCAACATCGACGAGATCCGGCGGACCACCGAGTACTGCAACCGCATCGGCGTGCACGAGCGACATCCCTACGCCGGCGATCTGGTCTATACATCGTTCTCGGGCTCGCACCAGGACGCGATCAAGAAGGGTTTCGACGCCCTCGATCGCGCCGGGGCCGATGCGGGACGACCGGTTGGCGAGCTGCGCTGGCAGATGCCGTACCTGCCGATCGACCCCAAGGATGTCGGGCGCACCTACGAGGCGGTCATCCGGGTCAATTCGCAGTCCGGCAAGGGCGGCGTGGCCTACATCATGAAGAGCGAGCACAGCCTCGACCTACCGCGGCGGCTACAGATCGAGTTCAGCCAGGTCATCCAGCGCCACACCGACGGCAGCGGTGGTGAGGTGGACGCGGCGGCGATGTACGGCTACTTCGCCGAGGAGTACCTCGCCGAGGAGACGTTCGGCCTGCGGTCGTGGAGCACGACGAGCAGCGACGGGCTCGAGCGGATCAGCGCCACGGTGGCCGCGGCCGGGGTCGAGCACCGCGTCAGCGGCGTGGGCAACGGCCCGATCGACGCATTCTGCGCGGCCCTGAGCGAAATGGATCTCGGCCTCGGCGACGTCGACGTGCGGGTACTGGACTACGCCGAGCACGCCCTGACCTCCGGCGGCGACGCCGAGGCCGCGGCCTACCTGGAGCTCGAGGTCGGCGAGCGTGTCCTGTGGGGAGTAGGAAAGAGCGAGTCGATCGTCGGGGCGTCCCTCAACGCGGTCATCAGCGGCCTGAATCGGGCGGCGCGGGGTATCTAGCGTCCGCGGGCCCGCGCGGACGTCCATCCCGCGCTGCGTTCAGGCCACGGCCAGCAGGATGAAGAACGCCGGGATGAACGCCACCGATCCGAGGATCAGGCCGGCGACGGCCAATCCGGTGCCGTGCCCGCTCTGGCGGCCCTGGGCGATCCCGACCGCTCCCAGGGCGACGCCGAGCACGGCGAGGAGTAACCCGATCAACGGAAACCAGCACAGGACGAGTCCAAGCAGGCCGCTGATGAAGGCGGCAACCCCCGCGGTGTTGGTCGGCGCGCTCACGTCGTGGACGACGTAGGCCGGTGGCGGTGGATAGGCCGAACCGGGTGGCGCGGGATGGGCCGAACCGGCAAAGGGCTCGGTCGCGTGGTAGGACGGTGGCTGAGACGGACCGCCGTAGTCGGGCGGTGCGACTGGATAGCCGTAGTCGGGCGGTGGGACTGGATAGCCGTAGTCGGGCGGTGCGACTGGATAGCCGTAGTCGGGCGATCCGGCGGGGTACCACTGCTCGGGCGGTCCGGTTGAGAGGCCGGGGCCGGGTCCCGATGCGGGTGGTCCGGCAGAGGGCTCGGCGTGCGGGTCGGAGGGATCCGGCGGCAGCGCGCCGGGATCGTAGAAGGAGCCGTGGTCGTAGTCGCTCATAGCGCTCCCGACTCCTCGACGACCTGATGGGCCGAGGCCATTGTCGGCCTCCCGGACCTTGGAACAGCAACCGGCCGCCGACGAGTCAGCCACAAGCCGAGCAGCCCGAGCGCGCCGGCCAGCGCCATGGCCGCGCCCAGCCCGATGGGCGACTCGATCGCCGGCGGACGACCGGCCGCCACGTACCGTCCGGGCGGATCGGCCACGGTGACCGGCGGGGGCGTTGGCAGGCGGGTGGCAGCCAGCGGATCGAGAGCCCGCAGGAACGGGTCGGCCCCGGTGAAGACGGGGTTCGGCGTGGCCTCGGTGGGCGTCGCGTCGACGCCGGCCGCGGCGTCGACGATGCCGTAACCGAACTCGCGGTCGCGCCCCTTCGGGCCGGCGTCGTGCAGCCCGGCCATAAGCCGCGCGGTGACCTGACGGTTGGAGTCGCCGCGGTGGGCCGACCAGATCAGCGCCACGGCCCCGGCCGTGAGCGCCGCGGCCTGCGACGTGCCGGAGCCGACGTAGACGTCGCCGGTGCGGCTCAACGACGTCACTGCGTCTCCGGGCGCGGCCAGCGTTAGGTAGCGGTGGACCGAGGAGAACCGCGGCCGCTGCCCGTCGCGGTTCACCGCGCCGACCGAGATGACCCCAAGGCACACACTTGGCTCCTCCACCGGGCTGCCCGACGTGCCCGAGTTGCCGGCCGAGGCGATGACGATCGCTCCGCGCCGTAGGGCGTGGAAGATCGCGGCCTGGGTCTCGGCCGGACACGGGCTCGGGTGGATCGACGGCCGCCGCGGCGCCCCGAACGACATGCTGATCACGTCGGCGCCATGATCGGCGGCGAAGCGGATGGCATTCGGGGTCTCGTCGATCTGCTCGCGAGTGGATCGCGTGTCGCCGAGGGGCACCGCGATCGGCAGGATGCGCGCGGCCGGGGCCACACCGTTCACCAGCCCGTGACCACCCGAGGCGACAATCAGCGAGGCCATCGCCGTGCCGTGAGAGAAGGGCGCGATGGCGCGGTCGGTGCGGCCGTCGCCGCCCAGGCCGGTCAGATCCGTACCGGCCAGCACCTTGCCGGACAGCTCGGCAACCGTGGCCTCCACCCCGGTGTCGACCACGGCCACCGTGATCCCGTTGCCCCGCACGCCCCGGCTCCACAGCCGCGAGACGCCCCAGTCGTCGAACCAGTACTCGGGGTAGGCCGCGGGTCCAGGCGCCGCGGAGGCCGGTATCGGCCCGCGACCTGGCACCGTTGCGACCAGGCCGGTTCCGCACACCATCAGTCCGCCGACCAGACCGCCGGCCACGACCCGGCCGACGCGACGGCGCGTGCGTACGGTCACGGCCCGGTCCAGGAGACCGCTGGCCGACCGGTGAGGTAGAGCTGCGCGGCGAAGGGTGCGGTGGTGCTGCCGCTACGTCGCCCGGCGATGTCCTCGAAGTCCAGCGCCTGCCACGACCCCTTCACCCGGAACTGCCCGCGTAGCTCGACCAGCCCGTCGGCGTCGCCGGAGACGACGTCCGGTCCTTCCGACGCCTCGATCGCCGCCACCCTGCCCCGCAGGCTGCCTGGTACCGCTCGGGACCGCGAGGAATCCAAAGGACAGCTGGCCGGCGGACGGGCGGCGCGGAGACAGGCGTCCATGGCCCGGCGGACGATGTCCTGGGCCGCGACCGCGCCGGCCAGGCTCAGTTCCACCCGGACCCGCACCTCGCCGCCGGTGGTCAGTCCGACGACGCCGGTGCCGGGACCGGTCTGCAGGCGGTCGGTGTCGTACTCCACCGGCACGGCGCCCGGAAAGAGCAGCACCGGACCAGACGCCACGGTGCTGCCGGCCAACGTTGCCCGATGGGGCGGCCCGTCCACCACCACGGTCGCCGGAACCGCCACCGCGCTCAGCCGCCAATGCCGGGACCGGCGGTGCAGAGTCACCGACTCCTGGCGGGCCGGGGCGGTGGTCGGGGACTCGAGGCGGTAGTCGACCACGACCGTCGCCGTGGTGGCGTGCCGGACGGTCTGGAACACCCCGCGGACGTCGATGCGACCCAGGCGCTGCTGACGGCGCAACACCGCCGCGGTGAGGAACCGCCGGTCGCCGGTCGGCAGGTCGCCCTGAGCGAGGGCCTGCTCGGCATTGCCCGACCGCAGGGCCTGCAGATAGGTGCGCACCACCTCGGTCGGAGTCCGATCGTCGACGTAGGCCACCGCGGCCGCCGTGCTGCCGCCGACCACGGCCAGACCGCACAGTGCGGCCAGCGCCGCGCGCGGCCCGAGTCGTCGTCGAACGGGGCGCAAGCCGGCGGACGGAACCGGCGAGGCCGAACCGGTCGCAGCAGTGGCCAAGACCGCAGACGCTTCGACGCCGGGCGTTGAACCGGCCGCGGGCCGACCCCATGCCACGTCCCGCGTCGACTCCGGACCGTGCCCAGCCGGAACCTCCCTCGGCTCCGTCACGGCCTCACTCCACTCGGCTCCGTCACGGCCTCACTCCACTCGGC
>JBDUAD010000024.1:0-28634 GCA_040004775.1 bacterium | reverse complement strand
CACCGCCCTGCGCTCGCCCGACCCCGCCGCCGCGTAGCCGCCGGCGGTCGGCCGCCGCTCAGGTCGACGTCGGGAAGTGGTAGCTCGCGGCCACCGGCGCCTCGACCTGGGGCCACCGGGCCGTGACCACCTTGGCCCGGGTGTAGAACCGCACCCCTTCGGGACCGTGCATGTGCGACTCGCCGAACAGGGAGTCCTTCCAGCCGCCGAAGGAGTGGTAGGCCATCGGCACCGGGATGGGAACGTTGACGCCGATCATGCCCACCGTCACCTCGCGTTGGAACCGCCGGGCGGCCTGGCCGCTGGAGGTGAACACCGCGGTGCCGTTGCCGTAAGGGTTGGCGTTGATCAAGTCGATCGCCTCGTCGAGGGTCTCGACGCGCAGGACCACCAGCACGGGACCGAAGATCTCCTCGCTGTAGGCGGCCATCTGCGGGGTGACGTGGTCGAGCAGGGTCGGCCCGACGAAGAAGCCCTCCTCGTGGCCGTCTACCACCAGGTCGCGGCCGTCGACGACCAGCGTGGCGCCCTGTTCGGCGCCGGAGCCGATGAGGCTGAGGATGCGCTCGCGGGACGTAGCGGTGACCACCGGACCCATCTCACTGCTCGGCTCGTCGCCCGGTCCGACCGTGATCGTGCGGGCCCGCTCGGACAGCGCGTCGACCAGGGCGTCACCGGCGGCGCCGACCGCGACCGCGGCCGAGATGGCCATGCAGCGCTGTCCGGCCGAACCGTAGGCCGCGGCGCTGAGCTGCTCGGCGGCGAAGGCGACGTCGGCATCCGGCAGCACCACGGCGTGATTCTTGGCCCCGCCCAGGGCCTGCACCCGCTTGCCGGCTGCGGTGGCCCGGGCGTGGATGTAGCGGGCGATCGGCGTCGACCCGACGAAGGAGATGGCGGCCACCGCGTCGGCGTCCAGCAGCGCATCGACGGCGGGCTTGTCGCCCTGAACGACGTTGAACACACCGTCGGGCAGGCCGGCCTCGGCCCACCAGCGGGCCATGAGCAGCGAGGCCGACGGATCGCGCTCGCTGGGCTTGAGGACGAAGGTGTTGCCGCAGGCGATGGCCACCGGGTACATCCACGTCGGAACCATGGCCGGGAAGTTGAACGGCGTGATGCCGGCCACGACGCCCAGCGGCTGACGGAAGCTGAAGGAGTCGACGCCGCCGGAGACCTGGTCGGAGTAGTCACCTTTCAGCAGCTGCGGGATGCCGCAGGCGAACTCGACCACCTCGAGGCCGCGCTGGACCTCGCCGCGCGCGTCGGAGAGGACCTTGCCGTGCTCGGCCGACACCACCGCGGCCAGCTCGTCGGCCCGCGAGGCCATCAGGTGCCGGAACGCAAACACCACCGCGGTGCGCTTGGCCAGCGAGGACTCTGCCCAGCTCTCGGCCGCCTTGGCCGCCACCGCGACCGCGTGCTCGACGTCGCCGGGCTCGGCGAGCACCACGTCGGCCTGCTGGCGTCCGGTGGCCGGGTCCCAGACCGGCGCAGTACGGGTGGATGCGCCTGTCGTCTCGGCCCCGCCGATCCAGTGCGCTATCACCTTCATTAGCCGGCTCCTTGCTTATCGGGCGGGCACTGCTTCTGCCGCATGAGTGTCACACCGTGCGGTCCCCGGGGGCGGGTTGATGCGCTGAATCATCGTGTTGCTGACGACGTAGCGGTAGCCCGCAGCGCGTAGCGCGTCGTCATGGCGAGGGCTCGAACCGTACGGGGAACCCCAGAGCCAGGCGAATGCCGCGCTGTTCTGGCCGGTGGCGGCGTCGAGGCGGAGCTTGGAGTCGGCCACCTCCCGGTGCAGGTGATCGTCGGTGACCGTGTCGGCGATACCGGTGTGGTTCGCGGTGTGGGCGAACACCACGTGCTCGGCGGCGACGTCAGCCACCTCGTCCCACGTCATGGCCAGGCGGCGCCCGTCGAGCTCCTCGCCGGCCAACTCCAACCAGTGCGAGCGGGCGAACACCTCCTGCTCAGCCGGCGGGCAGTCGATGAACCCGGTGCAGATCGCGAACCAGCCGGTCAGACCCAGCTCCTCGCACACCGGGCGGGCGACCTCGTAGGCGTTGCGGAAGCCCTCGTAGAAGACCGGGAAGAACCCGGGACGCTCGTCCGGCCAGGCGCCGGTGGCGAAGAAGACGTCGAGGTCGGCCAGGGACAGTGGCACGAACGATTCGGCGTAGGTGGCCAGCGCGGCCTTCAGCGCATCGCGGCCGGAAGCCACCGTGTTGTGGTAGTTCACCACCCGCACGTGCCTACCAGCCATCAGTGCGCGGCGGTGGGCGGAGAAGGTCAGCCCGTCGCTCACCGCCGCTCCTCCTCGTTGCCCTTGCCGAAGTCCAGATGGGCCGCGACGGTGAGCAGGCTGACCAGCACGCCGAGGTCGTCGTCGCGCTGGCCCGGGGCCAGGTCGGTACGCAGGACGTCGAGCCGGGTGACCAGCTGCTGCCCGTCGGCCACCGTGGCGGCGTTGGGCGGCGGGTCGGCCGACGAGACCGGACCGTCGCCTCGTCCCGGCTGCCCGGCGGTCTCGTCGCACAGGGCCAGGATCATCGGGATGCCCACGCGGCGCAGGTCGCGGTCCTGGCTGGCCCGCAGGTCGTCGAGGTGCGCCGGCCGCTGGGCGTCCGCGTCTGGTGCGCTCACCGCGCCACCTCGCCGCGGGCCAGCCGTTGCCAGGCGAAGCGGTCCGGCTCGCGGTAGAGCGGATACAGCGGGCCGACGGTGCGGGCCACGGCGCCGCGATCGATCCAGGCTGGGCCACCGATCCGCTCGGTGGCCGCCGCGGTCAGATGGATACCCAGCCGGTCGGCTCCGTCGGCCGGACCGAGCCCGACCAGGTCGCTGCCGCGATCGAGCAGCCGACGCAGCACCCGCTCGCCGATGCGCAGGTAGGACATGGTCTCGACTTCCAGGCCGGGCGCGATGACCTTGGCCGCGCGCATGCCGTCCTCGCGGCCCGCCGGCAGGACGAGCACGTCGAAGTCGGCCAGCCGATCGAGCAGCACGGTTAGCAGAGCGGTCGGGTCCGCGGGCTTCGCCGCGGTCGGCAGATCGGGCGCGGCGACGGTCGAGGTGTGGCGGTAGAGCGTCGGGCCGACCAGCGCCGACAGGTCGGTGGCATCGCGGCGCGCCCAGTCGGTCATGGCCGCCAGCGCCCGCGGTTCCTGAGCCAGCAGTGGCTCGGCCAGCTCGCGCCGCAGGTACTCGGGGTCGCGGCGCTCCACCGCCTCCAGCGGCCCGAACCCGAAGATCTTTCGCACCCGTGACGACCCGTACTCCAGCAGCGCCTTGAGGATCGCGCCGTCGCGGTCGACGTCGGCCGCCTCGCCGATCGCAGTGACCGCGAGCGGCGGGGTGTCGGGCTTCTCGTCGCGTCCGACGCAGTAGACGACGGTGGCCAGCTCCGTACTGGCCAGCTTGACCATCGGTTCGATGCCCACCGCGCGGTAGCCCCCGACCGTGGCGGTGATCATCGGATCACCGGAGGTGGACAGGTCGATGACCACGCCGGTGTCCAGCGCGCGGTAGGAGACGGTGTCGCCGTCACGCTGCACCATCTCCAACAGGGCGTGCCCGACCGCACGTTCCAGACTGTCGCCGGCACCGAGGCCGTTGGTGATCGCCGTGGTCAGCCAGCCTCCGGGCGGCGGATCGGCCGGCAACGTGTGCGCCTCCGAACCGACGAACTCAACCGGTACAAGCACCTCTTCGCCGGTCCGCCACCGCGTGAGCGAGACCCAGTCCAGCGGTCGGTTCTCCGAGTAGTCGCTGCCGGCCTCGAGCACCAAGGTCACCGGATCGACCACGCCGCGCTCGCCGCGCTCACGGCGCAGCCCGGCGTAGCTGGCCCGCTGCCGAGGCAGGGCCTCGACCACCGGATTGACCAGCACCGCCTCGCTGAGTTCGCCCAGGGCGCCCACCGTGGCCGCGGCCGGCGTCGCCCCGAAGCCCGTGCCGTGCACGGTGCCGCGACCTTGGCCCCACACCGTGGCCACCGTGGGGATGCCGGTGCGGTCGTACGGCGTCAGGTCGAGCTCGCACAGGTCACCGCCGCCGAGAACCTCGCGGTAGCGGGCGGCGATGTCAGCCAGCGCGGCGTCGTCGAGCACGGGCACGACCCTACAAACGCATCGTGACCGATCCGCGGCCGCGTCGGCCGGACGTGAGCCGGCTCAGCCGTCGGCGGCGCGGCGCAGTTCGCCGATGTCGAGCTTCTTCATGCCGAGCATGGCCTGCATCGCCCGCTGCCCCCGCTGCGGGTCAGAGTCGGCCAGCAGTTCGGGCAATGCGGTCGGGACCACCTGCCAGGACAGGCCGAAGCGGTCCTTCAGCCAGCCGCACGGTCCTTCCTCGCCACCTTCGGACAGTGCGTTCCAGTAGTGGTCCACCTCGTCCTGATCGGCGCAGTTGATCTGGAAGGAGATCGCCTCCGAGAAGCTGAAGTCCGGGCCGCCGTTGAGCGCGGTGAACGGCTGGCCGTTGAGGGTGAACGCCACGGTCATCACCGAGCCTTCGGCGCGGGGCCCGGCGGAACCGTAGCGGGCGATCTCACCGACCTCGGAGTTGGGAAAGACCGACGTGTAGAAGCGGGCGGCGTCTTCGCCGGTGGTGTCGAACCACAGACATGGGGTGATCGCGTCCATTGCGGAGTCCTCTCTAGGGGGTTCGCACGGGTTCGGCGTCCGCCAACCGGGCGCCGGGGCGGTCCGGTCACCGCCTGCACCAATCAGGACCCCGTCGGGGGCCCGGAGTCATCGCTCGGGCGGCCGATCCGTCCGGCTCCGCCGATCAGCGCCCGCCGCCACGGCGGCACGCCGTCGATCTCGATCTCCAGAGAGAAGCTCAGAAAGGTTCGGATCAGCACGATGAGTCCGAGGATCTCGACGTTGCGCAGGGTTGGCTCCACCGCGACGGTACGGACGAGGTCCGCGGCGACCAGCACCTCCAGGCCCAACAGGATCACTCCGCCGAAGGATTCGCGCAGCACGCGGTAGGACCGCCGGCCGTCGCGGGTACGCCGCAGGACGAGAGCGGCCAGCACCACGGACACGGCGAGGCCGACGACGAGGATGCCGGCGCCGATCACCTCGAACAGCTGGGCTACGTGATCCATCAGCTCGACCAGCGACACGGGGCCGTCACAACCAGTTGCGTCGACGGAACGCCGCGTACAGGGCACCGGCCACGCCGACGATCATGACGATGCTCAGCCAGAATCCCCACTTCTGTTCGAATCCCGGGTAAGGAACGTTCTGGCCGAAGTAGCCGGTGACCGCGGTCGGCACGGCGATGATCGCGGCCCAGCCGGTGAGCTTCTTCATGACGGTGTTGAGCCGGGCGTCCTGCAGGGACAGGTTGGTCTCGAAGATGGTGGTCACCATGTCGCGCAACGACTCCGTCCATTCGGCCGCCCGGAGCACGTGGTCGTAGAGGTCGTCGAACCAGGAGTCCAGCTCAGCCGAGTGGTGCAGGTCCTGGCGATGGCGCAGCACCGCGTTCACCACCTCGCGCATGGGCAGCACGACCCGCCGCAGGCTGACCAGGTCCTTGCGGAGCTGGTAGGTCTGGCGCTGGACCACCGTGGTGCGGGCCCGGTCGTCGAAGAGGTCGTCCTCCAGCTCCTCCATGGCGTCATCGAGCAACTGGACCGCCTCGAAGTGCCCGTCCACGACGACGTCGAGCAGCCCGTGCACCAGGCCACCGACACCGAATTTGAGCAGGTCGGCGTTGTCCTCCCAGCGCTGGACCACCGGCGCGACGTCGAAATCGCTGGCCCGCACCGTGACGACGCCACGGGGCATCACGAACGCCGAGACGCGGGCGAAGACGAGTCCCGGCTCCCCGACCGCCGGGTCGACCGTGTCCGCGCCGTCCGCGCCAGCCGGCAGGCGACCGGCCGCGCGCACGCCGTACACCGTGAGGAAGACGTGAGTGTCGTACCGGATGGCCTTGGTCCGCTCGCGCTGGGCGACGGCGTCCTCGACTGCGTTCGGGTCCAGCGAGAGCTCGCCGGCCAGCTCGGTCAGGCGCGGGGAATCGGCGTCGCACACGTCGACCCAGACCAGGCAGCCCTCCTGCTCCAAGTAGTCCGAGATCTGCTCGAACGGGAAGTCCTTCTCGATCAACTGCCCGTCGCGCCACACTCGGCTCTGTACCGTGCCCTTGCTTTCGCCCACGCCAGTCAGTGTGCCCCCGCGCAGAACCCGTTCGCGCCCGGGCGCGCAGGCGGCGGAACACCCTGTGCGGAGCAAGCCGATAGCGTGTCCACCGGCCACCGGCCAAACGTCATCGTCCGCTTCCGGGAGGTCACCGTAGTGAAGCCCGGCATACCGGCGGAGCCGACCGATCCGGCCGCTCACCCGACCAGCGAGACCGCACATCCCACGGCGCAACCATCGGCCGCCGCCCCGCGCCGGCGCGTAGAGCCAGCCGCTCATCCCGTCGCGTCGGCCGCGCCGGCTGGGCTCGTCCTCGCCGCGCTGGGCGTGGTCTTCGGAGACATAGGCACCAGCCCGCTCTACGCCTTGCAAACCGTCTTCGCCCTCGATCACGGCCGGGTGAAGGCCACCACCGCGGACGTGTACGGGGTCATCTCGCTCGTCTTCTGGTCGGTGACCCTGATCGTGTCGGTCAAGTACGTCAGCGTGATCATGCGGGCCGACAACGACGGGGAAGGCGGGGTGATGGCGCTGGCCGCGTTGGCCCGCAATGCCGTGCATAGCCCCCGGCGCTCCGGAGCGGTCATCGTGCTGGCCATCCTCGGCGCCAGTCTGTTCTACGGGGACTGCGTCATCACACCGGCCATCTCGGTGCTGTCGGCGGTCGAGGGTCTGAAGGTGAGTGCTCCGAGCCTCGGGGACCTCGTGCTGCCCGTGTCCCTCACCATCCTGACGATCCTCTTCGCCGGGCAACGTTTCGGCACCCAACGAGTCGGTGCTCTGTTCGGCCCGGTGATGGCGGTGTGGTTCGCCGCGCTCGCCGCGGCCGGGCTGCGCGAAACCCTGGCTCACCCCGGCATCGTGCGGGCGCTGTCTCCGACCTACGCCGTTGGCTTCATAGCCGACCATCCCGTGACGGCGTTCGTGGCGATGGGGGCGGTGGTGCTGTGCATCACCGGAGCCGAGGCCCTCTACGCCGACATGGGTCACTTCGGCCGCGCCCCGATCCGACGGGCATGGTTCGCCATCGTCTTTCCCGCGCTCACCCTGAACTATCTCGGTCAGGGCGCCCTGATCCTGCATCAGCCGTCGGCCATCTCCAGTCCGTTCTTCCTCCTCCTGCCGTCGTGGTCGCGGCTGCCGATGGTCGTACTGGCGACGGCGGCGACAGTGATCGCGTCCCAGGCCGTGATCTCCGGGGCGTTCTCGGTCTCGCGCCAGGCCACCCAACTCGGACTCCTGCCACCGTTGACGGTGCGCCAGACCTCGGCCTCAGCGGCGGGCCAGGTGTACCTACCGGCGATCAACGGCATTCTGCTGCTCGGAGTCCTCCTGCTCATGGTGGGATTCCGCACATCGCAGCGCCTGGCCACCGCCTACGGTGTTGCCGTCACCGGTGCGCTTCTGATCGACACGATCCTCCTGCTCGTGGTCGCCCGGTCCCTGTGGCGGTGGGCCACCTGGAAGCTGGTCGCGGCCGCCGTGCTCTTTGGTGGCGTCGAACTGACGTTTTTCACCGCCAATCTGAGCAAGATCGCTCACGGCGGCTGGCTGCCGCTGCTCATCGCCACGGCGGTGTTCACGGTCATGACCACCTGGCAGCGCGGGCGCGAGATCGTCACCCGCAACCGCACGGAGATCGAGGGTCCGCTCAGTGCGTTCGTCGAAGAGGTTCGCGTTCGCAAGATCGTCCGCGTTCCGGGCACGGCGGTTTTCCCGCACCCGACCGCGGACACCACGCCGCTCGCCCTACGGGCCAACGTCGACTACAACAGCGTCCTGCACAACAACGTGGTCGTCGTCTCGGCCCACGCCGCGAACGTGCCGCACGTTGCCCCGCAGGACCAGATCGTCCTCGACGACCTCGGCCACGACGACGACGGGATCATTCACATCACCCTGACCTACGGCTTCGCCGACGAGCCGAACCTGCCCGAGGCGCTACGCCGTGCCTGTCTCGATCCCTACATTGCCAGCGACGTGGATCCGGAAGGGGCGCTCTACTTCGTCTCCCGGGCCACGTTGCGGCGCACGTCCGGACCCGGCATGCGCCGCTGGCGCAAGGCACTGTTCATCGGTCTGGCCCACAACGCCGCCGATCGAGCCAACTTCTTCGGGCTGCCGATGGACCGCACCGTGGTGATGGGGTCCAACATCGACGTCTGACCTGAAGCCCCGTCTGGACCTCAAGCGCCTGGAGGCAGACGGTGAAAGCGCAGCGGTCAGACGTCGGAACCGGTCATGGCGTGGCTCGCCCCGACCGGCTTGGACTCCGGTGATCCGCGCTGGCGCAGATAGATTGCGAACGCCGCCATGGAGGCCACGGCCAAGAACTCCGACTGCCAGTTCTGCAGCGTGCGGTTCCAGAAATCCGAGGATGTGATGTAGCCACCCCAGCTCAGCGCGTCCTCGTGGTTGTTGAGCTGCTCGGCGTTGAACGCGGCTCGCCCGGCGATGGACTGGGCCAGCAGCGAGCCGAGGAAGAAGAAGGACATGATCGCGGCAAGGGAGCGGGCGTAGATCGCGGTACGCCAGCCGCCGACGCGCGCCCAGGCCGGTGAGTTCTCATCGGCGTGCGGACCGATTTTCTGTTCCGCGTCGCTGCCCGTGCCGACGTCATCCGGCTCCTTCGACTCGCTCGACCCGCGCTGGACGAGCCAGGTGGTGGCCGCGATGTAGAGCGCGAACTGCAGGTACTCCGACTGCCAGTTCTCGGCGACGTCGACGGCGAAGGAGGAGGACAACAGGTACTTGAGCAGCGACACCCGCTGGGCGCCGCTGGCCAACTGCTCGCTGTTGAACCGGGCCAGGCCGGACAGCGCCTGCCCGACCAGGGCCACGAGGAGGAGGACGAGGAAGCCCAGGGTGAGTCCGTTGTCCTGGACGAAGCGGCTGTCCCTGCCGTCCGCGCGACGGGTCATCGGTGCAGGGCGCCGATGACGATGATGTACACCAGGCCGCAGAACACGAACACCGCGGTACCAAAGAAAACCGTGCGCATCTGCCTCAGCCGTCCACATCGCAGTCGTAGGGACCCGGCGGATCGGATGTGCAGCCGGCCGCTTGCACCTGCCACGTGTCGCCGCGGCGCAGGAAGACCACATCGTCGCCGACGTGGACCTGAGCCGCGTCGCCCCAGACCTGGACCTCGCCGACCGCGGTGCCGCTCTCGTCCACGTTGAGCGCGGCCTGCTCGCACGAGGTGTCGGTGGCGCCGCTGACCGAATGCGCCGCGTTGTCGGTCAGCAGCGCGCACGCGGCCTTGCCGTTGCGGTTCTCAATCGCGGTCACGAAGTCGACCGCGACCGAGGTCACCGAGTCCTTGTCGCTCGCCGCGGCGCATCCGGACAGAACCGGCGCGGCTGCCCCCGCGAGGACCGCGGTGACCACTGCGCGCCCGGCTGCGCGCCGCCAGCCGACGCGGGTCAGCTCGGGCTGGTGTTGTCGGTGCCGCCGAGCCGGGCGAGGAACTGGTGGCACTGGTGGGCACGCTCGGTGTCCTGGGCCATGACCTGCTCGAAGAAGTTGGCGATGTCGTCCTGGCCGGCGTTGCGAGCGTCGCGCACGTACTGGCCGTAGTCGTGGCCGGCCTTGAGCGAGTGGTACTGCACCGAGATCAGGTCGAAGGTGACGTCGTCGAATCCGGTTTCTCCGGTAGCCATGTCCATCCTTGGGTGTCCGGCCGACGTCCTGGGCATCTGCGCATACCCGGCGTCGGACGCATCGATCCTGACAGTCCCCGGCCACTGCGGCAATGGCCGCGCGCGCCTCTAGGTCGCCCGGCCGGCCTACCCTGATCGCGTGATCGAGGCGCGCCTGGACCCGGCCACCGTGGCCCGCGTGCGGCTGACCGCCTCCCCCGCGCTCGAGACGTCCTCATGGCTTGCGCTGACCCTCGCCGGGCGCAGTCACCCGGTGCTCGGCGACGTCGGTCCGGCTGCCCGACTCGCCCTGCGCGACCGCGACGTCGCCCTCACCGCGACCTTGGCTCTGGGCGGCCTGCGCGGCGGCTATGTGCCAGATTTCCTGACCCCGAAACCGATGCCGGGTCCGGCCGAGCGGACCTTCGCCGACCAGCTGGAACGGGTGCGCGCCAGCGACCCAGGCGCGGTCGAGGCCCAGCTGCAACTGCTCGGCCGGTCCTCCCCACGGGTGGGCGCGGCGTTGGCTCACTTCGGCCCGTCCGCCACGCTCGTCGCCCGGGTCACCCTCGGCCTGGCCACCTTCTGGCGCGCCGTCGTGGCCGACGATTGGGTGCGGGTGGCCGCATGTGCCGAGAGCGACGTGCGGCGGCGCACGGAGGTCCTGGCCCGTGCGGGCACCGAGGGCCTGCTGAATTCCTTGCATCCTGCGGTGCGCTGGACCGGTTCCCGGTTGCTGGTCGACAAGCCGTACTCCGAGACGGTGCAGTACGAGGACGATGAGGTGGTCCTGGTTCCTTCGGTCGGGGGTGGCCTCCGGCTGGCCGTGCAACTGTGCGACCCGGCCGACGCGACGGTGGCCTACCCGGCCGGCTGGGCCGATCCGGCGCCGGGCGCCCAGCGCACGCGATCGTCTGCGGTCGCCGACCGCGGGGGTGACGACACCGACCGGCGGGGTGACGTCGTTGCGCCGGAGACGCCCGGCATGGCCGCTGCGCTTCTCGGCCGTGGCCGGGGCACGGTGTTCGCCGCGCTCACCGTCCCGCGCACGACCACCGAGCTGCACGAACTGCTCGGCCTGAGCGCGTCCACGGTGTCGCAGCACTTGCGTGTGCTCACGGCCGCCGGGCTGCTCGAGCGTTCCCGCCAGGGACGCCTGGTGCACTACCGGCTCAGCTCGGCCGGCCGGGCGTTGTTGAACCTCGGCGGCGACGACCGCCACCGTGCCGCACCGGGCTGACCGCCCTACGCCGGGCGGCGCTTTCTATCATCCGGACGGGCTCGATGACCGGTTGACGCTGGTCCGGCCGACGCTGATCCGGTCTACCACCGCGCGCATGGTGGTGGCGAAGAAGTCGTCGGACCCGCTCAGCGGCTGCGGAAAGTGGTGGTTGACCTCGAGATTTATCGCGCCATGCAGCGCGACGTAGCACAGCATCGCGGCCATCAACGCAGCACGGGGCAGGTGGTCCTGCGTGGCTTCGGACCAGGCGCCGAACCGTTGAGCCAGGTCATCGGTCATCAGCCGATCCACCGCGGCCAGGTCCACGGCTCGTTCGTCGACCATGTCCCGCATGATCCGCAGCAGGATGGCCGACGAACGCAACGACGCGGCGGTGGTCTGGTCGGTCCCGGTGTAGCCGGGGATGGACGTGCCGAAGACCAACTGGTACCGCAGCGGGTTGTCCAGTGCCCAACGGCGGTAGCTCTGCGCCACGGTGACGAAGGTGTCCGCCGCGTTCGACGAATTGTCCTGCCGGGTCTGGTCGTAGGCGGCCTGCAGCGCGTCGGCCAGCTCGTCGTAGGTGTCGATGATCAGAGCGGTCAGCAGGTCATCGCGGCTGGCGAAGTATCGGTACAGGGCCGACGGTGCCATGCCAAGTTCTCGCGCCACCGCGCGCAGCGAGATGCCGTGTGGACCGGAGCGTCGCATGTCCGCCCACGCTGCGGCCTTGATCTCGGCAACGGTCGAGACCCGTTGCCGGTCACGACGGGTGGCCGCCGCGCTGGCCTGCATGGCGGCACCGTAGCAGTTTCGTGAACAGTGCTCGCATCGCGACATAGCGCTTGACGAACGGCTTTCTTTATGTGAACACTGTTCACATAACGTCCGGTGCACGCCACTTTTCGGAGCCGATCAATGTTTGCTTGCCTGGCCTCGCTCGTCATCCGACGCCGCCGCCTCGTCCTCGTCGTATCTGCAGCCACCGTCGTCCTGTTCGCCGTCTTGGCCGCCGGGACATTCGGCGTGCTCAAGACCGCGGGCTTCGACGACCCGAAGTCCGACTCGAGCCAAGCTCGCCAGCTGCTCGACGACCGCTTCGGCGGCCAGAGCAATCTTGTGCTGCTCGTGACGCCGAAGGCCGGGACGCTGCAGGACCCGTCCGTGACCACCGCGGCCCGGCAGCTGAATGAGCGGCTGCGCGCCGAGGCCGGCGTCGACTCGGTGGAGTCCTATTGGGACACCGCCAATCCCGCGCTGGTCAGTCGTGACCGCAGCGCCGCTCTCGTTGCCGTGCACGTCGCCGGCGACGACGACGCGGCCGCGGCCACCGCGACGACGGTGATCGCCGACGTCAGCAGCGACAGCGGCCCGATCCGCGTGCGTGCCGGTGGTGCCCTCGGTGTCGGCGACGACCTCACCACCCAGATCGGCAAGGACCTGGCCCTGGCCGAGGGCGTGGCCATCCCGCTGACCCTGCTGCTGCTCATATTGGCGTTCGGCAGCGTCGTGGCCGCGCTACTTCCCCTCGGGGTCGGCGTCATGGCGATCGCCGGGGCGTTCGCGGTGCTCGACGTGCTGGGCCACCTGACCGACGTGTCGACCTATTCGATCAACTTGACCACCGCGCTCGGACTGGGCTTGGCCATCGACTACTCACTGCTCATCGTCAACCGCTTCCGCGAAGAACTGGCCGCCGGTCGCAGCACCGAGGACGCCGTTGCCCGCACCCTGGCCACCGCCGGGCGGACGGTGGTCTTCTCCTCGGCCACGGTGGCCGTCGCGCTCGCCGCGATGCTGGTGTTCCCCCTCTACTTCCTGCGCTCCTTCGCCTACGCCGGCATCGGTGTAGTCGTGGTCGCGATGCTGGCCGCCATCGTCACGCTGCCGGCGCTGCTCGCCACGCTCGGTCCGAAGGTCAACGCCGGCCGGGTCCGCCGGCGCCGTCCGGTCGCGCCGGCGTCGGCCGAGAGCCCGTTCTGGCGCCGGACGGCCGAGCTGGTCCTGCGACGGCCCCTCGTCGCCGCGGTTCCGGTGATCGGCGTCCTGCTGGTGGCCGGCGCTCCGTTTCTGCACATCCGTTTCGCCACGCCCGACGACCGCGTCCTGCCCACGTCGAACGTCAGCCGGCAGGTCGGAGATGCGCTGCGGACGCAGTTCGACGCCAGCGCCGCCTCGGCCACCTTCGCGGTGATCGAGGGCTCGCCGACCGACGCCGCGGTGGCCGACTACGCACGGCAGGTGTCGACCCTGTCCGGGGTGTCCTCGGTGCAGGGCGCCGGCGGCACCTGGACCGACGGCGCGCGCAGCCCCGGCCGCGGTGGCGGTCCGGCCCGGTTCACCCGGTCCGGAGCGCAATATTTGCTGGTCGACGGCCCGACCGACGGTTCCTCGGCGGCCAGCCAGGCGCTGGTCACCGACATCCGCGGGCTCGACGCCCTGTCCGGCAGTCGGGTTCTCGTCGGTGGCGCTCCGGCCGACCTGGTCGACTCGAAGTCGGCGATCGCCGGCGGCCTGCCCTGGGCCGCGCTCTGGATCGCGGTGAGCACCCTCGTGCTGTTGTTCCTCTTCACCGGCAGCGTGGTGCTACCGGTGAAGGCACTGGTGCTCAATGTCCTTAGCCTGTCCGCGGTGTTCGGCGTCAATGTGTGGATGTTCCAGTACGGCCACCTGTCGGGACTGCTGGGCTTCACCCCCGGGCCGATCAACACCTCGATGCCGGTGCTGCTGTTCTGTATCGCCTTCGGGCTGTCGATGGACTACGAGGTGTTCCTCCTCTCGCGGATCAAGGAGGAGCACGACCGGGGACTGGACAACCGCGAGGCGGTGGCGGCCGGACTGGCCCGTACCGGACGCATCATCACCACCGCCGCCGCTCTGCTGTCGGTGACGTTCCTGGCCTTCGCCACCAGCTCGGTCAGCTTCCTGCAGCTGTTCGGCATCGGCACCGCCCTGGCCATCGTCATCGACGCCACGCTGGTCCGCGGGGTCCTCGTGCCGGCGTTCATGCGTCTGGCCGGCGACCTCAACTGGTGGGCACCGGCTCCGCTAGCCCGGCTGCACCGGCGGATCGGCCTCGCCGAGGCCGCCCCGCCTTCGGTGACCCCTGACACCGCTGCCGCGCGGGAGCTGACGCCGGTCGGCTGAGCACCACCTCCTTTGGTGGACCGGCGCGGCCCGGGCCCCTAAGCGGGTACTCCGCAGTGAAGTGCGGTGACTTCGGACCCCGCGCGGAGAGCGTTGACGCTCCGACGTAACGTCGAACGTCCGATCCCTACTGATGAGCCACGAGGAGCTGTGATGGTCGGCAACACCGTTTCCCGTTCCCTGCACGACGTAGGACTGGCCGCCTGGTTCGGCGGCACCCTGGCCAACGCCGTCGCGTTGAACCCGGCCGCCAAGGAGGCGGGCAGCGACTCGTCGACCGGCGCGGTGGTCAATGCCGGATGGGACCGCTGGACGCCGGTCAACGCGGCGGCCATCGGGGCTCATCTGGCCGGCAGCGTGGGCCAGTTGCTCGGTAATCAGGAGCGCATCGGCCGTCAGAAGGGCGTGGGCGCCATGTCGGCGGTCAAGACCGGTCTGACCGCCGTGGCACTGGGCGCGACGGCGTACGCCCGGGTCGAGGGCCGGCGGGTGTCGAAGTACTCCGACGTGCCCGTGGAGGACGCCACCACGCCGAACTGGCGCACGCCGTCCTCGGTCGCCCAGGCCCAGCAGCGGCTGACCGCCCTGCAGTGGGTGATTCCCGCGGTCACCGGCGTCCTGGTGGTGATCAGCTCCTTCGCCGGGGAGCAGCAGCGCGCGGCCACTCGCCGCGAGGACCCGCAGGCCGCCTGACCGGCGATCACCCGCCCGGCGATCACCCGCCCGGCGATCACCCGCCCGGCAACCTCCGGTCAAACATCGCGCCAGACATCGCGGACGGCCCGCCGTCACGGCCCCGGCTCAGGCCAGGCTGCGGCGGCGGGACTCGCGGCGTGACGGTGCCAGTGACGCCTCAGCGTTCGGCCAGGCCGAGAGCGCCGCCCACCACTCGGTGGCCGACCAGCCGGGGGAACGTCGTGCGGCCGGTGGCCAGGCGCTGGAAGGCGACCCAGCCTGGACGGGTGTGCGCCAGGCCCAAGTGGAACAGGACCGGCCAGCGGGCGAAGGCGTGCAGGCACGTGCGACCGGCGCGCATCTCCCGGCCCAGCGTGGCCTCGACCTCGGCGGTGTATCGCGCGACCTCGGTCGTCGGGCCGTCACCGGCCGCCATCCGCGCCGCACTCACGCCGGCCAGAAGCCCGGAGCGCAGAGCGAAGGAGATGCCCTCGCGGGTCCACGGCTCCAGCAGGCCGCCAGCGTCGCCGGCGAGGAGCACGCGGCCGCGGCCCAGCCGGGACCCGTCGCCCCGGCAGTGGGTGAGGTGGCCGCCGCCGGAGACCTCTGGCGCAGAAGCAAGACCGAGGGCGTCGACCAGCGTGGTCAGGTAGTCCTTGGCCGCTCCGCCGCGTCGACGGTCGAGGATCACTCCGACCGTCAGCTGCCCACCCTTGGGGAACGCCCAGCCGTAGGAGCCGGGGATGGGGCCCCAGTCGAAGTGCACCCGCTGGCGCCAGCGCTCCTGCTCGGCGGGGGTCAGGGCGAGCTCGACCTCCAGGCCCAGGTCCACCTGCTCGAAGTGCGGCTCGACGAAGCGCGCGGTGCGCCCGGCGCTGCCGTCGGCACCCACCACGGCTCGCGCTCGCACGTTGCCCGAGGCGGTCCCCACCCGCACGACGTCGCCCTCGGCCACCAGCTCCCGGACCCCGCAACCGTCGCGCACCTCGACGCCGACCGCCCGGCCGGCGTCGACGAGCGCCAGGTCGAACTCGGCGCGGTAGACCATCGCCATGACCGGTGCGCGAGCCCGCCGTCGCCGCACGGAACCGCCACGGTGGCTGAACGACACCTCGCGGACCTCGGCGCGCCGGGGCACGGCCAGGCCGGGCGGAAGGTTGTCGATCGACACCTGCAGCAGTCCGCCGCCGCACAACTTGTATCGGGGCAGCCGTTCGCGCTCGAGGAGGAGCACTCGTGCACCGGCGACCGCCGCCGACCGGGCCGCACTGGCACCGGCCGGACCCGCTCCCACCACCACGACGTCCCACAGAGGCGACGGGAATACCGAGCTCACCGCACCAGCATGACGCTCCGGCATCCGGGCGGGCGCGATGAGAGCTCGATACCCTTCACCTGGACGGTCCGACCCGGACGCCGCTCATCTACTCACCCGATTGCGAGCGCCCGTGACCGCCGAACCCGACGACGAACCCAGTGCGTCGGTAACCGCGTATCCGGACGGACCGTTGATCCTGCGCGGCTCGTTCGAGATCCGGACCGTGGACGGCGAGGTCATCGAGCACCGCGGCCGGGCGGTGGCCCTGTGCCGGTGCGGTCGCTCGGCGCTCAAGCCGTTCTGCGACGGGACGCACAAGCTGGCTGGTCTGCGCTCGGCCTGACGTCTGCGCGGTGAGCGCGTAGCCACCGCACCGAGTGGGCCGCGACACGGATCCGGCGCCCGGAGTACTGCACTCCTCCGAACGCCAGGCGCAGAGCCAGGGCGACCCAGCTGCACACCGCGCGCTCCAGTACCCACAGCGGCGCGAGCCCGGTCGCGGCGGCGGGCAGTACCGTCCGTCCTCCGCTCCGGCGTCGGCCCGCCTCGGCCCCGGCCATCACCGCGGCTGCGGCCACGGGCAACGCTCGCGGCCGTCGCGTCGCGGCCACGACCAGCAGGGGCAGGACGGCCAGTTCCATAGCCAGCCGGAGAGGCTGGGCCTGGCTGTCGTAGGCCTGTCGGACCCGCTGGCCGAGGAAGTGACGGGTAGTGGGCGGCAGCCGGCGCACGAACACGTCCCGGGCGATGTGCACCCGGCCCCCGTGCGCCTGAACGGTGCGCAACAACTCGAGGTTCTCGAACAGCACGTCGCCGTCGTAACCGGACTCGACCATCCAGGCCGCCCGGCGGAGGCCGATCGTGCCGGGAAAGTCACCGTGCGGCGTCAACCGGTTCAGACAGCTCCGGGCGGAGTCCCACTGCGCGTGCCACGGGGCGGGCGCGAAGTAGTTCTGCGGCACGACCGCGTCGACATCGGCGAGGAGCTCGGACATCCGGACAAGCCCGGTCCGGTCGTAGCGGACGTCATCATCGGCCACCACGACGGCCTGCGCCTCGGCGAACCCTAGGCCGGTCAGCACGCCGTTGACCTTGCCGTTGGCGAAGGACCATCGCGGATCGGGAGCTACGTGCCGCACCACCTCTCGCCAGCGCGCCGCCCGCTCCGCGAAGATCTCGGGATCCGAGCCGTCGACGACGATCACGGGCAGCCAGCCGCTCAGCGCGCTGAGGTAACCAGTCAGCTCGTCGTCGCCGGCGGTGGAGCCGCTGCGGATGGGCAGGATGTACCCGAGTCGCAGACCGGTCAAAGGACGCTCCGTGCGCCGGTCAACCGGCGTCGGCGGCCAGCGCCAGGACGTCGCCGTCCGTGGCCAGCAACGGGCTGCGACCCTCCTCCCATGCGCTGAGGACGGCACCGGCGAAGCGATTGTCCACGTACAGCGCGCAGGCCGCACCGAAGAGGACATCGGGGGCCAACTGCGGTTCGGCCTCGACCAGGCCGCCGCACAGGTCGTGCGCGGCCAGTTGCTCGTGCAGGGCATCGGCGGTGACGTGCTCGTCGTAGAAGCGCCGGGTTCCGGTGTCGGCGCCCAACCGGGCCAGTCCGCGGCTGTAGCGACGGTTCGGCAGCGACGACGTCATCTCGAACGCAGCCAGGTGGCCGACCAAGGCGCCGCGCCGTTCGCGGTGCAGGCCGAAGAACGAGATCAGGTTGCTGACCGCCAGCGTGAACGCCGGCGCCTGCCCGACATAGGCGCCGTAGGTGTCGTCCAGGCCCAGGCCGCGCATGGTGGCACGGAAGAGCTCCGAGTGCATGTGCGCCGGCGACCCGGCGCCGTACTCGTCAGCCTGGATCTCCATGAGCGCGGACTTCGCCCGGCCGGACAAGCGCGGAATCGCCCAGCTGTGCGGGTCGGCCTCCTTCAGGTGATACACCGAGCGCAGCGTCACGAACTGCTCGTACTGCTCGCGGGTGGCATGGGTCTGCAGGTAGCGCGACAGCGGCGGCCCCTCGTCGGCGCGGACGAGGTCCACCAACTGGGCGGCGATCGGGCGATCGTCCAGGGCGGGCGGCGGCACCTGCTCGGTCAGGTCTTGGGCGAAGCGTTCCTCCAGTTCGGCTCGCACCGTGAGCAGCGACGGGTTCCACTCCCACCCCGGGTCCACGTCGTCGAAGCCGCGGTAGTGCAGCTCGTACAGCACCCAGAGCGCGAGCTGGCGGTCCTCGTCCTCGGCCTCAGCCGGGCGAAGGGATCCGGTCGGCGCCAGCCTCGCCGGCGGTTCGCCAAGGACGGTGGACAGCCAGCCGGTCAGCGGGCCGCGCGCGGCGGGAAGCAACACCAGGCACTCCAGTCGGTCCGGCAACGACGTCCATGGGCGTGTTTCAGCTTTGTTAACGACAGTACGTGACCGGTCGAGTAACGATCCGGGGGTGGCCTAGTAAAAGGGGCCGCGACGGGTCCGGTCGACGCGCCGGCGATCGGCTCCCGTACGGTCGGCCGGGCGGTGGGAGCCCTGGCCGCGCCGGTACCCAAACCCGCCGCCTTTCATCTGTCTGGCGGCGACGCCCTTCCGCCAGCTGGATCCCGACGCCACGGACGCCGGCCGGGCGTCCTGTGGCGCCCCTGCTCGAGGAGCTGATGTGGCCGGTCCCCAGCCGTCCCCCATCGCCGCCGCTGAGGTCGGCGTCGCGGCCGAGGTCGACGCTGCTTTCGAAGGACGAGCGGGGTCCGTGGCCGCCACCGCGTCCGCGCGGCGGTTCTTGATGTGCCCGCCGACCTACTTCGACGTCGCCTACGCGATCAACCCCTGGATGCGACCCGGCACCGGCGTGGACCCCGGCCGAGCCGGCCGGCAGTGGGACGCGCTGCGGGCCACTCTCAGCGGTCTCGGACACACCGTGGTCGAGATGCCGGCGGCTCAGGGGCTTCCGGATCTGGTGTTCGCGGCCAACGGAGGGATCGTCATCGGCGACCGGGCCATGGCGCCCCGCTTCCGCTTCGCCCAGCGAGCCGAGGAGGCCGAGCACTTCGCCGTCGCGCTGGCCGAACTGGGCTACGCCGACGTCCGGCGCCCGATTCACCTCAACGAGGGCGAAGGAGACTTCCTGCTGGCCGGCGAGGTCCTGCTGGCCGGCAACGGCTTCCGCTCCGACACGGCCGCGGCCGCAGAGGTGGCCGACTACTTCGACCTGCCCGTCGTCGAGCTGACCCTGGTCGATGCGCGCTTTTACCACCTCGACACTGCGCTCGCCGTACTCGACGCCGACACCGTGGCCTACTTTCCCGGCGCGTTCGATGCGCGCAGCAATGCGGCGCTGGCCGAGCGCTTCCCCGAGGCGATACTCGCCGAGGAAGGCGACGCCGCCGTGCTCGGCCTCAACATGATCAGCGACGGCGGCAGCGTCGTGCTGTGCGCCGCGGCCGACCGCCTCGCTGCGGCCGTCGCCGATCACGGGTACCGGGTGCTCCCTGTCGAGTACGACGAGTTCGCCAAGGCCGGCGGCGGTCCGAAATGTTGCGTGCTGCGCCTGCAGGATCGCCCGGAGGAAGCCGGCCCCGGCCGGGGCTATGGGGCGCTCGGGAACACCGCCGATCCACGCGGGTAGAGGACTAGGCTCGGCTTATGTCCCGCGGTGCGGGACCGATTTACGGCTAAACCAGCGCCGACGCCCGTCGTGTGATCGTCCTGCTTCCGTGGACCGCGACCAACGGTTCGTGGAGGCTGCGCCATGCCGTCCATTTCGTCGCCGTCCATTTCGTCGCCATGACGACCGCGTTGACCCCTCGTCGCCTGGCCGAGTTGTACACGGACCTGGGTCACCAGGTGCTCAGTCATACCGACCCCACTGGAGCTTTCGGCGCCATCGCCTCCGTTGCCGTCGGCACCATCCCGGGCACGCAGATGGCCAGCATCACCCGGGGTCTGGGCGAGGCCTTTGTGACTGCGGCGTCCACCGACGACGCCGCGTTGGCCGCTGACCTCCTGCAGTACGAGCTGAACAGTGGGCCGTGCGTGGACGCCGTAGTACGCGACAGCGTCTTCGCCTCCGGCGACCTGCGCAGCGACGCGCGGTGGAACGAGTTCGGCCCGCGCGCGTTCGAATCGGTCGGCGTCGTGAGCGTGTTGTCGATCCGCATGGTCGTCGAGGGCGGTGATCTCAGCGCCGGGGTCAACCTGTACTCGCGCGAGGCCGACGCGTTCACCGATTCCTCGCTGACCGTCGGCATGCTGCTGGCCACCCACGGAGCGCTCGCCATGGCCGGGGTGCTCGCCCGTGAACGGGCGGCCAACCTGGAGCGCGCACTGACCAGCAATCGCGAGATCGGCATGGCCATGGGCATCCTCATGGCCACGTACAAGGTGAACCGCGATCAGGCCTTCGACCTGCTTCGGATCGCCAGCCAGAACAGCAACCGCAAGCTGAGCACCATCGCCAGCGACGTCGTCGACACCGGCACGCTTTCCTTCCCCGACCACAGCCCGCGCGGCCAGGCGGCGATGTCCTAGAACGGCGATGTTCTAGAACGGAGCGTTGGCAACCAGTCGACGCACGCTGTCCGGCACCGGTACGTCGACCCGTAGATCCGGATCGGCCTGCGGCTCACCCCAGGCCGCACGCAACGGCACCACCCCGGCCCAGATCGCCAGGTCCCCGTCCGGGCCGTCGCCGTCCTCGGGCGGCCCCGAGCGAATCTTGGCCGACGCCTCGGTGAACGGCAGGGCCAGGATTGAGGTGGCCGCCAGCTCCTGCTCCGATGGCGGGCGGGCCTCGTCCCACCGGCCGGGTACCAACTTCTCGGTGAACGCGTGCAGGGCGGCCCGCTTGGCGGCCACATCCTCGACCTCGGTGAACGAGCCGAGGACGACCACGCTGCGATAGTTGATCGAATGCTCGAACACACTGCGGGCCAGCACCACGCCATCGATCAGCGTGACGGTGATAGCGGCCGGGGCACCGGCTCTCAAGGTGCGCAGTGCCCGGCTGGCCGCCGAGCCGTGGACGTAGACGACGTCGCCGACGCGGGCGTGCAGCGTGGGTACGGCGAACGGCTGACCGTCATGGACGAAGGCCAGGTGGCAGACCAGGCCGGCGTCGAGGACAGCGGCGATAGCCGCCCGGTCGTAGACGCCACGGTGGGGTTCGCGACGCACCCGGGTGCGGGCGCTGGACGGTTCGGATTGGGGCGACGGCTCCACCATGGCCGCGATTGTCCATGGTCTTCGCGGCCGGCTTGTGCCGATCATGCCCGGCTGAGGCGATTGCGCACGGCGCGTTAGCGTGAAGGCGTGCCCGGCTGCCGGCGTAGAGGGTGGGCCGATGTCGCTCGGCGCCGGTCGCTGGCCCTCGTCGTGGCCGCCGTGCTGGTCTCCGATCAGCTCACCAAGTGGTCGGCCTGGCGGCACTACGACCAAACGCTGATCAACACCGGCGGATACATCCTGCTCGGGCCGACGATCCGCTCGTGGTACTCGGCGCCGGTGAGCGGCGCGGTGCTCGACGTCCTCGGCCTGGTGACCCTGGCTCTGGGCGGCCGGTTACTGCTGCGACTGCAGCCCTCGGTGCGGGTGGCGGGGGCGACCGCAGTGGTGGCCGGTCTGGCCAGCAACCTGTTGGACCGGCTGGGGCTGCATCGGTTCAGCGCACCGGGCAGCGAGCGCGGCGTGGTCGACTTCCTGCCCAGCCCGGACGGCGGGCGCGGCAACGTGGCCGACCTGTGGATCGTGCTCGGTCTGCTGGCCGTGCTCGCGGTGGAGGTCCGCAGCGGCCGGGCGACGGCCGATCGGCAACGCCCGACGTCCTCCGTGCGACGATCGGGCACTATGCCGGAGTGCCCCCCGTCGGCTCCTCCTCCTCGTCCGCGTGGCGTTCGCCGTTCGACCTGAGCGGGAAGGTCGCGGTGGTCACCGGCGCCGGGAGCAAGACCGGCATCGGTTTCGCGACCGCCCGGCTGCTGGGCCGCCTCGGTGCCGCCGTACTGCTGACCGCCACGACCGATCGCATTGACCAGCGGGTCCACGAGCTACAGGCCGAGGACGTCGAGGCTGCGGCCGCCGTGGCCGACCTGACCGATCCGGAGCAGGCTGCACGGGTCGCCGACCAGGCTCACCAGCGTTGGTCGCGGGTGGACATAGTGGTCAACAACGCTGGCATGGTGTCGGTGAGCCAGCCCGGCATGGAGGACGGCCCACTCGAGGACGTTTCGCCGGAGATCTGGCGGGCCGGCCTCGCCCGCAACCTCGACACCGCGTTCCTGACCACTCGCGCAGTACTGCCGTTGATCACCGGTCCGGCCGGGCGGATCGTGATGGTGGGCAGCGTGACCGGCCCGGTCATGGCCATGCGCAACGACCCGGTCTACGCCGCGGCCAAGGCCGCGCTGACCGGCCTGACCCGGGCCCTGGCCGTGGATCTCGCCGCCCGGTCCATCACGGTGAACACCGTCGCTCCGGGTTGGATCGCCACCGGCTCGCAGACGCCCGACGAGCAGCGGCAGGGCCTGCTGACCCCGATGCGGCGCAGCGCCGAACCGGACGAGGTGGCCGCGGTGATCGCCTTCCTCGCCGCACCGGCGTCGTCCTACGTGACCGGCCACGTCCTCGTCGTCGACGGCGGTAACAGCGTCGCCGAGGAGCGCGCCTGACGCGAGCCAAACTGACGCCGGCGTGTGCTCCAATTGCGCCCATGCTTGACCACATCGCCCTGCAGTGTTCCGATCTCGACACCAGCGCGGCCTTCTACGACGCGGTGCTGGCCCCGTTGGGCGCACACCGCCTGATCGACGACGACGCGATCGGCTTCGGGGTCAGCGAGCCGATGTTCTGGCTCGGGCCCCACCGCTTCGGAACCGGCTTCCGGGAGTCCCACATCGCCTTCACCGCGTCGGACGAGGCGGCGGTCACCGCGTTCTTCGCCGCCGCGGTGAGCACCGGCGCCGACGTGCTGTACGAGCCGCAACGGTGGCCGCAGTACCACCCGGGTTACTACGCGGCGTTCGTGCGCGACCCCGACGGCAACAACGTGGAGGCGGTGTACCACGGCCGGTCTTAACCTTGCCCGTCACTCGGTGCGACGGGCATCGGCCCGAGTTGCTTGAAGTACGGCCGACAAGCGGCAGTTCGTGTGGCGCGTATTGGCCGACGCCGGCATCGAGCTGCGCGACGACGTGTACGACCGGCGGCCGGCCGACGCGTGAGAGAGCGCTCCGCCACTTACTGGGCGTACGCCTCAGCGTCGGTTGACGCAGAGCCGGCCGGTGATGGTCTCGGTGAACGCGCCGGTGCTCAGATTCTCGGTACCACGGAAGGTAAGTGCGCCGGACACCACCAAGGGCACGCCCGCCGCCGTGACCGAGGTCGAGGTGGCCTGGAACGTCCCGGTGGCCAGGTCGACGGATCCGGCGACGGTGGCGGTCACGGTGGCCGTGCTCCCGCTCGGGGTGAAGACGATCGGCCCGGTGAACGCCAGCACGCCACCGGTCGGAGGTCCGCTCGGGGTGAAGGAGGCTCGCGTCGTGCCGATGGGAAAGCCGGCGAAGGAGATGGTCGCCGTGGTCACCAGGTTGCCCTGGGCGTCGGGCCCCTGGTCCTGGCCGACACCGGTCAAGTGCACCGGGAGGCACAGTGCGCCGGCACGCGCATCGGCGGGAGCAGCGACCGACAACATCCCCACTAGCAAGGTGCTCGCGGCGAGCAGTCGAAACAACCGGCGACAACGAGGAGCCATGATGAACCTCCTGCGGCAACCAAAGGACAGCCGACGCAGGCAGTCCTACCGCTGACCACACGCGAGGTCAATGGACAGTGGGAGCCAGTATCCGGCCGCGGTCGCCCGGCGTTGCTCCATCGGGTGACGAACCCGAGGTAGGCGTCGGCAACCTCTTGTATCGCCGCGTCGTCGTTGAGTCGACCGGCGACCCAGCCGCGGATGGTGTCCTCCCAGATGCTGCGCCCGACGGCGAAGCCCACGAAGACCTCGACGCCGGCCGCGACGTCGAGCCAGCGCTGCAGTCGCTCGGCCGGTGCGTCCCGACGAGGACAATCACGTCGGCGTCGCGCCCATCGGCGCGGGCCTGGTCGGCCACGTAGCGAGCGGCGTCGGCGGTGTCCAGGCCCCCGACCTTCCAGAGCTCGGGCTCGACTCCCGCGCGCTGGTGGTCGGCAATCACCCGGACCACCAGGTCCGGACGCACATCGCGGTCGTAGAGGCTCGACTCGATCGGGACGGCGAGAACGACAGCGTCGGGGCGGCGCGCTCGACCACCGCGCCGCCGTAGCGCTCGTCGACCAGGACACCGGGCCGGCTGATGGTGACGCCGGCCCGGGCGGCTCGCAGCCCGCTGCAGATGAGGTCCTTGGCCTGTTCCATGCGCTTGGACTGCGCGTCGGTGGGGTGGGTCGCCCCGGACCGAGAACGGGCTCAGGGGTAGCCGAGCCTTGCCGCCGGGTTCTGCGATTCGTCCCGGCCGGGTGCGACGGTCCGTCGGCACCGGCGTGAGAGGAGTATGAGCGCCGTATACCGAAACGCGGTCGCTTGTGCGCGCGGTGAGGAGACAACCGGCCGGATGCCATCCGATTGGTTGGCAGAGGGGGCGTGGCCGATGAGTTCCATCGTCGCGACACCCACACCCGCACCGACACCGACACCGACGCCGACGGCCGAACCAGGGGCTCTGGCCATCGACCCAGCCGGGGAGTGCCGGTGAGGCGCGCGCACGACGAGAGCGACGTCGAGCAGCGGCAACGGGCCACCCTCGCGGCCCGGGCGTACGACGACGATCGAGCTCCGGTGATCCCCATCCTCGACCTGCCGGCAGACGGGCGGCCGGAGGAGCGGCCCCGGCTGCTCATCGCCGTGGCCGCGGCCGCCGTGATCCTCGTGGTTGCCGGTGCTCTGGCCTTCGCCGCGCCCTCGTGGCGCGACCATCGCGAGGACGGTATTGGGCCGGCGCCGACCACCGCGGTGTCGGCGGTCGACCCGCAGGAGAACCCGGCGAGCTGCGCTCTGCCCGCCCAGTGGAAGACGGCAATCGCCGCCGGAACTGTCGGCGTCGACCATCCGGCCAACGCTGCGGTGGGCAGCGGCCCGGACGGCACCTTCCTCATGCACCAGACCGGCGAGGGTACCGACGAGCTGGCCCTGGTCGATGCCGACGGCCGGCGAACGACCGTGTGGTCACCGTCGGCCGGTCGAGCGGAGCATCCCAGCGTCAGCCCGGACTCGGCGGTCTCCGGCCGCTGGGTGGCTTTCGGCCTGTTGTCGGACTCGACCGACTATGCGGTCCTGGCCTGGAACCGCTCGTCGCGCCAGCTGGCCACGGTGCGAGAGCTGAGCTCCGAGGAGCGGATCGCCGGCAATCTGGTCATCGACGCAGCGCCCGTGGTCGCTGGAGACACCGCCTACTGGGTGGAGCACCGACTGACCAACACGCGCCACGAGACCCTGGTCGCCCAACCGCTCGGCGGCACGGGAGATCGCCGCGACTACCCGGTGGCCGACGTCGACCGGCTCGTGGTCACCGACGCCGGCCTTCTGATCCTGACTGCTCCCAACCCGGCACCCGGCACCACCCTGGGTGTGGACGAAACCGTCACCGCCGGCCCGTTCGGTCGACTGCCCGCGAGCCTCAACGCAGTCCGAGTCGGGCGGTGGTTCACCTCGGACGGCGCCACCCTGCGCTGGCTCACCGGGGCGCGGGCGTCCACCCGCCTTCTGGCCTGGAACCCGCACGACGCGGTCACGACCACCGCAGCGCCGGCCGCTCCCCTCGGCGCCCGGATCGTCGGACCATTCCTCGTCTCCGTGTCCTACGCCGAAGCCGGTGTGGCCCTCGACACCCGCACCGGGCGGACGGTCGCCCTGCCGGTCGGGTTGGACCTGGCGCTGACCACCGGCGGAGCCGTCGTCTTCGCCGACGGACGCCGCAGAGTCGACAGGCGCGGAGCCGCAACCATCGCTCGGGTCGCGATCGACCAGCTCGCACCGGTCACCTGCTGAATCGCAGCAAGGACCGTAGCAACGTCGGCATCAAGACCGCCGCAGCCGACGGGCTCAGGCCGTCTGGTCGTCGACCGTCGCCGTGGCGGCGCTGCGCCGAACCGCCTCAATACCGTTCAGCGCGGCCTCGCGCGAGTCGTAGATCTCGCTGCTGGCCACCGTCTCCCCGTCCTCGTCCTGAAGGGAGAAGTAGAAGTCGCCGAGGCTGTTGCTTTGGAGCACGAATGTCGCGGGCATCGGGTTCTCCGCTCTCATGGAGGACGGCGCCGGCGGCACTACGGCGGTCCTGCTTGGTGTACACGTCTCAACGGTGTCAGTGCGACGAGAAATATTGCCCGATCAAGTGCGGGGTGAACGTCGCCAGTCTGGACCCGAGTTTCCCTGATCGCCGAACACGTGACTTGTCACCTGGCCGCACCGCCATGGCCCCGCCTGGCAGGATCGCGGCGGTGGCGGTGATCAAGCTTTCCGACGGGCGCGCCCTGGCCGTCTCCGTATCTGGGCCGGACGACGCGATGCCGCTGCTGTTCCACCACGGCACGCCGGATCGGCAGTCCCGTTCCGCTTCCTGCTGCGCGCGGCCGGCGAACGCGGGCTGAGGCTGGTCACGTACTCCCGCCCGGGCTACGGCGGGTCGAGCCCCAACCCCGGCCGGTCGGTAGCCGACGCCGTCGACGACGTCCGCGCGGTCCTGGACTACGTGAACGGGCCTCGGTGCCTGGTGGCCGGTTGGTCCGGCGGCGGGCCGCACGCGCTGGCCACCGCGGCCGCCCTTCCCCAGCGGGTGGCCGGTGCGCTGGTCATCGCCGGTGTCGGACCGTTCGACGGCGAGGGACTGAACTTCGTGGCCGGCATGGGCGAGGGCGACGTCGAAGAGTTCGGTGCGGCCGCGCGGGGCGAGACACCGTTGCGGGAGTTCCTCCGCTCGGCGGCCGAGGAGTTGCAGGGCCCGGACCCGGCCACGATCGCCCAGCAGATGCGCGGGCTGCTCCCGCCCGTCGACGTCGACGTTCTGTCCGACGAGTTCGGCGAGGACCTGGCCGCCGGCTTCGCCGAGGCTCTGCGCCGCGGGATCGAAGGCTGGCTCGAGGACGACCTGGCCTTCGTCGCGCCCTGAGGTTTCGAGCTGGCTGACATCGCGGTGCCGGTGTTCCTGTGGCAGGGCGAGCTCGATCTCATGGTTCCCTTCGCCCACGGTCGCTGGCTGGCCGAGCACGTGCCGGGCGTGGTGGCCCATCTGGAGGACGGCCAGGGTCACCTATCGGTGGCGCTCGGGCGGGTCGACCAGACGCTCAGCGAACTCCTCACCACGCTGTAGCCGATCGACCTTGACAGCAGCGCTCGACGCGGCGTTTCCTTGGGCCGCGTACGCCGCGCAGCGAAGCGCACACTCCGTCCGGCTTGATCCGTCCGGACGCGGATCTACAAGTCCTCCGTATTGAAGTGACGCCCACAAGTGCCGCCGAGCCCGACTAAGGAGCAGGCGATATGTCCCCGGACAGCCAGACCGCCGTCATCACCGATCGCAACGACGTCCACAACACCAACGTCGACGAAGCAATAGCCGCGGAGGGTTTCTGCGGCACGATCAACCTGCGGACCGGGCGCACGTGCCTGCTGCCGGCCCAGCACGTCGGACCGTGCGAGCTGCAGCGCCGCGAACAGTGACCGAACGACGCCCGCTCAGGGCACGCCCGCTCAGGGCACTCGGGCCGCGGCGCTGATCAGCGCGGCGTAGGCCGCAGCGCCGTCCGGCTTGAGGTGCAGCCCGTCGCTGTAGAACCACTGCGGGTGGTCCCCGGCGATTTCGTGCCAGTCCACCAGTCGCACGTTGGCGTACCGGCCGGCGGCGTGCTTGATGATGCGATTGTTCCGGTCCTGCCAGTCGCGGGCCACGCGGTCGGTCAGCAGGACGACGCGGCGCCGGTCGGCCAGCGCGGACAGGGTCGACTCCAGCTGCTCGGGGTCGATGACGCCGTTGTTGCCCGTGTGGATGACCACCACCTGGGCCAGCGCGTGCCGTTGATGGGCGGTCACGACATCATCGAGGACGACCAGGGCCTGGCGCCCTTCCACTGCGTCGACGCTGGTCTTCGGCGAGAGCCGGGTCAGGGCATCGCGCGCACCCAGCAGCACCGAATCGCCGAACGCACTGAGCGTGGGTGCCGTAACCGGTTGCGGTCGCGGCGAGCGTCGCGTGGCACTGGCCGGAGGCGCCGGCCGTGTGGAACGGGCCGAGGAAGAAGCACCGGAACGAGGGGCTGACCGGACACCCGGCGACGGCGCCGCGGCCACCGCCACCGGCGCCACGTGATCACTGCCGGCCGGCCGCAGCAACGGGCTGGCCGCCAGCAACAGCACGAGCAGGCTGGCGACGGCGGCCGCTGCCGCCCACGGAAATTGGCTTCTCCTCGTCCCGGACAGTGTCGTCCCGGACAGTGGCGTCCCGGACAGTGGCGTCCCGGAC
>JBDUAD010000023.1:0-28739 GCA_040004775.1 bacterium | reverse complement strand
ATCTGGCGTGTTTGCCGCATCACCTGAGCCGCATCTTCCGCGAGCGCACCGGGCGGACGCTGAGCCGGTATCGCACCGAGATGCGGATCAGCCGTGCGGTCGAGTACCTCAGCGCAGGAGACGGCAGCGCCACGACCGTGGCCCAGATGCCGCACGATGCGGGTTCGCCGATCACACGAAGCGGGCTGATCCGTTGCCGGACCGGCCTCAGCCGAAGAAGACCTCGGCCTCGGCGTAGAACTCCGGCGGGACGGTCTTGAGCGTCTCGGTGGCCGCGGCCAGGGAGACCCGCACGATGTTCGTGCCGCGCAGGGCGACCATCTGACCCCAGTCCTTGTCGTGGACGGCGTCGATGGCGTGCAGCCCGAACCGGGTGGCCAGCACGCGGTCGAATGCGGTCGGGGTGCCCCCGCGCTGGATGTGGCCGAGCACGGTGGTCCGGGCCTCCTTACCGGTGCGGGCCTCGATCTGCTTGCCCAGCCAGTCGCCGATGCCGCCGAGGCGCACGTGACCGAAGGCGTCGAGCTCGGCCGAGGAGTTCAGCCCGTCTTCGCCGTCCGGAGTCGCCCCCTCGGCGACCACGACGATCGGCGCGTACTGCGACTGAAACCGGCTCTCGACGTAGGAGCAGACGCGCTCGATGGAGAAGGGCTGCTCGGGGATGAGGATCACGTTGGCGCCACCGGCCAGTCCGGCGTGCAGGGCGATCCACCCGGCGTGACGGCCCATCACCTCGACGATCAGCGCCCGGTGGTGCGACTCGGCCGTGGTGTGCAGCCGGTCTATCGCCTCCATAGCGATGTTGAGCGCGGTGTCGAAGCCGAAGGTGTAGTCGGTGGCGTTGAGATCGTTGTCGATGGTCTTGGGCACTCCGATCACGTTGACGTCGAGGTCGTCGAGCTTCGTGGCCACGCCGAGGGTGTCCTCGCCGCCGATCGCGACCAGGGCGTCGACGCCGAGCTGGTGCAGATTGTCGCGGATGCGGTCCACGCCGCCGTCGACGTTGAACGGATTTGTGCGCGAGGAGCCGAGCACGGTGCCACCGCGCGGGAGGATGCCGCGCACCTGGGCCACGCCGAGCTCCATGGTCAGGTTTTCCAGGGGGCCTTTCCACCCGTCGCGAAAGCCCACGAACTCATAGCCGTACACCCCGACGCCCTTGCGCACGATGGCCCGGATCACCGCGTTGAGACCGGGACAGTCGCCGCCGCCCGTGAGCACACCGATTCGCATGGGGTCTGATCCTGCCGCAGCGCCCGACCCGGACCTAGCGCGCCCCGCCGGAGCCTCGCGATCAGCCTCGCAATCAGTTCAGCGCGACGGCGAGGGCAAGTCCGTTGCTCAGCATGTGCACCAGCACTGCGGGAACCAGGCTGCCGGTGAACCGCACGATCAGGCACTGCAGTAACCCGAACATCGCCAGGCTGCCGCCGAGCAGCACGGTCGGCGCGCCGAAGGAGACCTGCGGGGTGTGCAGCAGGCCGAAGCCCAGCGAGGTGACGATGGCCGCCGGCCAGAACCCGAACCGGTGGGCGCCGGCGTGCAGCAGCACGCCGCGGAACAGCAGCTCCTCGACCACCGGGGCGATGATCACGGTGAGCGCGACGAGGTACACCAGTTCGGCCACGGCCAGACCGGAGAGCTTGTCCACGTTGGAGTAGTCGGTGTCGCGCCACGACGGCGCCACGGCGAACACCAGCAGGAACAGGGCGATACGTGTGGCCAGCCCGCCGACGAACGTGGCCAGTGCCCACACCGGGTCCATCCAGCGGGGCCGGATCAGCCCGAAGGCCTGTGTCCACCCGCCGTAGCGCGCAGCGATCGGACGCCCGGCCACCAATGCCACGATGACCAGTGCGGCGTAGAACCCCAGCCCGGCCACCGCTTCGGACACCGCACCGGGCAGGCCAGAGGCGTCGAGAGCGAGCACGATCACGCCGGTGACCAGCAGGCCGCCGACCAGCGCCAGCACCGGCCAACCGATCACGGCCGCTCCCCACGGGCGGGGGTCGGTGCGCCGCAGCCAGGCCAGCTGGCGGTCCATCAGCCACCAGGGCCGTCGCGGAGCGCCGTGGCGACGGGTGGCGTCCGCCGACGCGGCCGGCGGCGGTGACCACGGCGGGTACTGGTACGGCGGGTAGGGCGGATAGCTGATCGGCGGTTCGGGCGGCGCCGGGCCGAAGGAAGGCTCGCTCACGCCGAACCGGAGGTCGCCGCGGCCACGGCGGCCACCGCCGCTTCCAGGCGCACGGCCTCGATCGCGCGCCATCGAGCCAAGTTGTGCCGGGCGTCGGCCAGCGCGTCGTGCTGATCGAGAGGAGCCGGCGGCAGTGGCGGCGAGCCGACGTCCTCCCACCGTTGCCGCACGTCGTGGCTGAAGCGTGGAAGAGCGCGGGGAAGCGCGCGCATGTCGCCCCAGAGCTGGGCCAGACACACGTGATCGTAGGCCGCCATCCAGGCCCAGAGCTCGATCCCGTCGTCCGTCGCCGAAAGGAACTCGAGCAAGCTGTCGCGGATGCTCGCTCGGGACTGCCAGGCCGGCGACGACGGCCCCGGCAGCTGGTTCAAAACGTGGGCGCGGACCCAGGAGTTGGCCCGAGCGGGATCGAACTCGGTCGAGATGGCGTAGTACTCGCGGCCGTCCTCGGCGGCCACCCCGATCGAGACCAGCTCGATGGTGCGACCGTCCTCGAGGAACTCGCAGTCGTAGAAGAAGCGCACCGCAGAAAGCTAGCTGGCCTGTTGCGACGCCGAGATCCGGTCCGAGGCTTCACCGATCTCGGGGGGAACGCTGGGGCCGGTCCTGGCCGTGCCAATTTCCCGAGCGCCTGAGCGCGGCGGCGCGCCGAACCCGACCGATGCCCCGGTGGAGGCCTTGACCTTCGCCGCATAGACGTCGACGTACTCCTGCCCCGACAAGGTCATGAGCTCGTAAAGGATCTCGTCGGTCATCGAGCGTTCGACGAAGCGGTCCCCGGCCAGGCCTTCGTAGCGGGAGAAGTCGAGCGGCGAACCGATGCGCACCGTCGGCCGGGGTCGCAGGCGTGGGATCCGCCGGCCGGTCGGTTGGATCCGGTCGGTTCCGATCATCGCGCACGGGATCACCGGAACACCGGCCTCGAGGGCCATTCGGGCAACGCCGGTCTTGCCCCGGTAGAGGCGCCCGTCGGGGGAACGGGTGCCCTCGGGGTAGATGCCGAGCAGGGCACCCCGGCCTAGCAGTCGGACGCCGGTGTTCATGGCCGCGCGGGCGGCGTCCGGATCGGAGCGGTCGATCGGCACCTGGCCGGCCCCGCTCATGAACATCCGCGAGAACATGCCCTTGAGTCCGGGCGTGGTGAAGTACTCGGCCTTGGCCAGGAAGGTCACCCGACGGGGTACGACGACCGGCAGGAAGAAGGAGTCGCAGAACGACAGGTGGTTGCTGGCCAGGATGGCCGCACCCTCGGCCGGAATATTCTCCAGGCCCTCGACCCGCGGGCGCCAGAATGCCTTAAGCCACGGTCCGATTGCAACGCGCTTCAGGAACCAGTAGAGCATCGCCTCGGTCCCTTCCGCTTTCGAGCACGCTGGCGCCAGGTCCGGCAACGGATCAAAGACTAGTGCCGGTACCGTCGCCGGTACAACGCGCCGATGGTTCGTGCGAGCCGGGTGAGGAAGCCGTGAGGTATCGATGAGTTCACCGGTTCTGCTGCCCGGCGCCGAGGCGTTCACGGTCGACGGCGGAGACGTCGGCGTCGTGCTCTCCCACGGTTTCACCGGCAGCCCGGTGAGCATGCGCCCGTGGGCCGAGCACCTGGCCGCCGCCGGCTACTCGGTGCGCGTGCCCCGCCTGCCCGGCCACGGCACGTCGTGGCAGGAGATGAACAGCACCGCATGGACTGACTGGTACGTCGAGGTCGACGCCGCGTTCTCGGAGCTGCGCGGGCGGTGCCGCCAGGTGTTCGCCGGTGGCCTGTCGATGGGCGGCACCCTCGTCACCCGGCTGGCCGAGGAGCGTGCCGGGGAGGTCGACGGGCTGGTCCTGGTCAATCCGGCCTACGGCATGCAGCGCTTCGACGCCCGGTTCGCACGCTTCGTGGCCAGGGTGCTGCCCTCCCGCCCGGGCATCGGCAGCGACATCAAGGCCGGCGGGGTGGAGGGCGGCTACGACCGGGTGCCGCTGCGGGCGTTCGTCTCCATGCAACAGCTGTGGAAGGTCGTCGTCGGCGACCTCGGACGCGTCACGGCCCCGATCCTGTTGTTCACCAGCCGGGTGGACCACGTCGTCGACCCGCTGTCGGCCCGGCTGCTGCACGGCGGAGCGGTGGCGACGACCATCCAGCATGTGTGGCTCGAGGACAGTTACCACGTCGCGACCATGGACAACGACGCCCCGACGATCTTCGCCGGCAGCGTCGACTTCCTGCGGGCCCACACCCTCGCCGACGCCTGAGGCACCGATCCGCGATGAGCCTCGACCGTCCTCCGCAGCGCCGCGACAACGGACTTCCCGGTGACCGCTTCGTGGCCCTGGCCGACGTCGACCCGCGCCTGGGTGACCACCTGCTCGACCTGCTCCGGCTGGCCGAGATCCCGGCCTACCTGGAACCCCCTGCCGATCTGCGAGCCGGTCGGCAACGAGACACCGGGCCATTGGAACGGCTCTGGGTGCACGAACGGCGCCGCCAGGACGCCCGGGCGGTTGTCGTCGCCGCCGCCCACGAGGCCGGTGCGTCGCCCGCCGCGGCCCCTCCCTCCGCGACCGGCGGCGCGAGTCGCGGGCCCGACCTGCTGGCCGGGATCGACGCCGATGCCGAGTTCGCCCGGCTGACCGCCGCCTTCGACGCCGACACCGCGGTGGAACCGACCGTCCCGGGGGCCGCCGCGGCACCGAGCGGGCCGGCCCTGGACGCGGCGGCCGATGCCCGCGTGCGCGACCTCGCAACGAACGCCGACACCGAGGGAGAGGTGGAGGAGCACTTCGAGCCGCCGCCACCCCCACCGTTCCCGGTGCCGACCGCGGCCACGGTCGGCGCGTTCGCGGTGTTCTTCCTCGGGCTGCTGGTCCTGGCCCGCGGCGACTGGCTGGGCCTGACGCCGGACATCACCTTTCCGCTAGGAATCATCACCGTTCTGGTCGGGGCCGGGCTGCTCATCGCCCGCCTGCACGACCGCCACCCGGTCGAGGAGGACGGCGACGACGGCGCGGTCCTCTGACCGACGGACGCGACCGGCCGACTGCGCCGGCTCCACCACGGCCGGACCATCGGTCCCAACGGGCCACAGAGATCGTCGACTGACGTTGGCCGGGCGGCCACCACGCGGTCAGGCTCCGGTCGCCCGCACTCCTCACGCTGTACTCAGCGTCGGCGCCATGCCGGTGCCTGGGCCGAAGCGGGGACCGCGTGGTGACCACGCAGCACACGGTGTTCGTGCTCTGGTGCCGGCTCACCGGCGTCGATCCCGCTGACTTCGGCGATGACGAGCGCGAGGCGTTCCTCGCCCGGCCGGAGGTGCCCGTGCTCGCGGCGACGCCCTACGCCCAGCTGCTCGACGCCGGGATCACCGCGGCTCGACGGGGATCGCTACCGCTGCAGCACTGGGTGGGAGCGGTGCGTACCGGACGTCCACGCCTAGACCGGCTCGTCGCGCCGGTCTAAATCTCGAACTCCACGACCAGCGGGCAGTGGTCGGTGGCCAGCGGGGTGTCGGCCGAGGCGACGACCTCACTGGACATCACGCGGATCGGCGGCTCCGCGAATACGCCGTCGATGCGCTCGTACGGACCGGTAGCCCGGAACGTGAAGCCGTCCCCGGTTCCGGCGGCGACGTGGGCGTCGGTGCCCCTCGCGGACAGTGCCGTCCACACCGGCGAGCCCGGGCGGCAGTTCATGTCTCCCGCCACTACCGCCGGCGCGCCGGCCGGTACGAATTCGTCGAGCTCGGCGTGGAGCTCCCCGACGTGACGCAGCCGCGGCTCGTCGGACAAATCCAGGTGCGTGCCGGCCACCGCGAAGGTGGCGTCGCCCTTGCGCAGCAGGACTATCGCCGAGCCCCGCGCGTGCAGCCCACGGTCGCGGCTGAAACCGACCTCGCGGGTGGCCACCACGTCGACCGCCAGCGTGGACAGGACGAGATTGGCCCCGGTCGCTCGTCCGCCGGTGACCAGCACCAGCCCGCTGCGCCGGGCGATCTCCGCGCACTTCGAACGCCAGCGCAGGAACCGCGGCGCCTCCTGGATGCAGACCACGTCCGCGCCGATCGACCGGATCACCCGGTACAGCGCCTCGTTGTCATCCCGCAGGGCGCGGATGTTGTAGCTGAGCAGGCGGATCGTCGTGCTCACGCGCCGTCCCTTCCGGTGATCTCGAGACGGGCCAGGTCGGCCGCGCCGACCAGCCCGGCGTCAGGCCCGAGCTCGGCCACGGCGATGCGGGCCAGCGGTCGGAACCCGCGCCCGGTGAGAGACTCCGCGAACGCCTGACGCGCCGGCTCCAGCAGCAGCGCTTCGCCGGCCTGTGACACTCCGCCACCGATGACGAACACCGCGGGGTCGAGCGCGGCGGCCACGCTGGCCATGCCCCGACCCAGCCAGCGACCCATCGCCGTGTAGATCTCGATCGCCGCCGGGTCACCCTGGCGCGCGGCCTCGGTGACCAGCGGCCCGGTGAGCTGGTCGAGATCGTGGCCGGCCAGCGACATCAGCGCCTCGGCCCCGAGCGGTGAGACCTCGGCCAGCTCGCGGGCGTCGCGGGCCAGTGCCGTTCCGGAGGCGTACATCTCCCAACATCCGCGGTTGCCGCAAGCGCAGCGCCGCCCGTCGGGCACCACGGTCATGTGCCCGTACTCGCAGCCCACGCCGAACGCGCCGCGGAACAACCGCCCGTCCAGGACCAGTCCGCCGCCGATGCCGGTGCCCAGCGTGATGCACACCGCCACCGGAGCCTGGCGGGCCGCGCCGAAGCGGTACTCCGCCCACGCGGTGGCGTTGCCGTCGTTCTCCACCGTCACCGGAACGCCGATGCGCTCGACGAGGGCGCTGCGAAGCGGTTCGTCGCGCCAGGCCAGGTGCGGAGAGAAGAGGACGGTCGCCCGGTCCACCCCGACCCAGCCGGCCGCGCCGATGCCGACCGCGGACACGTCATGGCGGGAACGCAACTCCGCCACCATCTGGGCGATCGCCTCTTCGGTCGCCGCGACGTCACGGCTCGGCGTGGGCCGCCGGATCTGTTCGATGACCCGGCCGTCACCATCGACCACGCCGGCCGCCACTTTGGTGCCGCCGATGTCGACGCCGAGGGCCAAGGTCGCGGTCACCGGACCAGCTCAGGCCGACTTCTCGACGCGCTTCTTCAGCTCCTTGAGCGCGGTGTCCATGATGACCTTCTCGGCCTTGCGTTTGAGCATGCCGAGCATCGGCATGGCCAGGTCGACGGACAACGCGTATGTCACCTGCGTGCCGGCCGGTGCCGGGCTCAGCGTGTAGGACCCGCGTTGGGACTTCTGCATCGTTCCCTTGACCAGCGACCACTTGACCGACCGGTCGTCGTCCCATTCGTAGGCCAACTCGTAGTTGTCCTTGATCACGCCGGCGTCGAGGGTGAAGGCGACCCGCTTGGCTCGCCCGTCGGGACCGCTCTCCAGCACCTCCGCCTTCTTGACCGAACCGGTCCACTCGGGGTACGCCGCGAAGTCGGCGACCACGTCGAGGATCGTGGCGGGAGGTGCGTCGATGACGATCGACTGGGTGGATTGGTCGGCCATGTGCGGGAGGTTACCTCCGCACCGTCGCGCGCTCCGGCAGCGCTGACGGCCACATCCGGTCGGCGAGCACGGATGGCGGCGAGCACGGGCCGATCGGGTTACCGTGACCCATCACACTCCCGGGCGCCCCGGCGATCGAGACCCGAGCGGCCGGCCGGCGGGCACCACGGACGAGGAGAAGGACGTACACGTGCGCGAGTACTCGGTCCCACTAACCACGTCGACGTCGGCCACCGGCGGGTCTGCGGCTGGCACCGCCGGCAACACCGCCGATGCCCTGTTCGCCAACGCCGCGTCCCGGCCCGAGCACCCGGCCATCCGTCGCCGGGTGCACGGCGAGTGGGTCGACGTGTCCACCGCCGACTTCGCCGCCCGGGTCGTAGCGGTCGGCAAGGGTCTCATCACCGCCGGCATCGGCCCCGGCGATCGCGTCGGGCTGATGGCGCGCACCTGCTACGAGTGGACGGTGGCCGACTTCGCACTGCTGTCGATCGGGGCCGTGGTGGTGCCGATCTACGAGACTTCCAGCGCCGAACAGGTGCAGTGGATCCTGTCCAACTCCGGCGCCCGGGCCTGCTTCGCCGAGACGACGGCCCACGCGAGCACCATCGGCTCGGTGCGCTCGGACTGCCCGCAGCTGGGGACGGTCTGGGTGTTCGAGGAGGAGGCGCTGGAGGCGGTCGTCGCCCTGGGGGCAGGCACGGACGACGATGTCGTCCACGACCGGCGCCGGGCCGTCACCCCGTCGGATCTGGCCTCGATCATCTATACGTCGGGAACCACCGGCCGGCCCAAGGGCTGCCAGCTCACCCACGCCAACTTCATCGGCGAGGTCAGCCAGGTGGTGGCCGGCCTCGACGCCCTGTTCAACCCGGACTCCTCGACCCTGCTGTTCATCCCCATCGCCCACGTGTTCGGCCGGGCGATCGAGATCGGGGCGGTGTTGACCGGCACCACGCTGGGCCACGTGGCCGACGTCTCCAGCCTGCTCGAGGACCTCGCTTCCTTCCGCCCGCACTTCGTGCTCAGCGTCCCCCGCGTCTTCGAGAAGGTCTTCAACACCTCTAAGCAGCGGGCGCACGCCGACGGCAAAGGCAAGATTTTCGACCGGGCGGCCGCCGTGGCCATCGCCTACTCCGAGGCCCTCGATCAGGGCCGGCCAAACCTCGGACTGAGCCTGCAGCACGCCGTCTTCGACCGGCTGGTCTACAAGCGCATCCGGGCCGCGCTCGGAGGGCGGTGCGAGGCGGCGATCTCGGGCGGGGCTCCACTCGGTGCCCGCCTCGGCCACTTCTACCGCGGCGTTGGGATCACCATCTACGAGGGCTACGGGCTGACGGAGTCCACCGCGGGTGCGTGCGTCAACCTGCAGGGCGCGATCAAGATCGGCACCGTGGGCCGGCCGATTCCGGGCATGAGCGTTCGCATCGCCGACGACGGTGAGCTGCTGATGAAGGGCGTGGTCATTTTCGGCGGCTACTGGCAGAACGAGGACGCCACCCGCGACGCACTCGGCGAGGACGGCTGGTTCCACACCGGTGACATCGGCGAGATCGACAACGATGGGTTCGTGCGCATCACCGGGCGCAAGAAGGAGATCATCGTCACCGCCGCCGGCAAGAACGTCGCCCCGGCGGTGCTCGAGGACCGGCTGCGGGCGTCGTGGCTGGTCAGCCAGTGCCTGGTGGTCGGCGACCAGCAGCCGTTCATCGCCGCGCTCGTCACCATCGACGCCGAGGTGTACCCGACCTGGCTGGCCCAGAACGGCCACCCGGCCGACACTCCGCTGGCCGACCTGGTCGACGACGAGACGCTGCGGGCGGAAATCCAGGCGGCCGTGGACGATGCCAACAAGGCGGTGTCGCGCGCGGAATCGATTCGCAAGTTCGTCATCCTCGACGGTGACTGGAGCGAGGCCGGCGGCCAGATCACCCCGTCGCTCAAGCTGAAGCGCAACGTGGTGATGAAGGAGAACTCGGCCGAGATCGAGGGGCTGTACGCCGGCGTCACCCGGGCCTGACCGCGAGGCCCAACCCCTCGTGATCCCGTGTCGATCTTGAAGGTCCCGTTCGGCGCCAGCTGGTTCGCACTTAGCCTTGCAGCAGGGCGTCGAGCCGGGCCGCCGCGCCGGACCACTGCCACTCGTTCTCAACCCATGCGCGCCCGGCTGCGGCCAGCCGCTGCCGTAGGGCGGCGTCGAGCAGGAGGGCGACGAGGCGATCGGCCACCTCGGCCGGACGGCGCCCGTCCACGACGTATCCGGTGCGACCGTCGAGTACCGCATCCGGCGCGCCACCGGAGCGACCGGCGATCACCGGCAGACCGGCCGCGCTGGCCTCGAGATAGACGATGCCGAGACCCTCGACGTCGAGGCCGCCGCGGCGGGTGCGGCACGGCATGGCGAACACATCTCCGGCGGCCACGCAGGCGGGCAGTTCTGCCTCGGGAACCGGCCCGGTGAACACGACGTCGCCGGGCACGCCGAGGCGAGCGGCCCGGCGCCGCAGCGCCGCTTCGTACGGTCCGCGCCCCACCAACAGCAGCCGGGCACCCGGCACGGCTCGGCGCACGTCCGGCCAGCAGTCCAGCAAGGTGTCCTGGCCCTTGCGCGGAACCAGACGGGACACGCACACGACGGTGGGCGCGTCGGCGTCGATCCCCCACCGATGACGCGCGGAGGCGACGTCCAGACCCGGCCGGAAGCGCTCGGTGTCGACGCCGGGCGCCAGCCGGGCCAGTCCGCACCGCTTCCCCACCGCGGCGGCCAGCCGGCGTCGGGTGTATTCACCGAGGTAGGTCAGCACGTCGACCTGGCCGGCGATTCGGCGCAGAGCGGAGCGGGCCACCGGCAAGCGGGCCCAGCCGACCTCGTGCCCGTGGGTACTGGCCACCACCCGCTGCGCCCCGGCGGTGCGCAGGGAATCGGCCAGCAGGGCGAGCGGTGCCGCCGCGCCGAACCACACCGCCTCGGCTCGGTGCTCGCCCAGCACGTCGACGATGCGCGACCGCGCGGACGGCGTCGGCAGTAACAGGCCGGTCGGGTGCCGGACCACGCGGAAGGCCTGGGCGGCGTCGAACGCCCCGGACCCGGCGTGGTCCGAGGCGTAGACCACGACCTCGTCCGGCGGAAGCGCGGACACCAGAGAATGCACGAAGGACTGGATGCCACCGAGGCGCGGCGGGAAGTCGTTGGTGACCACAAGGACCCGCCGTCGCCCGCGTCCGAAAACACCAACGGGCGGGGCCGTTTCCGGCTCCCGCCCGTCGGCGTGGGGGGTACTAGGGGTGCTCACGTGGCTGAGGTCACGCGCCGCGCCGGCTACTGGAGCCGGCGCGGCCGGCGGACTACAGCCGGGTGGCACCGACGTAGTCACCGTCGAAGACGCTCAACGAGACCACCTTGACCACGTCGCCCGGTTGGGGCGCGTGCACGATCATGCCGTTGCCGACGTACATCGCAACGTGCCCGATCGAATTGTAGAAGAAGACGAGGTCACCCGGCTGGAGCTGGTCGCGGGAAACGTGCTGGCCGACGTCGTACTGCAAGGCCGCCACGTGCGGGATGGAGACCCCGGCGTGCTCCCATGCCGCCGCGGTCAGGCCGGAGCAGTCGAATGAGTCCGGACCGGATGCGGCGAACACGTAGGGCTTGCCTTGCTGAGCCAGCGCGTACTGCACGGCCACTGCGGCGGCGCTCGACGGAGCGTTGACCGAGCTGGCGCCCGAAGAGTTGCCCGAAGAGTTGCCCGAAGAGTTTCCCGAGTTCACGGCCGCCGCGGCCTGCTTCTCCACGGCCCGCTTCTGCTGAACGGGTGCCGGCGGGTTCAGCCGGGCGAGGTACGCCGCGCGCTGCTGCGCGGTGAGCCGGTCGAGCAGCGCCGTGTACTTGTCCTGCTGCTTCTGCACCGCGTCGTGCTGGTCGGCGAGGGCCGCCTCATTCCGGCGGGCGTCGGCGAACAGCTTCTTGGCCGTGGCCGCAGAGGTTTGGGCGTCGGTGCGCGCCCGCATCAGCTGGGCGGCAACCGCGGTGCGACGGTCGTTGAGCAGCCGCAGGGCGGTCAGCCGGTCCAGGTAGTCCTGCGTCGACGTCGAGTTGAGGATCGCCGTGGTCCGGCCGAGTCCGGAACTCTTGTACTGGTCGGCGATGACCATCTTGATGTCGTCGCGAGCCTGGGTGTATGTAACGGCCGCACGCGCCGCCGCGGCGCGAGCCGCCGCGGCCTGCTGCTTCTTGGCCTTGACGTTCTCACCGGCCAGGTTGAGTGCCTCGGTGAGCCGCTCGTTCTTTTCCCCGAGCTCGGTGAGTTGGGCGCGGACCTGGTCGATGGTCGGCGAGGCACCGTGCGTCGGTGCGGTCGGCGTGGTGCCCGGGGTCGCCGAAGCGGTGGTACCGAGCCCGAGGGTGAGGCTGGCCGCGGCGAGGGCGGCGAGGGCGGCGACGATGCGCCGGCGAGGGGTGCTGGACGCCACAGTTGGCGCGCTCCACTTCTTCCACGGAACTGCCTACCGGGTTAGCTGACGGATTCGGGCTGCGGAAGTAGCCCTACGGCGCACGCGGACCAGCGGAACAGGTCCGACGCTCGCCGATTCACCCCATGGAACGTGGTTCCCCGGTTCACCAGATCCGACCGGGCTTGTTGCCCGCACGGACCGACGACGATTCGGCAGTGACTAACGGGGCCGTCTCGGTCTGAAACGACTCGTTCCCGCAAGTCTCGGAAAGGTTACGACACAGTGGCCGTAGAACAAAACGACACTCCGGGGAAGCAGTGCATCGCGTGGGGCAGGACGCGGCGCGAGCTGTGTAGTCCGCTGTGCGGCCACGGGTCGAGCCGCCCTGCGAACGACCGTCTGTCCCGCCCCCGGTCAGGCAGTGCGGCGACGCGACGGACGGTGCGTCGGCTCCGGCGGCGGGCCGGCCGAGCGGACAGGTACCAGCCGTAGCGGCGGGGTCAGGCCGCCACCAGCGAGCGCCCCGAACGCCGCCGTCTCCTCGACGTCGAGATCAGCACTCGCGTCCGGCGTCCCCAGCAGGAGGCTGACGACGCAATCGGAACAGGCGACGTCTCGCATGCGGCATGTGTCACAGTCGATGAGCATCGCTACCTCCAGCAGTTGCGTCCAGCGCCGGCGGCGTATGCCGTCCAGCACCGACCGCGGCCCTGTCCCTCGCTCGGACCCAGCTGGTCCGTTCGTCTGCGGCGACGCTAGGCACGGGCACCGACAATTTCGGCCCTCGAGGTTGCGTGGCGTCCGTAGCAGACCCGCGGCGCTCCCGGGCCTACCCGATTTCGTCGGTCCTGCGGCTTAGCGTCCGACCCGTGAGTTCACCGCCCCTGCTCCCGTCGCCGCCGGAATCCGCGCGGCGGGGATACGCGCGGGGGGGATATGTGCAGACGACCCTCGACGAGCTCGACGCCCCGCTACACGAGGAAACGTTTGTGGTCGTCGATCTCGAGACCACGGGCGGAAGCGCCGGGTCGGACATGATCACCGAAATCGGCGCGGTGAAGGTGCGTGGGGGTGAGGTCCTCGGGGAGTTCCAGACACTGGTCGACCCGCAGCGCGGTATTGCCCCGTTCGTCAGCGTCCTCACCGGCATCACCGACGCGATGGTCATCGGAGCGCCTCGCGTGGAAGAGGCGTTGCCGGCGTTCCTCGAGTTCTCCCGCGGCACGGTTCTGGTGGCCCACAACGCCCCGTTCGACATCGGCTTCCTCAAGGCCGCGGCCGCGGCGACGGGTCACGCCTGGCCGGGCCACGCTGTGGTCGACACCGCGGTGCTCGCCCGGCGGCTGCTCAACCGCGACGAGGTGCCCAACTGCAAGCTGTCCAGCCTGGCCGACTTCTTTCGCGCCGGCACCACGCCCGACCATCGAGCGCTGCACGACGCCCGGGCCACGGTCGACGTCCTGCACGGGCTCATCGCGCGCCTAGGCAGCTACGGGGTGGCGTCGTTGCCCGAGCTGCGGGCCTTCACCGCACAGGTCTCGCCGGCGCAACGGCGCAAGCGGCACCTGGCCGACCACCTGCCGCCGGCACCCGGCGTGTACATCTTCCGCGACGCACGGGGGGAGCCGCTCTACGTCGGCACCAGCCGGTCGCTGCGCACCCGAGTGCGCCAGTACTTCGTGGCGAGTGAGACGCGCACCCGCATGGGCGAGATGATCGGGCTGGCCGAGCGCGTCGACGGCATCGAGTGCGCGCACGCGCTGGAGGCCCAGGTGCGCGAGCTGCGCCTGATCGCCGCCCACAAACCGCGCTACAACCGCCGCTCGAAGTTCCCGGAACGCTCGGTCTGGCTCAAGCTCACCCGGGAGGCCTACCCGCGACTGTCGGTCGTCCGCGAGGTCCGCGACGATGGGGCGTCCTATCTCGGTCCGCTGCGCTCGCAGCGTCAAGCCGAGGTGGTGCGCGACGCCATCCACGACGCCGTGCCGTTGCGTCAGTGCACCGACAAGCTCAGCCTGAACCGCATCATCCGGGCTGCCTGCGCGCTGGCCGGAATGAACCGGTGTCCCGCCCCGTGCGAGCACCGCATCTCCTCGGCCGAGTACCGCGCGCTGGCCGAGATGGTCGCCGCCGCCTGGCACGGTGACGTGGCCGCGATCGTCGCCCCGCTGCGGGATCGGCTCAACCGGCTCTCGGCCCAGTCCCGCTTCGAAGAGGCCGCGACGGTGCGCGACCGCATCGCCACGGTGGTGCGCGCCTGCGCCCGGACGCAGCGCATCGCCGCCCTCACCGCCATCGCCGAGTTGGTCGCAGCCCGCCCCGACGGAGACGGCGGGTGGGAGCTGGCGGTCGTGCGCTACGGCCGCCTGGCCGCCGCGGGCGCCGCGCCACGTGGCGTGAACCCCATGCCGGTCATCGCTGCGCTGGTCGAGACCGCGGATGCGGTGGACCCGGGGCCCGGGCCGTTGCGCGCCGCGCTGGCCGAGGAAACCGAGTGTGTTCTGCGCTGGTTGGAGCTTGACGGCACCCGCCTGGTCAGCACCACCGACGGCTGGGCCTGTCCGGCGTTCGGAGCCGGCCGCCTGCGCGCGTTCTGCGACGCCATCGCTGACGCCCGGTCGGCGGCCACGCCCTTCGCCGACCGCCGTCACCTGCCGGTCGTCGCCCGTCCGGCCCGCCGCACCGCCTGACAACCCGACCGACCGGGCGGGTCCGCGCGTCGCGCTGGCTATGCTCCGCGCGTGATCACCACCATCGTCATGATCGCCGTCGAGAGCGACCGCATTCCCGAGGTCGCGCAGGAGATCGCCGATCTCGACGGGGTCAGCGAGGTGTACTCGGTGGCCGGCGACGTCGACCTCATCGCCGTGGTGCGGGTGCGCGACTTCGACGACATCGCCGACGTGATCGCCGGGCGCATCAGCAAGGTTCCCGGTGTGGTCCACACCGACACCCACGTGGCCTTCCGCGCCTACTCCAGGCACGATCTTGACATCGCCTTCGACCTCGGCGACTGAGTTGCGCTGGCCGTTGGGTCAGCTGGCCAATGACTGGCTCAGCTCGACCCAGCGCTGCAGTGTGGCCGCGGCCGCGCCGGAGTCGACCGCCCGCGCCGCCTCCTGCAGCCCCTGCTCGATGGCGCTGTCCAGATCGACGGTCCCGTCGCCGGCCGTCGCGGCGTCGAACGCGGCGATGGCGGCCGCGGCGTTGAGCAGCACCGCGTCGCGCACCGGACCCGATCGGCCGTCGAGCGTCTCCCGCGCCACTTCGGCGTTGTAGGCCGCGTCGCCGCCGACCAGGGCGTCGGCCGGTGGAGCGTCGATGCCGAAGCGGGACGGGTCGAGCACGGCGTTGCGCACCGTTCCCCCCGCCGCCACCCAGACCTGTGACGTGGTGGCAGTCGTGAGCTCGTCCAGGCCGTCGTCACCGCGGAAGACCAGCGCGCTGCCTCCCCGTCCGGCCAGCACCTCGGCCATGACCGGAGCCATGGCCCGATCGGCGCACCCCACAGCGGCAGCGACCGGCCGGGCCGGGTTGGTCAGCGGGCCGAGCACGTTGAAGGCGGTGGCCACGCCGAGTTCACGGCGCGGTCCACCGGCGTGGCGCAGACCGGCGTGGAAGACCTGCGCGAAACAGAAACCGATCCCGGCCTCGGTGGCGCAGCGGGCCACGTCCTCGGCCGGCAGGGCAATGACCACGCCGAGCGCCTCCAGCACGTCCGCGGCGCCGCATCGGCTCGACGCGGCCCGGTTGCCGTGTTTGACCACCGTGCGCCCGGTGCCGGCAGTCACCACGGCGGCCATCGTGGAGATGTTGACCGTGTGCGCCGAGTCGCCGCCCGTACCGACGACGTCGACCGCGGGCTTGTCCACGGACACCACCGGCGCGCGGTCGAGCATGGTGCGGGCCAGCCCGGCCAGCTCGTCGGCGGTCTCGCCCTTGGCGTGCAGCAGGACGGCGAAGGCGGCCAACTGCGCCGCAGTGGCCTCCCCTTGCATGATCTGGTCCATGGCCCAGGCGGTCTGGTCCGAGCCGATGGGCCGCCCGCGCATGAGTTCGCCGAGGACCGACCGCCAGGTCGGCTCGGCCACCGGCGCTACCGAGCTTGCCGAGGCTGTCGAACTCTTCGGGACTGGCGAGGACTGCGACACGGTCGCGGGTTCTCAGCGGATTGCGGGTACACCGCTGAGCCGCTGGTCGAGCAGTCGCGCGACGGCGGCCGCCGTGTCGACCGGGTCCAGCGGCAGCGGCAGCACGGCGTCGGCCAGCGACCAGCTCGCCAGCCAGGCGTCCTGGCGACGGGCCACCAGGACGGCGATGGGCGGGCAGTCCTTGATCTCGTACTTGAACTGGCGGGCCAGACCCATGCCGCCGGTGGGCTGGGCTTCCCCGTCGACGATCGCGACGTCGATGTCGCCGGAGTCCAGTTGCAGGGTCACCTCGCGATTGGTTTGCACCTCGACCCAGTCGATACGCGGTGACTGTGCGCTGGGACGTCGACCCACCGCCGATCGCACCGCAGCTCTGACCTGCGGGCGCTGGCTGTACACCAGCACTACCGCGCGTTCACCGCTCAGATCCGACATGGGCGTCACTGTATCCAGGGGACGGACCGGCTCCGGCCGTCCCGGTGCCCGGCGCCGGCGCCGCGACGGCGATCGGCTCAGACGCCGGAACGCTGCTGCCCCGCACCGATCGCGCCTGCTCGGCCTCGAGGCGGTCCAGGCGGCGGTCCTCGCGCACCGCCTCCCGTTCAGACGCGCGCATCCACTGCACGCCGATGACGGCCAGCAGGATCAGCCCGATCAGCTCCCCCGAGGACCACAGCAGTCCGCCGGCTACCCGCTGGTCCTGCAACGGGTCCAGCCAGCTCTGGTGCAGATCGGGGTAATAGTCCCCGGCCACCAGCTGGTCGGTGGTGTAAATCGACAGGCCGAGGATGGCGTGGAACGGCAACGTCGACACGACGATGAGGAAGCGGAACGGCTCGCTGACGCGCCCCGGGATCGGGTCGATGCCGAGCATGGGCCAGAAGAACAGGCAGCCGACCAGCACGAAGTGCAGGTGCATCGCGTCGTGCAACCAGTAGTTCCCCAGCGTCGCCCGGTACCAGCCGGTGAAGTACAGGGCGAACGGGCTGGCCACGTAGAACAGCCAGCCGACCAAGGGAAAGGTCGCGAACCCCGCCAACCGGCTGTGCAGCAGAGCCAGCAGCGGGGTGCGTCCCCCGCGGGGCAAGGTGCGCAGGGCCAGGGTCACCGGCGCGCCCAGGGCCAGAAAGATCGGAGCGACCATCATCAGCAGCATGTGCTGAACCATGTGCACGCTGAAGACAGTGCCGTCGTAGTAGCCCGGGCCCCCCATGGAGGCGTAGGCGATGACGCCCAGGCCGCCGAGGAGGAAGGACGCCGTGCGCCCCGGCGCCCACCGGTCACCGCGCGCCCGGAGCCGCCACACACCGGCGATGTAGAGGCCTGCGGCCACCAGCAGTAGCCCCAGGAACCACCACACGATCGCGGTCTCGGTGATCACGTTATGCACCGAGATCGGGACTACCGGTCCTGGAGTCTCCGCGCCGTGAGCCAGCCGGATATCCATGCCTCCAGCGTAGATCGCCCGCGCACACGCCGAAGGCCCACCCGGACGCACTGCTGTGCGGGCCTCGGGCCATACTGGCCAGGTGACATCGGCAGCGGCGGCCACCGGCGCCGCACCCGGCTTCGAGACCAGTCGGGTGCACTCGCTCACGCGCCCGAACCTGGTCAGCGTGGGGACCATCGTCTGGTTGTCCAGCGAGCTCATGTTCTTCGCCGGCCTGTTCGCCATGTACTTCACGATCCGGGCCGTGCACGCGGCGGACTGGCCCCAGCAGCCGGCCAAGCTCGATGTGCCCTACGCCACAGTGTTCACGATCATCTTGGTGCTCTCGAGCGTGACCTGTCAGCTCGGTGTCTTCGCGGCAGAGAAGGGCGACGTCTTCGGCCTGCGCCGCTGGTTCACCGTGACGTTCGTGATGGGCCTGATATTCGTGCTGGGCCAGGCCAACGAGTACCACAACCAGTACGCGGAGTACGCCGCGCACCCGACCGAGGGCGGCATGACGCTCGGCTCGTCGGGCTACGGATCGGTCTTCTTCCTGACCACCGGCTTCCACGGCCTGCACGTGATCGGGGGCCTGATCGCCTTCCTGTTCTTCCTGGCCCGCACCACCCTCGGCCGGTTCACGCCCGCCCAGGCCACCGCGGCGATCGTCGTGTCGTACTACTGGCACTTCGTCGACGTGGTGTGGATCGGGCTCTTCGCGACCATCTACCTGATCCAGTGAGCCGACCGTGACCCGCAGCCGACCCCGCGTCCGCCGAGAGGACGACATGAGCCACGACGATGCCGCGCGGGCCGCTGTCGATGCCGACCTCGAGTCCACTGTCGGTGCCGACCGCAAGCCGGAGGTCGGTGCCGATCTCGAGCCGGATGTTGACGCCCTGGACCTGAGCGATGTCGGCTTCGACCCGGCGGTGCGTCAGACCGGCGCCGAGGACGACTCGACGCTGGACCACCCGCGCGCGAACTCCCACACACCAACTCGGGGTCTGCGCCGCAAGCGCGCCGGCCGGGCTGGCCGGCTGCGGCGCCGCCTGTCGGCCGGGCTCGTCCTGATGATCGCCCTGCTGACCATGGGCGGCATCTACAGCATGTTCGCCCAGGCCAGCTCGGCTGACGACTCCACCACGGCGGCCAATGCCGACCACGGCCGCCAGCTCTTCTCACTCGGCTGCGTCACGTGTCACGGGGCGAACCTTCAGGGGGTCGTCGGCCGCGGTCCGTCGCTCATCGGCGTCGGCGGCGCGGCGGTGTACTACCAGGTCGGCACCGGCCGGATGCCGCTCGTCCGTCAGGGCGCCGAGGCGGTGCGCAAGCCCCCTCGCTACAGCCTAGAAGAGGTCAGCGACCTGGCCGCCTACATCCAGGCCAACGGTGGCGGACCGACCCTGCCTCAGGGCAGCCTGCGCGACGACAAGAACGTGGCCGAGGGCGGCCAGCTGTTCCGTCTGAACTGTGCCCAGTGCCACGGGGCGGCCGGCCGCGGGGCCGTTCTCTCCGCGGGCAAGGGCATTCCGAGCCTGGCCAAGGCCGAGGATTACCAGATCTACGCGGCCATGCTGCACGGGCCGGAGAACATGCCGGTGTTCAACAACAACCAGCTGACTCCCGAGCAGAAGCGCTCGATCATCGCCTACGTCCAGACCCTCAAGGAGTCCAAGGACCCGGGCGGTAACGGACTGGCGCGCATCGGTCCGGTGTCCGAGGGCGCCGTTGTCTGGATCGTCGGCATCGGCCTGGTGTTGGTGAGCATTCTCTGGATCGGAGCCAAATCGTGACCACGTCCGGCATGGACGACCCGGCCGCACCCACCCGCCCGGGTCCCGGCGGCGTCGGGTCAGGTGCTGAGCGCTCGACCTCCCTCGGCGACGGAACGGGCGTCACGGACCAGCCGGCGCCGCGCGGCCTGCCCGCTCCGGAGCACTCCAGCCCCGACGTGCCATCCGTGGCCGAGCTGGCCCAGATGGACACCGAGCAGGCCATGCTCGCCGGCGCGGTCGCCGACGGCGTCTTCGTCGAGCACCGCCGCAACCGCTACCCCGTCCCGGGCACGCGCAGCGAGAAGCGGGCCGAGCTGGCGGTGGCCGCCTGCTTCGCCATCTCCTTCCTCGCCATGATCGCTTTCCTCGTGGTCTTCGTGGCCGTGCCGTTCAAGTGGGTACTGCCCGGCCAAGGCAGTCAGACGTTCCACCTGTACACCCCGCTGCTCGGCACGTTGCTCGGGATCTCGCTGTTCGGGGTCGGGATCGGGGCGGTGCTCTGGGCCAAGTGGCTGATGCCCGAGGAAGAGGTCGTCCAGGACCGCCACGGCGGGCCGTCGAGCGAGGCCGATCAGTTGATGACCGCTGCGACGTTCAAGTCCGGCTTCGAGGACACCGGTCTGGCCCGCCGCTCGCTGCTCAAGTCCACTCTCGGCTTGGCCGGCGGCGCCCTGGGTATCGTGCCGCTCGTCGCCGTTGTCGGCGGCCTGGTCAAGAAGCCCGGTAACAAGCTGCAGACCACGCTGTTCACCAAGGGCACACCGATCGTCTACGCCGACGGCCGGCGGGCCAGTCCGTCGGATCTACAGGCCGGCGGACTCGTCACGGTCTTCCCCGGTGTCGAAGGTGGCGTGAAAGCGGCTGACAGCCCGACCTTGCTGATTCGCCTGCGTCCGAATCAGAAGATCAAACCGCGCGAGAACCAAGCCGATTACGGGTGGAACGACTACGTCGCCTACTCCAAGATCTGCACGCACGCGGGGTGCCCGGCATCCCTCTACGAACAGCAGACCTCACGCCTGCTGTGCCCATGCCACCAGTCACAGTTCGACGTACTATTGGATGCGAAGCCGGTCTTCGGCCCGGCTGCTCGGAGCCTGCCCCGGCTGCCCCTCGGCGTCGAAAAGGGTCCCGACGGCAAGGACTACTTCATCAGCTTGTCCGACTACACCGAGCCGATCGGCCCCGGCTTCTGGGAGCGCAAATGACCACCACGATCCACAGCGACCTTCCGCGCAACTTCCAGAAGCCGCGCACGCCGTTGGGCAAGGTCGCCAAGGGCAGCGAGGAGCGGTTCGGTCTGGCGGCGGGTATCCGCAAGCAGCTGAACAAGGTCTTCCCGGACCACTGGTCCTTCATGATGGGCGAGATCGCCCTCTACTCCTTCATCATCCTGCTGCTGACCGGCACCTACCTGACGTTCTTCTACGACGCGTCGATGGCCGAGGTGGCCTACAACGGCACCTACGCCCCGCTGCAGGGCGTCGAGATGTCGCGCGCGTACGAGACGACGCTCAACATCTCCTTCGATGTCCGCGGTGGTCTGGTAATCCGCCAAATCCACCATTGGGCCGCCCTGATGTTCGTGGCCGCCATGACGATCCACATGTTCCGGGTGTTCTTCACCGGGGCGTTCCGCAAGCCCCGTGAGGCCAACTGGCTGATCGGCCTCAGCCTGCTCACCCTGGGCGTTGTCGAGGGCTTCGCCGGCTACTCGCTGCCGGACGACCTCCTTTCCGGCACCGGCCTGCGCATCGCCGACGCGATCATGCTGTCCATCCCGGTGATCGGCTCGTGGGTGTCCTTCCTGGTCTTCGGTGACGAGTTCCCTGGCACCGACATCATCGGCCGGCTCTACATCGCCCACGTCCTGCTCATCCCGGCCGTCCTGGCCGCATTGATCGGCGCCCACCTCGCCCTGGTAGTCAAGCAGAAGCACACCCAGTTCCCCGGCCCGGGCAACACCGAGGACACGGTGCGCGGCGAGCGCGTCTACCCGGTGTACGCGGCGAAGGCCGGCGGTTTCTTCTTCTTGGTCTTCGGCGTGCTGGCCGGCCTCGGCGGCCTGGCGCAGATCAACCCGATCTGGCTGTTCGGCCCGTACAACCCGGCGCAGGTGAGTTCCGGCTCGCAGCCCGACTGGTACATGGCCATGCTCGACGGTTCCACCCGCCTGTTCCCCCAGTGGGAGACGCGGCTGTTCGGCTACACGGTTCCCTCGGTGTTCTGGCCGACCGTGGTGCTGCCCACCATCCTGCTGACCCTGGCTGCCGCCTATCCATTCATCGAGGCCCGGCTGACCAAGGACCGGGACGCCCACAACCTGCTACAGCGCCCGCGGGACGTGCCGGTGCGGACCAGCCTGGGCATGATGGCCATCTCCTTCGTCGTCGTGCTGTTCATCGGTGGCGGCAACGACCTGGTGGCCAAGGTGTTCAACATCTCGATGAACGCCATGATGTGGGGTCTGCGCATCGCCTTGCTGCTCGTCCCGCCGATGGTCTACATGATCACGTACCGGTTGTGCATCGGACTGCAGCGGCACGACCGCGAGGTGCTGGAGCACGGCATCGAGACCGGCATCATCAAGCGGCTGCCCAGTGGCGAGTTCATCGAGGTCCACCAGCCGCTGGGGCCGGTCGACGCCCACGGCCACGGCGAGCTCGAGTACGCCGGGACTTCGGTGCCCAAGCGCATGAACCAGGTCGGCGGCGCCACCCGCGCCATCGCCGGCTTCTTCCGCCCCGTGCGGGAGAAGCCTGACGTCCTTGAGCAGCTCGAGGCGATCCACCAGGCAGAGCTCGAGTCTTCGGTCAGCCACGGGGGCAGCGTCGAGGTCCAGGCCCACCGCCGCCAGCTGCCCGAGTAGACCTACCCGATGACTAGGGGGCCGCCCCGGCGTACTGCCGGGGCGGCTTCTTGATGTGTACCGGCCGGCTCGGCGTCACCCTCGACGAGGTTCAAGCGTTCATGCGAACGCCGGCGGCCGTTGTCGACCAACCGCGTCGACCAAGAGCCGCGCGGCCACGGCTGCCCCGTCGGTGCGGATCGTGCCGGACACGGCCGTTGCCCGGGCACGAATCTGCGGGGTCAGGGCCGCCCCTAGTGAGGCCGACAGGGACTGCGGGGTCGGCGTCGGACCGTCGTGCGCCGTGCCGATGCCCAGGTCGGCCACGCGGGCGGCGAAGTAGGGCTGATCGGCCATCTGCGGTACCACCACCTGAGGCGCGCCGGCCAGGGCCGCGGTGGTCGTCGTCCCCGCGCCGCCGTGGTGGACCACGGCGGCTACCCGGGCGAACAAGGCCTGCTGGTTGACCTCGCCGACGGCCAGGCAATCGGCCCGGTCATCGATCGGCGTCAGGTCGGCCCAGCCGCGGGCGACGATGATGCGGCGGCCCTGCGCGCGGATCGCCTCGACGGCTACCCAGGAGAAGTCCTGCGGCGCCCGCATACTGCCGAAACCGACGTACACCGGTGGTTCCCCGGCGTCCAGGAACGCCTCCACCTCGGCCGCGAGCGGGCGGTTGTCCGGCAGGGTCCACGCACCGGTCTGCACGACGTCGAGGTCGGCCGGCTCCTGCCAGGGGGCCAGGGTGGGGTCGGCGGCCAGCCACGGCTGGTCGCCGAGGATGTGAGCGCGGACGTCGTCCACCGGCGGCAGGCCGACCAGGGCCCGGTGGGTGTTGAGCGCCCGGCCGAACAGTGCGTTGTAACTCTGGGCCGACAGGTCGTTGAGTACCCGGTTGTCGGTCACGTCCGGCGGGAACGGTCGGCCCGGCAGCGGCTGCGGGGGGTGGTGCGGTGAGGGCAGGAAGATCGGACAGTAGTTCACGTGCGCGCAGACGATGCCGAGTTTCTCGGCCACCGACCGGGCGCCGGCCACGGCTGGCATCAAGCCGCTCGCGACCAGTGCATCGCAGTCATCGGCCACCGCGGCGAGGGTGTCGAACTGCGCGGCGATGAGGTCCGCGGCGAGCCGGGGCACGTCGGCCGGCGACGGTGGCGTGGTCCCGTGCACCAGCGGGCGGACCGGCCGCCCCACCGGTACCAGCGGGACCCCGACCTCGGCCAGTCGCTGCGCGCAGTCCGGCGGCGCGCACATCCGCACCTGCGCACCGAATCCTCGCAACCGCACCGCGAGTGCTATCAACGGCTCGACGCCGCCTCGCGAGTCGTACGTCGACAACACCACGCGCACTATGGACTCCTCTGTCCGCAGGTTCGGGCCGGGGCGGGGAGTCTGCAGCCCGACCCCAGTCTTGCCGCAAGCCGGCGGGCGCGCTGTTCGGTGGAAGGGGCCGGCAGGAGGTAGCCCTCGCGACGGGCCGGCGGCATCAATCGCTGATTAGACCTAGATGGCCAACCAGCGCCGCCCTGGCGCACGTCGCGGCTAGCTTTCCGGCAGCCCGGCACCGCACGACGATCGGCGGTCCGCTCAGGACCTCTTGCAGGTTCGGTTCAGTTGAGAATGTGGGCGTTGGCGCCGACGTAGTACTCGAACAGCAGCCCGCCGACAGTGATCAGGATGGCGACCACCCCGACGAGGGCCAGCCACAGCTGACCGAAGGCCATCCCGATACCGGTCGTGGTACCGGCCAGCGCGATGCCGATCGGCCAGTAGCTGCCCGGGGAGAAGAAGCCCAGCTCCCCGGCCCCCTCGGCGATCTCGGCGTCCGGGCGGTCCTCCGGGCGAAGGTCGATGCGCCGGGCGACGAAGCTGAAGAAGGTGCCGATGATGAAGCACAGGCCACCGGAGAGGATGAGCGCAGCCACGCCGACCGGTTCCACCGCACCCGTCTGGGCGTGGGTCCAGAACCCGTAGAGGGCCGAGGCGAAGAAGCAGAACGTCGCGATGAGGAGGAAGATCCGGCTCTCGATACGCATCAGGCACTCCTCGCGACGGCCGACGGGGCTGCAGGCACCGGCTCAGCTGTTGGACTTGCGGGCGTTGCGGTCGGTGTTGAACGGCTGGGTGCTGGTGGACACCGGGGCCTCGCCGACCGAGCTGAGCGCCTTGGCCTGCCGATCCGGGTCGTTGGGCCCGAGGCGGGCCAGCGCCGTTCTGTAACCGTCGTAGGTCTGCCGGCTCACGACGCGGACCTCGAAGTTCATCTGGGAGTGGTAGGTGCCGCACAACTCAGCACAACGCCCGACGTAGTGTCCGATCGACGTCGGGGTGATCTCGAACTCGTTCGGCTTCGGCATCGGGATGACGTCGCGCTTGAACAAGAACTCCGGCACCCAGAACGAGTGGATGACGTCGTTGGACGTCTCCACGACCCGCACCGTCTGGTTGACCGGGAGAACCAGGATCGCAACCTCGGTGGACGTGCCGACGGTGGAGACGTCCTCCTGGGGGTTGGCCCCCGCGGCGGTGTACTTCGTGCCCGGGTAGGCGAATTGCCAGTTCCACTTGAAGGCGACGACGTTGACCGTGACGTCGGGGTTCTTGGTCCGCTTGTTCACGTAGTTCTCGACGATAACCGTGTAGTAAAAGAGCGCGCCGATGATGAAGAACGGGATGATCGTGTAGATCGCCTCGATCAGAAGGTTCTCTTTGATCTGGCGCGGCAGCGTTTCGTCCCGCTTCCGGTAACGCGCCAAGGTGTAGAAGATCAGGCTCCACACGATCACGCCCACGACGAGCGCAGCCACCGCGGACCAGGTCCACAGCACCCGCATGCGCTCGGCCTGCTTGGTGACCCCCGTGGGCCAACCGAAACGCAGGTCGCGCTCCAACTGCTTGGCCGAACAGCCGCTCATCAGCAGGCCGGCGCAGAGCAAGCCGAGGACGAGGACGGTGCGGCGCAACACCCGCTCACTGCGCAACTACCCCACCTCTTCCTGCTCGTCGACGCGCCGGCGGACCGACCTCAACGAGCGTATCGGACGCCCTTTCGGGCCGGTCTGCGGGCCCGGTGCGGCGCGCGCGGTGTGCCATCATCGCCGGCGTGAGCGACAACGCTTCCCGCCCGGTCCCGCCCGCGGTAATCGACTTCGAGGTCCGTCCGACCGGCATCGACGGCCTGCTGGTGCTGCACATGAAGCAGGTCAGCGACGCCCGGGGCACGGTGCGGGAGCTGTTTCGCAGTTCGGCCTTCGCCGAGGCCGGGCTGCCGGTCGGCCCGTGGTCGCAGATCAACGCCACCGAGACCAATCGCGGCGCGATCCGCGGCCTGCACGGCGAGCAGACGGTCAAGCTGGTGGCCGTGGTGTCCGGCGCGGCGTTCGGCGCCTACGTCGACGCACGCCCCGACTCTGCGACCCGTGGCGCGGTGCAGACCGTCGAGCTGGTGCGCGGGACCCAGGTGCTGGTGCCGGCCGGGGTCTGCAACGGGTTCCAGTCGGTCAGCGACGAGCCCACGCAGTACCTGTACTGCTTCACCGCCGAGTGGGTTCCGGATATGGCCGGCGTCGCCCTCAACCCACTGGATCCGGCCCTTGAGATCCCCTGGCCCGTTCCCGTCGACCCCGCAAACCCGGCTCACGTGTCGGTCAAGGACGCCGCGGCGCCTCTGTTCGCCGAACTTTGAGGCGATCAAGTCACCCCGTGCCGGCCCACGTGACCGGCGACCTGATCAGCCCTTGCCGGCCCAAGACTTGGCGGCCGCCGTGTAGCGACGCGCTGCCAGGCGCTGGACCGCCGTGCCCACCGGACCGGCGGCGCGGGTGTACCACTGCGCGGGGCGCGAGAACGTCTTGACTTCGAAGACGACCCGACCGTTGGAGTCGATCTCCACTACGAAGCGCTCCTCCCCGATCTCCGGGTGTCCCGGCAGCGTTCCGTAGGCGAATCCGCGGCGGTTCAGCTCGTTGAGGACGTAGACGACCTCGCCCGGGACGTCCACGCCGACGGGACCGACGCCGAAACGCATCCGGACCTGCTCGCCCACGGCGACGGCCGGCGTGTTCTCCGGCACGCGCAACCCGGCTCGGCGGTGGACGTCCCAGCGCATCAAAGCGTCGGCCGCGGCGAAGAAGGCCTTCTGGCCCTTGCCGATGCGCTTACGGCGCTCGAGGTAGCGGTAATCGGCAGGCAGCTGCGTGTCCGCGGTCGCACCGACCTCGGAGTACGTCAGCCCGGGGGTGTCCACGGCCTCATTGTGCACACTCGCGCGGCTCGTCCGGCCCGGGCCCCGCCCTCGGGGATACTGAACGGGTGTGCGGTCTGATCGGTTTCCTGTCCGCCGACGGCATGGCCTCGGCGGTGAAGGCGGACGTCGAGTCCTCGCTGGTCGACATGCGTCACCGTGGCCCGGACGAGGGCGGCGTGTGGTCCGACGACGACGTCGTCATCGGGTTCCGCCGCCTGTCGATCATCGACATCGACCACAGCCACCAGCCGCTGCCCTACCTCGACGGCCGTTACTGGCTGATCTTCAACGGCGAGATCTACAACTACCTCGAGCTACGTGAACGGCTGACCCGCGACTTCGGGGCCACCTTCGCCACCGACGGCGACTCCGAAGCCATCGTGGCCGGCTACCACCACCTCGGCGCGGACGTGGTGCGTGAGCTGCGGGGCATGTTCGCGTTCCTGATCTGGGACACCCAGGAGAAGGTTCTCTTCGGCGCCCGGGACTGGTTCGGCATCAAGCCGCTGTTCACCTACACCGACGCCCGGGGCACCTTCTTCGCCAGCGAGAAGAAGTCCCTGCTCGACGTGGCCGACGGGCGGGCCGGGGCGGTCGACACCACCGCCCTGCAGCACTACCTGACCCTGCAGTACGTACCCGAGCCGGCCTCGCTGCACACCGGGATCCGCCGGGTGGAGTCCGGCAGCCACTTCATCCTGCGAGCGGGCGAGCGGCTGCGGACGACGCGTTACTTCAAGCCCGACTTCCGCACCCGCTACTCCGAACCCGAGGCGCTCTACCGGCGCATCGCCGCCGCCCTCGAGGACTCGGTGGCCAAGCACATGCGCGCCGACGTCACGGTGGGCGCGTTCCTGTCCGGCGGGATCGACTCGACGGCCACCGCGGCCTTGGCCAAGAGGCACAACCCCGACCTGCTGACCTTCACCACCGGCTTCGAGCGACCCGGCTTTTCCGAGATCGACGTCGCGGCCGAGAGTGCGGCGGCAATCGGTGTTCAACACATCACCAAGATCGTCACGGCGCAGGAGATGATGGACACCCTGCCGCTGATCGTCTGGTACCTCGACGATCCGGTGGCCGACCCGGCCCTGGTCCCGCTGTATTTCATCGCCCGCGAGGCCCGCAAGCACGTCAAAGTGGTGCTCTCTGGTGAGGGCGCGGACGAACTGTTCGGCGGGTACACCATCTACAAGGAGCCGCTGTCGCTGCGCCGGTTCCAAGCCCTGCCGCGGCCGGTGCGGGCCGGGATGGGGGCGGTCGGCGCCCGGCTGCCGGAGGGGCTGCGGGGCAAGGACCTGCTGCGCCGCGCGTCGATCCCGATCGAGGAGCGCTACTACGGCAACGCCCGCATCTTCCGTCCCGAGGAAATGGGCTTCTACCGGGCCTACGACCCGGCGGTGTCGCACACCGATGTCACCGCCGCGCATTACGCCGCCACGACCGGCCTGGACGACTCCACCCGCATGCAGTACGTCGACCTGTTCACCTGGCTGCGCGGTGACATCCTGGTCAAGGCCGACAAGATGACCATGGCCAACTCGCTCGAGTTACGGGTCCCGTTCCTCGACACCGAGGTCTTCGACGTCGCCTCGGGCCTGCCGCGCGAGCAAAAGCTGACCCGCGAGACGACGAAGTACGCGCTGCGCCGCGCCCTGGCCGACATCGTGCCGCCGCATGTGCTGGAGCGGGCCAAGCTCGGCTTCCCGGTGCCCACCCGGCACTGGCTCAGGGACGAGATGTACGACTGGGCCCGCGCGATCATCACCGAGTCGCAGGCCGACGCGCTGATCGACACCGACTTCGCCCTGCGCCTGCTCGACGCCCACCGGGCCGGCCCGCACGACTACTCCCGCAAGATCTGGACCCTGCTGGTGTTCCTGCTGTGGCACGGGATTTTCGTCGAGGAGCGCATCCGGATCACGCCGCCGGAGCCGGTGTACCCGGTCAAGCTCTGACCGGCACTTGGGTGCTGTCGTGGACCCGTGGCGTCCACGTCCGCACCCAAGCGCATTAGGGCTGCGCCACAGCGTCCGTCGCGGGTCAGCCCACGAGGGTCCAGCGCACGAGGAGCGAGGTCTCGAGC
>JBDUAD010000167.1:0-2695 GCA_040004775.1 bacterium | reverse complement strand
AAGGCGTCCAGTACGGCCAAGGTCAGTACGGCCAGGGGTCCTACGGCGATCCCGGCTCAGGCCAGACCGGCTACGGCTCCTCCCCGTACGGTCCACCCGGCAGCTACCCGCCGGGCGGGCCGGGCGGTCCCGGCCCGTCGGCCTACGGCGGCGAGCCGCCGCGGCGCAACCGCAGCCGGCTCATCGCCGCCCTGGCCGCCGCCGCGCTGGTGCTGGCGCTGGTGATCGTCGGCATCGTCGTGGCTGTGAATTCGAACAAGGACAGCACGGCCAAGACCGTCTCGGCGTCGAGGAGTGAGAGCGCGCCGTCGTTCAGCCCGAGCAGCGAGGAGTCGACGTCGGCCCCGACGTCGGAGTCGAGCTCGCCCACGGACACCGCCAGCAGCACGCCGCCGAGCACCAAGCCGCGCGCTCCCACCACCGACCAGAACGCGGCGGCCAGCATCGCCGAGCGGTTCTACCACGCGGTCGGGGCCAACGACGTCAGCACGTTCTGCTCCCTGGTCGACCCCGTGGACATCAAGACCCAGCTCAAGAAGAAGAACATCCCGAGCTGCGCCCGGGTGACGTTCGACGCGGTGTCCGCGCCGAACAAGGCTGGCCTCAAGGCACTCAACATCGACGCGAGCAAGGTCATCACGACCAGTACGACCGCCCTGATCTTCCGGACCAGCTACGCGCCGACGTCGATCCGCGACTACGTCGGCGCGGTGGAGCTGCGCCGGGCCAGTGCGTCGGCGACCTGGAAGGTGCGCTTCATCTGAGCCGCCCCGCTTCGGGCGCGAGCCGACAGTCGAACGTGGCCGCGGGCCTGCTGGCCCAGAGCGCGCGGGTGGCCGAGTGGCTCGACGCTCTGCCCGACACCGACTTCGCCCGTCCGTCGGTGCTGCCCGGCTGGGACGTGCGCACCCTGACCGGGCACCTGGTCAAGGTGGCGGAGGGGCTGCTCGAACGCCTCGACCAGCCCACCGACGCCACCCCGCTGAGTACCGCGCGGTTCGTGGCTCGGTATCGACGCGACGTTGCTGCGATCGAAGCCTCGACGCTGGCCACCACCGGCGACCGCACCGGCCGCGAACTCGTCGCCGACCTCATCGCGGCACAGGCCCGACTCCCTGCCCGCCTGGCCGAGCCGATCGCGCCGGTGATCGACACGCCGCGCGGCCCCACGAGCTCGGTCGACTTCCTGGGCACCCGGGTGGTCGAGTGGGTGGTGCACGCCGACGACCTGTCGCGCTCGCTGGCCGAGCGACCGCCGGTGCCGTTGGAGCGGCCGGCGCTGGCCGAGGCGGTGCGTCGGCTGGCCGAGGCCTTCGCCGAGCAGGCGCCCGGACGCACGGTGGAGCTACGGGTACCGCCGCACGTGGCCGTCCAGGCGGTCGCCGGCCCGCGCCACACCCGCGGTACGCCGCCCAACGTGGTGGAGACCGACGCGCTGACCTGGCTGCGGCTGGCCACCGGGCGGCTGGCGTGGGCCGACGCCGTGGCTGCCGGGACTGTGCACGCCTCGGGTAACCGCGCCGACCTAAGCGCCTTCCTGCCCATTCTGAGCTGACGTCTGCGCTGACGTCCACGGTGGGGACCGGCCCAGCCCTTACACTCGCAGGCGTGGCGCGCGCGGACGGCAGGCTCACCCACGACCTCATGCCCGGCGAGAAAGGCCCGCAGGACGCCTGCGGAATCTTCGGCGTCTGGGCCCCCGGCGAGGAGGTGGCCAAACTCGCGTTCTTCGGCCTCTACGCCCTGCAGCACCGCGGCCAGGAGGCGGCCGGCATCGCGGTCAGCGACGGGTCCTCGGTGCTGGTCTACAAGGACCTCGGGCTGGTCTCGCAGGTGTTCGACGAGGTCACGCTGGCCAGCCTCAAGGGTCATATCGCCCTCGGTCACACCCGGTACTCGACCACCGGCTCCACCAACTGGGAGAACGCCCAGCCGACATTCCGCGCCACCCGCACGGGCACTGGGCTGGCTCTCGGCCACAACGGCAACCTGGTCAACACCGCCGAGCTGGCCCGTCAGGTCGCCGCGCTGGAGGGCGCCGAGGCCGGAATGGGCTCGACCACCGACTCCGACCTCGTCACCGCCCTGCTGGCCGCCCGCCCCGACGTCAGCGTCGAACAGGCCGCGATGGAAGTGCTGCCGCAGCTGCGGGGTGCGTTCTCGCTGGTCTTCATGGACGAGCACACCCTCTACGCCGCGCGCGACCCGCAGGGAGTCCGCCCACTGGTCCTCGGCCGGCTCGACCGCGGCTGGGTGGTCACCAGCGAGACCGCCGCGTTGGACATCGTCGGCGCGTCGGTGGTGCGCGAGATCGAGCCGGGCGAGCTGATCGCCATCGACACCGACGGCCTGCGCTCTCAGCACTTCGCCCAGGCCGAGCCCAAGGGCTGCCTGTTCGAATACGTCTACGTGGCCCGACCCGACACGACGATCGCCGGACGCAACGTGCACGCCGCACGGACCGAGATCGGCCGCCGGCTGGCCCGGGAGCACCCGGTCGACGCCGACCTGGTCATCCCGGTCCCGGAGTCCGGTACGCCCGCGGCGATCGGCTACGCCGAAGCGTCGGGTATTCCGTACGGGCTCGGACTGGTCAAGAACTCCTACGTCGGCCGAACGTTCATCCAGCCGTCACAGACGATCCGCCAGCTCGGTATCCGGCTCAAGCTCAACCCGCTGCGCGACGTCATCCGCG
>JBDUAD010000166.1:0-2738 GCA_040004775.1 bacterium | reverse complement strand
CGCGACTGCGTCCAGCCGAACACCCACGGAATCGCCCGCAGGCCCTCGATGCCGCTGCCGGAGTCGGGCCGGCGCGACGGGCGCGAACCGATGTTGAGCGAACCCAGCTGCTCGACCGGCGTGGAGGAGATGAAGTAGGCGGCCAGATCCGGGTCGTCGATCAGCGCCCGATACTTGGCGAACGCCGCGGCGCTGATGTCGGTCATGCACCGGTCCCAGCCGGCCAGCCGGGTCTCGTCCTCGCGCGACGTGCGGTGCAGGACGCTGGCCCGCAGCACCGCGGCGAAGGTCAGCTCGAGGTTGTCTCGCGCCAGCTCGGGCAGGGTGTACTTGTCGCTGATCACCTCGCCCTGCTCGGTGAACTTGATCTCACCGTCGAGCACGCCGAACGGCTGGGCCAGGATCGACTCGTACGTCGGGCCGCCGCCGCGTCCCACCGTGCCGCCCCGACCGTGGAACAGGCGCAACCTCACGCCGTGCCGGGCGGCGACGTCACGCAGCGTGCGCTGGGCCTTGTGGATCTCCCACTGCGAAGTGGTGATCCCGGCCTCCTTGTTCGAGTCGGAGTACCCGAGCATCACCTCCTGCACGTCGCCGCGCAGGCGCACCACCAATCGGTACGCCGGGTCGGCGAGCAGGTCGTCGAGCACGTCACCGGCCCGGCGCAGTTCTTCCACGGTCTCCAGCAGCGGCACGAAGCCCACGCGGGCGAAGGCCAGCTCGCCACCGGCCGATCCGGTCAACCCGCGCAGGTCGACGAGGCCGGCCTCGCGGGCCAGCACCACCGCGGCCAGGACGTCGTCGGCGCCACGGGTCATCGAGACGATGTAGCTGTCGATGACGTCCTCACCGTAGGTGTCGAGCGCGTCGGCGATCGCGGTGAAGACCGCAAACGTCCGCGCCCCGGCCTCGTCCAACGGCGGCGGCGTCGGGGCGAGGGGTCGGCGGGAGTTGAGCTCGTGGCCGAGCAGCCGCAGGCGGTAGTCGCGGGGCAGGTCGCCGTAGAGCCAGGTCTCCTCCACCAACCGGTCGACGAGTTGACCAACCGCGTGGTGGTGGGCGTCGGCGTGCTCGCGGACGTCCATGGTGGCCAGATGCAGTCCACTCGCGGCCAGCGTGCGGGTGGCGCGGGCGAGGACGCCGTCGGCGACCAGACCGGCATTGTGCGAGCGCAGGGACCGCCCGATCAGCTCGAGCTCCTCGAGGATCCCCCGGTGCCCTAGGTAGTCGCGACGGGGTTCGTGACGGGTGCCGGCCTCCACCCGGCGGCGGGTGTTGGCGAGCTTCTGCTTCATGCACGACAGCTTGAGCCGATACGGCTCCTCGGCGTTGAGCGTGCGCACCCGCGGGTCCAACTCGGGCAGCGCGTCGAGGTCACCGGCCAGCGACGTCATCAGCTCCTGCGACGCGGTGATCACCAGGGTGGAGGCCGACAGCGCGTCGATCAGCTCATCGAGCAGCGCGGTGGCGATCCGCGCCGCCTCACCGAATTGCAGACGCAGCACGTCGCGGGTGACCTGCGCGGTGACATTGGGGTTGCCGTCACGGTCCCCGCCGATCCAGGTGCCGAAGGTCAGTGGGGCGTGGGTCAGCGGCATCCGCGCGTCGGCTTGGGCAGCCTGGTCGGCGACGTCGGCGGTGAGCGCGGGCAGGGCCGAGGTCAGAATCCCGCTGAGGTAGTACAGCGCGTTGCGGGCCTCGTCCACGGGCGTGGGCCGTTGCACGCGCAGCTCGTCGGTCTGCCAGATGAGGTCCACCAGCTCGGCCAGCTCGCGGTCCTGACGGGCGCGGGCAGCGGAGCCGGACTCCGTGCCGGCGGCCAGGATGTCGGCCACTTGGCGCAGCTTGCCGAGGATCGAGCGCCGGCTGGCCTCGGTGGGGTGAGCGGTGAACACCGGCCGGACGTCCATGCGGGCCAGCGCCCGTTCCAGGCCGGTCGGCCCCTCGGCCGCCGCAACGTCGGCCACCGCGCGGCTCATCCGGCCCGACTCAGCCGGTGACGAGCGCAGGGCGCGGACCCGGTGCACCTGCTCGGCCACGTTGGCGAGGTAGAAGTAGGAGGAGAACGCCCGCACCAGCGAGGTCGCCTCGGGCAGGGACATGCCGGCCAGCAGCGCGCGCACCTCGGCGCGCGCCGACGTCCGCTCCGCGTCGCTGTCGGCCTCCTTGCTCTGCTTGGTCAACGACCGCACGGCCTCCACCTGCTCGAGCAGCCCCGGGCCGTGCTGGCGCACGAGCGAGTCACCGAGCAGCGCGCCCACGCGGCGCACGTCGGCCCGCAGCGCGACGTCGTCGGAGGCAGGTGGACTGCCCGGCACCGACGCGGCCGCCGGAGCCGGAGCGGTCTGGGTCACCGGATCATCTTGGCCCACCCCCGCAGAGGCGGCCCAACCGACAACACCGGCGGAATGTCACCGATGCATGTGGCCAGGAGTGGGCGCCACGCAGCCGCCGGTCAACGAGCACGACGCGTCCTGGCTTTACGTGGCCGAAACCAGGTCCCTATACTCACGGTGCTCGACCTAGCCGGTCCGTAGCCCTTCACGGGTGACGACCGGCTCCACGGGGGAACAGGGGATCGTCGGATGGCCGTACGCGGCTGTCCGGCAAACGGGGGATCAATGAACGGCGCCATCGGCGTCGACGGGGGAGGCACGGCCGCATCGACGGCTGTGGTCGCCCGCGTCGTCGCACCTGATCGATCGCATCACACGACGTCGCCGGGCCGGCATGCCCGC
>JBDUAD010000105.1:0-9228 GCA_040004775.1 bacterium | reverse complement strand
GCACTGCCTTCACACGGCAGGGGTCACTGGTTCGATCCCAGTATCGCCCACCACCACAGGACTCGATCTGCCATAGCTCCGCCGGAGGACGGCCGACGTAGCCGCGTTTTTCCCCGGCTTACGTGCTGGCCAGTCCGGACAGCGCGCTTGGCCGGCTCACCGCATCGTTGACGAGCTGCGCGGTGGCTAGGCGCCAGACGGGCCGTAGTACGAGGTCGCCGTCATCAACCACACCGGCTGCGGATGCACCCCGCAGGGACTGCCGTCAGCTGGCACGCAAGTCGAAAGTCAGGAGCCGGACCTTCCATTGGCATCCGCGTGCGCTCGGCACCCCACGCTCACGCGAAGTGGCTGGAAGGCGCCCGTCAACGGTTCACCGGCTGCAATCACAGCCTGACATGCACTGTTGCCGCGGCCGACCCGTTACGAACTCCTAGATCGAAGGTCCGTCTGCGTGTGATCACTTGACCTGGCCCCACTTCGGCCGTCGTTCTGCATGAACGTTGGCTCCACCTGTGGTGGTGATCATCCCGCCTGGGTGGGTGCGGTGTGTCGTCACGGATACTGGCCCCACCCTGGCGGTCGAGGGTGGAGTTGTTCGAGCAGATCAGACGGGATCGGCGGCGGGATGAGTTGTCGATCCGGGAGCTCGCTGAGCGTCACGGCGTGCTCGCGGCTTCTCCGTCGGTGAGCGCTGCGCGGACAGCTAGTCTCCAGCCGTCCCACCCGGCGGATCGCACTTCAAATACTGCAAGAAGAGCATTAGGTCGTGTCTCAAAGTCAGCTTCCCTACTGCATTGGCCGCGGCCTTGCCCGGCTGCCCGGACAGGGTCGGCTCTGAAATCATTTCGCTTGTTCTCGCCTCGCCCGCTACGTTCGCGGAATTGTTTTCACTGCTCGGAGCCCATGAGGTCCGCGTGTGGTCTCCCAAGCAGTTTCCAGGCTGAGAGCGGTTTCGTTATGGCTTGTCGTATCAGTGAGCTCGTGCTCGGTTGCCGCGACCCTGAGGTGCTGGCGCGGTTCTGGTGCGAGGTCCTGGACTTCGTCGTGCTCGATCGCGAGGACGACGGCTCGCTGGAGATCGGGCCGCGCGAAGGGTTCGGCGGTCCGCAGCCGACGATCATCCTCAGTCGCAGGGATGAGCCGGAGCCGGGGAAATCCCGGCTGCACATCGACGTCAACGCCACCGACCGCGATCAGGACGCCGAGCTCGAACGCCTTCTGAAGCTCGGTGCCCGCCCGGCCGATATCGGCCAGACAGGGCAGGAGCAGTGGCATGTCCTAGTCGACCCGGAAGGTAATGATTTCTGCCTGCTCAAGGCTCGCCTCAACCCACTCTGATCTCATCGGTCACGCCTCGACACCAGGTATCCGTCGCAACGGGCGAATGATGAGGAAGACGGTTCCTGCGTCGGCTGCCGTCGCCTGAGCAACGACAACTGCATTGCCAGCCGGGAACGACACTTGTGAGCCGGCCGAACAGGTCGGCGACGTGCGTAAGAAAACGTTGTCGCCGACGCTGTCGTTGCTGAACCAGTACCTCGGGTCCGGTCACATCCGTGATCACCGGCCCCGCGGCGGAGGTCCACAACGTCGTGCCGCACACCCCGATCAGCCGGCAAACTCCGAATTGGTGGCCGACTACCGGTAGGAACACGTCATGACAGTCGATCAGGAACGTTTCCTACGTCGCGCGATCGAATTGGCAACGGCGGCTCGTGCGGCGGGGGACGCGCCGTTCGGGTCGTTGCTCGTCGGGCCGGACGGTGCTGTGCTTGCCGAGGACCGCAACACCGTGTTGTCCGACAACGACATCACCGCCCATCCCGAACTGAAGCTGGCGCGGTGGGCAGCCCGGGAGCTCTCCACCGAGACGGTTGCCGGGACGACCCTGTACACCAGTTGCCAACCGTGCGGCATGTGCACCGGCGCAATCGATCGGGCCGGCTTGGCGCAGGTCATCTATGCACTGTCCGAACAGCAGTTGACTGCGCTTAAGCCTTCCGGCGGCTTTCCGCCGGTACCTCAGGACGGGCCGGCGATCTGGGACGAGGCCCGAGGGGCCGTAGTGGGTTACTACACCTAGTCCGAAGCTTCGGCGGAGGTCGCAACCGACGCCCCGACTCCGGTTCGACGCTCAGCCCAGGTCCAGCTCGGCGATCATTCGGTCACCACACGAGGACGGACAGAATGTCACCGACGACGCCGAACGGTCTGTCCTTTTCCGCGACGTGTACCCGTTCGTGCCTACGTTCTGTGTCCACCTTCGTGTACACCATGCGATTTCGACCGGTCCTGCGTCGGCCGTCCCGTTGCAGGGACAGCCACGGCCGCGTCCGTCGCGCCACCTGGCACGAGGTGGGAACCGGTCATGGCGCAGGTGCGGTTGTGGCTGGCCGCGCATCCTCGTGAGGTCGTGTCGTTCTTCATCGAGGGCACCGTCTCGCCCGCGGACACCGCCGCATACCGGCTCGCCTCAGACCTAGCTGGCACCGGCGGGTTCCCGGATCGTGATGTTGATCCGGTTGAAGAAGTTGGTAGTCGCAATCATCAAGATGATGGCCGCGAGTGCCGACTCGTCGTAGTGGTGAGCCGCGTCGTCCCAGATGGCATCTGGCACCGGCTCCGTCCGATCGTGCAGACGGGTCGCCGCCTGGGTGAGGGCGAGGGCGGCGCGCTCGGCGTCGGTGAAGCAGCTCGTCTCCCGCCACGCGGCCACCGCGAAGAGCCGCTCGTCGGTCTCGCCGGCCTTCTTGGCGCTGTCGATGCCGGCGTGGACGCACGCGCTGCAGCCGTTGATCTGACTAGCCCGCAGGTGCACGAGTTCCACGTCTGCTGCGGGGCGCCGCCCCGGCCCATCGCCGTATGAAGGGACTTCACGGCGTCCATGGTGTCGGGCAGGACCATCGCCGGGCTTTTCATGCGTGTCTGCATCGTGCGCTCCTTCGTCGGTGTGCGGGACCGGTCCTGTCACATCGGCCGGTCCGTGGCGGTCAGTGATATGACCAGCCGAACGGAAGGAACGTGACTGATGACCGACAGCGACTTCGTGGCCCACCAGTTCGAGCCGCACCGGGCCCACCTGCGGACGGTCGGCTTCCGGATGCTGGGCTCGCTGAGTGAGGCCGACGACGCCGTACAGGAGGCCTGGCTGCGGCTGAATCGGACCGATGCCGCTGCAATCGACAATCTGGGCGGCTGGTTGACCACGGTCGTCGGCCGGGTGTGCTTGACCATGCTGCAGGCGCGTAGCCGTCGCCGTGAGGATCCCCTCGACGACCACCGGCGCGATCCGGTGATCACGCCCGCCGAGGACGCCGATCCCGCCGAGGATGTAATACTGGCCGACTCGGTCGGGCTGGCCCTGCTGGTCGTCCTCGAGACGTTGTCGCCGGCCGAACGGCTGGCCTTCGTGCTGCACGACCTGTTCGCCGTGCCGTTCGAGCAGATCGCCCCCGTGGTGCAGCGCTCCGAGCCGGCCGTCCGCCAGCTGGCCAGCCGGGCTCGGCGTCGCGTCCAGGGAGCCGAACCGCGGTCCGGCCATGATCTCGCCCACCAGCGTGCAGTGGTCGACGCGTTCTTCGCCGCCGCCCGCCGTGGCGACTTCGGCTCACTCGTCGCCGTCCTCGATCCGGACGCGGTGTTGCGCTCCGAACACGGGCCGCAGCCTGAGGGCTCGACCGTCGTCCGCGGGGCCGAGCCCGTGGCCCGGCGGGCAGCGATGTTCGCCGATCCCGGTCGTCGTCTGCGGCCGGTGCTCGTCGACGGCGCCGTCGGGGTCCTCGTCACCGTCGAGGACCGGCTCGTGTCGATCATGCGGTTCGGGGTCACCGGAGATCGGATCACTGCCATAGACGCGATCGCCGACCGCGCTCGGCTCGGCCGCGTCGACCTGAAGGCCCTCCGGCGAGACATGGATCCGACAGTGGAGGAGCAAGCACCGTGATGACCGGGCAGGCCGTTGTCGCACAGGGAGAACAGCCTGTTGCGGCATCGCCAACGATTGTGGATGCTGCCTTTGCCGGAGATGTTTACGGGGAAACGTCGCCCCAGGAGCATTCGGAAGAAGTTCAATTGTGGGAAGACCTCGTCATCCGGCCGCCCTGAGCGCCGGCCGGGGAAGGCGCACGGGTCAAGCCGGTGCGACGCTGCGTGTGTGCTCACCGGCGCCGGCGCCGAGCGGAACCCCCGACCCGCCACGCGGTCGCGGGGCTCCTGTGGTGGTATTGCGTCCGTCTGTGGATAGGCTAAGAGCGACGGTTTGAGGACAAGCCGTGCCCGCATCCCAGGGGTTGATCCCCTTCTCGTGGAGGTTCTCGTGAGTAGCACCTATTCCCGCGGCAACACCGGCAGCGCCGGTGGCGCGGCCACTCGCTCGTTGCTGCAGCAGGCCGCCCTCGCCGTCGGTGCCGTGTTCGCGCTGGTCGGCGTGCTCGGCTTCATCCCGGGCATCACCAACCACTACAGCGACATGTCGTTTGCCGGTCATGGCTCTGGCGCCAAGCTGCTGGGCATCTTCCAGGTGTCGATCCTGCACAACATCGTCCACCTGCTGTTCGGCGTGGCCGGCATCCTCGCGGCCCGCACGTGGGCCAATGCCCGGGCGTACCTCATCGGCGGCGGCGCCATCTACCTCGTCCTGTGGCTGTACGGCCTCATCATCGACAAGAAGAGCTCGGCCAACTTCGTCCCGGTCAACACCGCGGACAACTGGCTGCACCTGCTGCTCGGTCTCGGCATGATCGGTCTGGGCGTCGCACTGTCGCGCCGAGCGGCCGACACCGTCGCTCGGTAGTACCGCCAATCGATCGTCCGGCGCCGGTCCGCACTCCGCGGGCCGGCGCCGAGGCGTCCCGGGCGGGGCTGCCGGACCGGTAACGTCGCGTCGGTCGAAGACGCGGCCCGCACCGAGGAAGGGACATTGTCGTGACTTCTCCTCCGGCAGCGCGCGACCAGAACGAGGACGACCGGTCCGGCGACGTTCAGGAAGAGGCTCGGCGGGTCTCGCCACTGGCCGGCATCGGGTTCGTGATGCTCCTGGCCGGCTGCGCCACCGTGATGGTCGGGATCATGGCCCTGCACTTCAACCACAACGCCGGCAAGGTCTGCGTTGGCGTAGGCGCGCTGCTGATCCTGATCTCCGTAGTGCTTCTCGCCGCGTTCTTCCGCAAGAGCGGACACTGATCCGGCTGGAAAGTCGCGAACGGCGCCGCGACGACCCACAGGCCGCCACGGCGCCGTTCAGCACCGTTCGTAAGAGGTACGAGGCTGCGCCTAGTTGAAGGCGTCCTTCACGTTCTCGCCGGCCTGCTTCAGATCGCCCTTGGCCTCGTCGGTACGGCCTTCGTTCGCCAGGTCCTCGTTGCCGGTCGCTTCTCCGGTCTGCTGCTTGGCCTTGCCCGTCATCTCCTGGGCCTTGTTCTTGGCCTTGTCGAGAAAGCTCATTGCCGGTCACCTCACTGTGGGTCGCTGACGTGCTTCGGACCGGAACTCGTCAGACGAGCTCCTGTCCGAAGGTTACGCCGTGACCTGTTGAGGGGGGGAGGTCTCGACCGGTGCCACCGGATGCATCAGGTCGCGCATGAGCGTCGCCGCGGCCGGGCGCGTCTGCGGGTCCGGGAACCAGTCCGAGTGCCGGTGGTAGGGCACCGCGGTGGGATCGCTGTCGAGCCACAGCACCGGCGGGTCGAGGATCTCGCGGTCGATCGGCCCGGCCGCGCCGGCCCCGGGTGGAATGGGGTGGCGCACCCAACCGCCGATGTAGTCGCTGCGCCGGACCAGGTTGATCCAGCGCGGCCGCCCCGCTCCGCCCAGGCGCCCGAGCAGCACGTCGAGGGGACCCGGGCCGAAGTACGCGGGGAACGTGCGTCCGTAGAGCCGGCGGACCGGCGCGGCCAGGGTAAGCAGAGCCGTGCGCTCGAGCGCCGACAGCGGCAGCTGCGCCGCTACGGCGACGGCGATCGGTGAACCCTGGCTGTAGCCGCTGATCAGGACCGGGGTGTGTTGCTCGGACAGCGCCGCGGCCGCCCTGGCGTCCCAGTCCGATAGTGGCGCAGGCTCGCGCGTGCTGACCAGGTCGCCGACAACGTTGCGCACCCGGTGCACCACCTCGGGAATCGAGCGCTCGGCGTAGCACGGCGGAGCGAACGGGTGGCAGGCGCGCGGCCAGAACGTCCCGACGTCCCAGATCGCGCCGATCCGCTTGCGCACGGTGGGATTGACGAACGCCGAGCGCAGCTGGACGAGGAAGTAACCCGTCGCGGCCAGGGCCAGCGTGCTGCCGGCCGTCGAGGCGATCAGCAGCGCATGCGGCAGGTGCCGGCCGCCCTGAAGCGAGGCGGCCGACTGGTAGAGGACGACGGCCAACCCGGTCAGTACGGTCAGGGAGCCCAGCGCCACGGCGACGAAGTCGGTCAGCCGCGCGCGAGCCCACAGTCCGGCGACGACGGTGCGTGCGGATCGGGTGACGTCGGGCCCGTCGAGCGGGTAGACCGCCCGCACGTCGGTGTCCGCCAGCTGTCGCGTGCGACGAGAGGCCGCGGCCAGGGCGACGACGAGGAGCCCGACCCCGGTGGCCACCGTGATCAGGAAGCCGAACCCGTAGGCGTAGGTGGTCAGCGGCACGTAGAGGGTGGTTGTCGCGGTGATGCCGCTCAGCGTGCCGAGAGCGGCCTTGGGCGAGCCGAGAACGTTGGCCAGGGTCAACGTGAAGGCCGAGCCGAACACGCCCGACACGAGCCAGGCCACGCCGGCGAAGAGCGGAGCGGCCAGGCCGCGGCCGAGGACGTCGGGCTGATGCCAGGGCCGCTGAGCCGCGACCAGCCCGGCCAGGACCACGACGATGCCGATCTCCACCCACAGGATGACGATCTGAGCGGCCAGGTCGCCGGGCAGCGTCTTGGTGGTGCGCTCAGGCACCCACCACAGGCGCAGCAGACAGGTCAGGGTGGCCAGGACGGCGCCGGCGATGCCCACCGCGGCACACAGCACGTCCGGCGGGCCGAAGTGGTTGGCCAGGGTGATCCGGCGGCGGTCGGTCCACGGCGACACGATGAGCAACGCGCTGACGGCGAGCACAGCGGTGGCCAGAAGGAGCAGCAGGACGCGCGCGCCGTCGTGCGAGCCGCCGGGCAGGGCGGCGATGAGGGCGACGTAGGCGCACGCGGCACCGACGTGGCAGCCGCGTTGACGGCTGACGTTGCGGGCGCCATTCCAGAAGCCGGGCCGGGTCAGCGGCCAGCGGGGATCCTCGTCGGGATCGGCGCCGGCGGTGAAGCGCTCGTAGGAGGACGCGGTGCGGATGCTGGCCACGTACAGCCCGAGTATTGCAAGCAGCACGACGCCGAGGGCGGCGGCCAGTCGAGGACCGAGGGCCCAGTGGCCGTACCACCGCAGCCAGCTCGGCAGCGCCTGGGTGTAGGGCGCCTGCCAGGCCAGGAGGTTCCCCAGCACGGTGACCGCGGTCGCGGTGAACGCCACGGTCAGCACGAGACCCATCAGGCGCAGGGCGGCGCGGCACCACGAGTTGGTCAGCCGCAGTCCGCGCCGCGCCTCGGTGTCGCCGGTGCGCCACGGCGACGGCAGCGCCCACTGGGCCACGTTGACCAGCATGAACGGGATGAGCAGCAGCCATAGGGCGCGGCTGGCCGCGCGGTAGTTGAGCTTGCCCCAGCAGTAGGCCTCCCGCCGCGGACCGAGGTAGGCCAAAGGACTGCCCGGGCTCCACGGTCGGTAGAAGCCCGCGGTCGCGTCCCCGGCCACTTGGATGGTCGACGGCCGTTCGAGGTTCTCTTCGGCCGGTGCTCCACCGACGCCGTGGATGCGCAGCTCCAGAACCGCCTGTGGCGGGCCGTCGGGCGTGGTGCCCGGGCGCAGGATCGGCACCTCGCCGGCCAGGACCGCGGCCCGGGGGCTGGTGGCGTCGTCGCCGGAGTAGGCGAAGACCGATCCGGGCGCGAGCAGCAGGGGTGGCAGCTCGCGGGCAACCTCCGGATCAGTGGGCTGGTCGGCGATGCTCATGTGGCGGCCTTTCCTCGGGCGGGCCGGCGCGGCCCTTCCTGATCGCGAGGAGGACACCCGGTCGATCCAGATACCGGCCCGGCCCGAGGGGATGCTCCCGCGCGGGCCGGGACGGGACAAGCACCGGACGCTCTTCTGGTCTCAGCTCGGCGGCCGGGCGGCCAGGCCGGCGCACTGGCGACGCGCCGACCAATCGGCCTGGATGCGATGGGCGGTGGCCCCGGTAGCCGGTACGGGCACACCTGTGGCGTCGAGGTGCGCGGGCGCGAACTGGGCGCCGACGACCTTGCCCCCGCCGCCGCCGCCGCCGCCGCCGAAGGTGAGGGTCAGCACGCCGTTGTCGTCCTGGTCGTTGCCGAACGAGCGCCACCACAGGTAGTTGGACAGTCCGTAGGCGACGAACGTGCCGTCGCGACGCCAGCCCGCGCCCTGCAACACGTGGGCGTGCGTGCCGACCACTGCCGACGCCCCGGCGTTCGCCAGCCGCTCGGCCAGGGCGGCCTGGTCGGGGTTCGGACAGGTCATGTACTCCGTGCCCCAGTGCACATAGACGATCACCACGTAACCGCGGGCCCGGGCGTCTCGGACCGCGGTGATGAGGCGAGGTGAGTACGCGTTCGCGATACCAGGGCTGTCCGCGCCGGCGCTGAAATGGGCCAGTGTTTCGTCTTGGACCTGGCTGGCCGCGATCACTGCCACGCGGGTGCCGCTCACCGTGGCCGTCCAGGGCGCAAAGGCGGCCGCGGCGTTGCCGCCGATGCCGACCGTGGGCACTCCGCTGGAGGCGATGGCGGCCAGGCTGTCCCGCAGCCCGACCGGGCCGTAGTCGGCGGCGTGGTTGTTGGCCATGGTGGCCACGTCGACGCCGGCGTCGCGCAGAGCGGTGAACGCGCTCGGCGGAGCGCGGAAGGTGAAGCTCTTGTTCTCCGGCGTTCCGCGGGTGGTCACCGCGGTCTCCAGGTTGACCATGCTCAGGTCGGCCCGGCCGATGGCCGCGGCGGCCGGGCCGAACGCGGTGGAGGGGTCGGCGGCCAGCCGGGCGGCGGTGCGCTCGGCGAAATTGACGTCTCCGGCGAAGGCGAAGGTGAACTGACCGGCCGGACGGGAGGTGCCGGTGGGCTGAGCCGTCGCCGCCGGCGCCGTCGCGGCCGGCGCCGTCGCGGACGTGGAGCCCGCTGTGGCCGACGAGGCGGTCCGGCTGCTGGAACG
>JBDUAD010000104.1:0-9321 GCA_040004775.1 bacterium | reverse complement strand
GCTCAGGGGGTAGTCAGCGCGGCGAACGCGACCGCCACGCGTCAGCGAGGATGTGTGAGTCGGGCCGGCAACGGGCGCATGGGGTGAACCCCGCCTCTCGCGCCTCGTTCACCGGCAGGGGCACGGTCTCGTCGTCGGCCAGCGTCGGGCAGCTCGACAGGTGGTAACGCGGGCGGCCGTCGACAACCAGCACGTCGTCGGTGCGCTCGGCAATCCGCAGCGCGTTGGCGTCGGTCACGCTCTCCACGTCCGGATCGTCATCGGCGCGCGGGTCGTCCGGGCCCTCCGTCGGGTCGGCGACGGCGGACTCCTTGTCGCCGTCCAACAGCCAGCCAGGAGACTGGTCGACGCTTTCGTCGGTTCCTGCCGGGTGCGCGTCGTTGTCCTGACGCGACCAACTCGACTTCAGCGGCGGGAGGTTCGGTGCGGTCGAGAGTGCCTCCGACCCCTCGGTGACAGCCCCGCCGCGTTGTCGCACCCCGAAGTAGAGGACCGTCGCGGCCAGCAGAGCCGCGGCGATGGAGCCGACTTCGAGGCCGATACTCTCGCTGACCAGACCCGCAGCCAGCAGGGCCACCCCCGCCAGGAACAACAGGAGCGAGCCGACGATCACGCCGGCGTCCTCACGCTCGGGACCCGCCGGAGGTCACCGGCGAGTGCCCGGCTGGCTCGGGTCTGACTGCCCCAGGGCGGAGTTGGTGGAGTTGACGAAGGAGTTGGTGCCGGCGGCGCGACCCGAGTCGCTCTCGATCGCCGCTCCGCGACCGTCGAGGTCACGCAACTGGCTCTCGAGGTAGGCCTTGAGCCGGGTGCGGTACTCGCGCTCGAACGCCTTGAGCTCCTCGATGTGCTTCTGGAGGGCCTGCCGCTTCATCTCCAGGCCACCCATCGCCTCCTGGTGCCGCTGACGCGCTTCACGCTCGAGCGCATCTGCCTTGGCGCGGGCTTCACGGGTCACCTCGTCGGCCTTGGCGCGGGCGTCGAGCAGCATCTTGTCGGCCTCCCGGCGGGCGTCGGCGACGTGTTCGTTGGCGGTGCGCTGGGCGGTCATGAGGACCGACAACGCCTGCTCGCCGTCACCGGCACCGGTCGGCTGTGCGGGCATGGGTGCCGGGATCGGCATCGGCACAGGGAGAGCATCGGTCGGCTGGGCGACGGCCTGGGCCGCTGCCTGACGCAGCCGCTGCTCGAGTTGCTGCATCTGGGTCTTGAGGTCGGCATTCTCCCGGGCGAGCCGCTGCTCCGTCTCCGACGGGCCGCTGGCCTGCGCGGGCACCACCGGCTGGCCGGTGCTCTGGGTGGCCGGCCGGGCGCGCTGGGCGCGCTCGAGCTGGGCCCGCAGGTCGTTGTTCTCCTCGATGAGACGGGCGAGCTCACGTTCGACCTCGTCGAGAAAGGCGTCGACCTCGTCCTCGTCGTAACCCCGCTTGCCGATCGGCGGTTTCTTGAAAGCGACGTTGTGGACGTCGGCTGGCGTCAGCGGCATCTAGTGCTCCTCGCGACTGGTCGGCCTGGTGGCGCACCACATCTCGATCATGTTGCGAGCCTCCGGACGACGATGATGAGGATTTGGACGATGATGAACAACACCAGGAACGATAGATCCAGGCTGATTCCGCCCACGCGCAGGGGCGGGATCACTCTGGCCAGCGCTTTGAGCGGCGGGTCGGTGATGGAGAAGATCACCTCCAACAGTATCGCCACGACTCGGCCGGGGCGCCACGATCGAGCAAACATCATGACGTACACGACCACGATCCGCGCGATGAGCAGCAGCTGGAAAAGCCACAGCACGTCATAGAGGACGACGAAGAGGGTCTTCACCGGGACGAGTATCTCAGCTCTGGTTGAAGAACCCGCCCTCAGCAATGCGAGCCTTGTCCTCGGCCGTCACGTCGACGTTGGCCGGGGAGAGCAGGAACACCTTGTTGGTGATCCGCTCGATCGTGCCCCGCAGCCCGAAGGACAGGCCGGCGGCGAAGTCGACAAGTCGCTTGGCGTCCGAGTCGTCCATCTCGGTCAGGTTCATGATCACCGGCACCCCCTCGCGGAAGTGCTCTCCGATGGTCCGGGCCTCGTTGTAGGTGCGCGGGTGCAGCGTCGTGATCCGGTAGGCCGCGACACTCGTGGCCGCCTCGCTGTGCGCTGATCCCGTGCGCGCCTGCGTCGCCGGCCGGGTGTCCAGGGCCAGCCCGCCACGGGTCACACCCGCCGACCGGTCCACCGGCCGCACCGCGGTGCGGCCCGCGGGCTCGTCGAAGTCGTCGTAGTCGTCGTAGTCGTCGGATGCGTGGAGGTGTTCCCCGTCGTCCTCGACGAGCCCGAGGTAGATCCCCATCTTGCGCATAGCGCCGGCCATCGGGCGTCCTTCCTCGTCGAGCAGCAACTTCTCTGATCTTGCCGCGACCCTACCCGCTCAGAGGCGTTCTCCCGCCGAGCAACGCCGTGCCGACACGCACGTGTGTCGCACCGTTTCGAACGGCAGATTCGAGGTCGGCGCTCATTCCCGCCGAAATCGCGTCGGCGCGGGGGTAGGCCGACCGCAGCGATGCGGCCACGGCGGCCAGCCCGGCGAACGCCGCGTCGGGATCGGCCGCCATCGGGGCGACGGCCATCACCCCCGACAGCCGCAAGCCGGCCGCCCGGTCGCAGGCGGCAGCGACGGCCGGGACGTCGGCGGGCTGCGCTCCCCCACGGTCGGGGTCGCCGTCGAGGCTGACCTGCACCAGCACGTCGATGAGGCGGCCGGCCCTTGCCGCGCCGTCGGCTAGTGCGCCGGCCAGCTCGACGCGGTCGACGCTGTGTACGGCTGTCGCATACGTCGCAATCGAACGGCATTTGTTGCGCTGGAGCCGGCCCACGAAGTGCCAGCGGAGGTCGGGCAGGGCGGCCGCCTTCGCCCGGGCCTCGGCCTCCCGGTTCTCCCCGAAGTCGGTGACGCCGAGATCGGCCAGCGCGCGCACGTCGTCGGAGGGGAAGGTCTTGGTCACCGCGACCAGCGTGACCGCCGAGCGGGGCCGGCCGGCGGCTGCGCAGGCTTGCGCCAGGCGCTGCTCGAATGCGGCGAGGTTGACCGCCAGCTGCCGCCGGCGGCTTGCGGTCACGGCCGCCACACCACACCGGCGAACCTGCCGGTGATCCCGTCTCGCCGGTAGCTGAAGTAGCGGCTGTCCTCCATGGTGCAGGCCGGGTCGACGACGACGGTGCTGACACCGGCCGCGGCGAGCTGGCGCACCAGGCCGGCCCGCAGATCGAGCCCGGGCGTTCCCCGCCGGGTCGTGGTGGCGCTGCCCGGGAGGCTGGCCTCGACCTCCGCGCGCATCACCTCGGGCACCTCGTAGCAGTTTCCGCACACAGCGGGTCCCAGCAGTACGTCAATGTCCACCGGGTCCGCGCCGAGCGCCACCATGGCCTGCACCACCGCGATAGCGACACCGGCCGCCGCTCCCGGCCGGCCGGCGTGGGCGGCACCGACAACTCCTGCCCGCGCGTCGGCCAGCAGCACCGGGACGCAGTCGGCGGCCAGCACGGCCAGTGCCAGCCCGCGCTCGCGCGTGACCAGGGCGTCGCACTCGCCGGAACCCGCCGGCCGCGGCCCGTCAACGGCCAGCACCGTCGCGCCGTGCACCTGGCGCATCCAGATCAGCCGCTCCACGGGCAGCCCCAGGGAGCCGGCCAGCCGGGACCGGTTGGCCGCCACGGCGGTGGGGGCGTCGCCGACGCTGCGGCCGAGGTTGAAGGAGTCGTACGGCGGCGAGCTGAGGCCGCCCTCCCGGGTGGTGACGACCCGGCGGATCTGGGCCATCGCCTACTTCAGAAAGTCCGGCACATCGAGGTCGTCGTCGAAGACCACCGTTCGCCGGGGCCGGTCGGCCGGCCGTGCGCCGGACTGGGCCACGTGACCGACCTCGACCGGCTCAGGCCGGTTGCCGTTGGGCACCAGGCTGTGCGACAGACGCGACTGCGACTCGACCTGCACCGGCGCACGGCGCGGCTCGGCTCTCTTGTAGGAAGGGCTGCCGCCGTCGAAACCGGCTGCGATGACGGTAACCCTGACCTCGTCGCCGAGGGCGTCGTCGATGACGGCGCCGAAGATGATGTTGGCGTCGGGGTGCGCCGCGTCGGCCACCAGGGAGGCCGCCTCGTTGATCTCGAACAGGCCGAGATCCGAGCCGCCCGAGATGGACAGCAGGACTCCGTGAGCGCCCTCCATCGAGGCTTCCAGCAGCGGACTGGCGATGGCGCTCTCGGCCGCCGAGACGGCCCGGTCTGCGCCCCGGGCGCTGCCGATGCCCATCAGTGCCGAGCCGGCTCCCGACATCACAGACTTGACGTCGGCGAAGTCGAGGTTGATCAGGCCCGGGGTCGTGATGAGGTCGGTGATGCCCTGAACGCCGGAGAGCAGCACCTGGTCGGCAGTTTTGAACGCGTCCATCACGCTCACGTGCTTGTCGCCGATCTGCAGCAGCCGATCATTGGGGATCACGATCAGCGTGTCGCACTCGTCACGGAGGTTCTCGATGCCGAGCTCGGCCTGACCGGCCCGCCGCTTGCCCTCAAAGGAGAACGGCCGGGTGACCACACCGATGGTGAGGGCGCCGAGCTTGCGGGCCATGCTGGCCACGATCGGCGCGCCGCCCGTGCCGGTGCCACCGCCCTCGCCCGCGGTGACGAACACCATGTCGGCCCCCTTGAGCACCTCCTCGATCTCGTCGCGGTGGTCCTCGGCGGCCTGCTTGCCGACGTCGGGGTTGGCGCCCGCGCCCAGGCCGCGGGTGAGCTCCCGGCCGATGTCGAGCTTGACGTCGGCGTCACTCATCAGCAGCGCCTGCGCATCGGTGTTGATCGCGATGAACTCGACGCCCTTGAGTCCCACCTCGATCATGCGGTTGACCGCATTGACGCCGCCGCCGCCGATTCCGACGACCTTGATCACCGCGAGATAGTTGTGCGGAGGAGTCATTCGGAAGGGCCTTCCGTGAGGTGGCGGGCGGGGTACGGCAAGACCCTCACCCTCAGGTAGAGGCTTATAGTTATGTCAACCTGGCCGATGAATGGGACGCTAGGTGCGGGTGCCAGGGAGGTCAAGAACGTCCGCGGCGTGTCAGGCAAACTGACCGGACCCGCGCCGCCGCCCGTGCACTCAGCGGATGGTGACCAGCCCTGGTGAGCTGACGTCGATGTGCCGCCCGGGCCGGTGCAGCAGGACCCGGACAACAGCCACCTTGGCCCGGGAGTCACCCGGGTCCCCCCAGAAGACGTCCCGGCCGCCGTGCAGCACCACGGTCACCTGCTCGGCGCTCGGAGCGGCCACCGCATCGAGAACGGCACGCAGGTCAGAGGGCAGCGCGCGCAGCACCGCCAGGGCGGCCAGAGTGGCCGGGTCACGGGCGCCGGGCGCGGACACCCGGACGACGGTCAGGCCAGGCGGGGCCTGCGCCACGGTGCGTAAGGCAACCCCGGCGCCGTCGAGGAGCACGAACCGGCCGGCCCGCGGCACGACCGCCACGGCGACCCGGTCGCGGACGACGAGACGCACAGAGCGCGGCCAGGACCGCACCACATCGACCGAGGCGATCCCCGGCAGTGCAGCCCTCACCCGACCGCTGATCGGGCCGGGCTTGAGCAGCACCATCGGCGTGCCGACCGGCACCTGGGCCGCCGCGAGGATCGCCGAGGTCGGCTCGGCGTGGTTGCCGCTGACTCCGACGGTCCGGACGGCGAGCAGTTGCGTGCCGACGGCGAGGTAGGCCGTGCCGCCCGCGAGCACCAGGGCGGTCAGGCAGGCCGCGAAGACTCGGCCGCTGCGCCACCTGCGGCGGGGGGCGACGGTGCGGAAGCGGACGGCCGACGACGACGTCCCGGTCGCGGTCACGGCTGGCCCGCCTCGAGCCGGTCGAGCACCTCCGGGCCGATCATGGTCACGTCGCCGGCGCCCATGGTCACCACCAGGTCGCCGGGGCGGGCGAGCCCTGCCGCGTCGCCGGCCACCGCCGACCACGAGGGCTGGACGTGTACCCGGGCCGGGGGCAGTGGCACGTGGGCCGCGATGAGCGACCCGGTGACGCCCGGCACGAAGTCCTCGCGGGCCGCGTACACGTCCATCACCACCACTTCGTCGGCCAGGCCGAGCGCGACGCCGAACTCCCTGGCGAAAATCTGGGTGCGGCTGTACAGATGCGGTTGGAAGACCACGATCAGCCCTCCGGCGCCGGCCACCACCCGGGCCGTACGCAGTTGGGCGGCCACCTCGGTCGGGTGGTGGGCGTAGTCGTCGAACACCCGCACCCCCCCGGCCGTTCCTTTGAACTCGAAGCGCCGCCGGACGCCGGTGTATGCGGCGAGTCCCTCCCGCAGCAGACCGGCCGGCAGGCCCAGTTGCAGGCCCGTCAGCAGCGCTGCCGCAGAGTTCAGGGCGAGGTGGTGGCCCGGCACGGCCAGCTCCACCCGACCGACGGGCGTCCCGCCGAACACTGCCCTGTACGACGTGCCGCCGGCCCGGATGCTCACCTGCTCCAGCCGCAGGTCGGCGGAGTCCGAGACGCCGTAGGTGTACGTGGGAACGCCGATCGTGCGGGCCTGCGCCGCGAGTGCCGCCGCGCCGGGATCATCGGCACCCGCCACCAGCAGGCCCGTCGGGCCCAGCCGCGCGACGAACTCGGTGAACGCATCGACATATGCCTCGAGGGTCCCGTGGAAGTCGAGGTGATCGGCCTCGACGTTGGTCACGATGGCCGCCTGCGGGGAAAGCAGCAGGAACGACCCGTCGCTCTCGTCGGCCTCGGCGACGAACAGCGAGCCGGTGCCGTGGTGGGCGTTGGACCCGGCGTCGTTGAGGTCGCCGCCGATGGCGAAGGACGGATCAGCACCGCAGTGCTGCAGCGCGACGGTGAGCATGGATGTCGTGGTGGTCTTGCCGTGGGTGCCCGCGACGGCGACGCCGTGCCGGCCGGCCATCAGCGCCGCGAGGGCCGCCGCCCTCGGCAGCACCCGCAGGCCGCGACTGAGGGCCTGCGCCAGCTCGGGGTTGGTCTCCCGGATCGCCGAGGACACCACCACCGTGTCCGCCGCACCGACCTGCCCCGCGGCATGGCCGACGAAGACTGTGGCGCCCATGGCCTGCAGGGCACGCAGGGCGGCGGAATCCCGTGCGTCGCTGCCGGAGACCTCGAGGCCGCGGGCCAGCAGGATCCGGGCGATCCCGCTCATCCCGGCCCCGCCGATGCCGACCAGGTGGACCCGGCCGAGCTCTTCGGCGCTCAGGTGACCCTCGGGCGAGTGGCTCGTCATGGCCCGGCCGCCGCGGCGACCAGCTCGGCCAGCGCCAGGTCACCGTCGCGGCGCCCTGCCAGTCCCGCCGCCTTGACCATGTGCGCCAGGGCGTCTGGGTCGGTCAGCACGGGCAACACCGAGTCGCGGATCCAGGACGGGCTCAGGTCGGCGTCGTCCACCAGCAGGCCGCCGCCGGCCCGCACCACCGGCAGGGCGTTGAGGCGCTGTTCGCCGTTGCCGTGCGGGAGGGGCACGTAGGCCGCCGGGAGGCCCACGGCGGTCAATTCTGCCACCGTCATCGCACCGGCCCGGCACAGCGCCATGTCCGCCGCTGCGTAGGCCAGCTCCATCCGGTCGACGTAGGGCACCACGACGTATGGGGGCGTCCCAGCGGGCGAACCCGCCCCGACGGTGTTCTTGCCTCCGCTGACGTGCAGCACCTGGACGCCCGCGCCGGCCAGCGCCGCCGATGCGGCACTCGCGGCGACGTTGAGCGAGCGGGCGCCCTGCGAGCCGCCGCTGACCAGCAGGCACGGACCGTCCTCGGCCAGGCCGAAGTGGGCCCGTGCCGCGCTCCGGCCCGCCGCGCGGTCCAGGCCGGTGATGGCGGTCCGCAGCGGCATGCCGACGTACCGCCCGTGCGGCAGCGGGATCGCCTCGGCGCCCAGGGCGACGTACGGCGTCAGCCGCGCGCCGATCCGGTTGGCCACGCCCGGGCGCATGTTGATCTCGTTGACCACGATCGGCGTGTGCCTCCGCCGAGCAGCGAGGTAGGCCGGCAGCGCCACGTACCCGCCGAAGCCGACCACGACGTCGGCCGCGACGTCGTCGAGCACCCTGCAGACCGCCCGGACGGCACCGGCAACCCGGCCGGGCAGCCGCAGGAGGTCCATTGTCGGCCGCCGCGGCAGCGGCACCGCGGTCACCAGCCGCAGGTCGTAGCCGCGGGCCGGGACCAGGCGGGTCTCCAGTCCTCGCGTGGTGCCCAGCGCGGTGATCCGCACGTCGGGGCGGGTGCGGCGAAGCGCGTCGGCCAGTGCAAGTGCCGGCTCGATGTCACCGGCAGAGCCTCCCCCGGCCAGCACCACCGACCGCAGGGGGCTCACCGGCTCCGCCGCTGATGCGGGGTGCGCGGCGGCGGCCGGTGCGGCTGGGTCACCCGGTGGGGCGGGGGCTTGCGCTGCCGCGGGATCTCCGGCGCCGGCAGCCGGAGCAGCCGCGACCAGGTCGTCGGGCCGCGGGCGGCGATCGCGGCCGCCGCCCGCGGCTCGGCACGGGCGAAGGAGGCCAGCATGCCGACCACGAACATGGTCAGGACCAGGGAGGTGCCGCCGAAGGAGATCAGCGGCAGCGGGATGCCGGTGACCGGCAGCAGCCCGACCACGTAGCCGACGTTGATGATCGCCTGCCCGACCAGCCACGCCGTCACCGATCCGGCCACCAGGCGGGCGAAGGGCTCGGCGCTGCGCCGAGCGATGCGCAGGCCGGCATAGGCGAACACCGCGAACAGCGCCAGGACAACCAAGGCGCCCATCAGCCCGAGCTCCTCGCCGATGATGGCGAAGATGTAGTCGGTGTAGGCGTTCGGCACGTTCCACTTCCCGCTGCTGCCGCCGAGCCCAACCCCCCACCAACCGCCCGAGGACAGCGAGTAGATGCCTTGCACGGCCTGGAACCCGGTGCGCTGCGGGTCGTCGAAAGGGTGCAGGAAGGACGTCACCCGGGCCATCCGGTAGGGCTCGACGGCGATCACCAGCACCACCATCCCGACGATGGCCGCGCAGAGCAGGCCGAACAGCCGCAGCGGCGCGCCGAGGAAGAACAGCAGCGCGAGCAGCACGACGATCAGGCACAGGGTGGTGCCTAGGTCGGGCTCGAGCATCACCAGGACGAACTGCGCCGTCGCCACCGGCAGCAGCGGCACCAGCAGGTGCTTCCACTTGGTCAGGAGCGCTCGCTTGCGCACCAGCAGGTCGGCGCCCCACAGCGCGAGGCCGAGCTTGGCCAGCTCGGAGGGCTGCAGCCACAGCGGGCCCAGGTCGAGCCACC
>JBDUAD010000103.1:0-9331 GCA_040004775.1 bacterium | reverse complement strand
GGCATCGTGCAGCCGATGCAGATGCCGCCGACGTTCGGGCAGCCGCCGACGCCGTTGATCCAGCCGCGCTTGGGCACGTTGCACTTCACGACCGGGCCCCAGCACCCGAGCTTGACGATGCACTTCGGCGAGCCGTACTCGGTGGCGAAGTCGCCCTGTTCGTAGTAGCCGGCGCGGTCGCAGCCCTCGTGGACGGTGGCGCCGAACAGCCAGGTCGGGCGCAACGCGTCGTCCAGCGGGATCATCGGCGCCTGACCGGTGGCCTGGTAGAGCAGATAGACCAACGTCTCGGAGAGGTTGTCCGGCTGGATCGGGCAACCCGGTACGCAGACGATCGGTAGGCCGGCCTTCGACTTCCAGTCCCACCCCAGATAGTCCGGGACGCCCATCGCGCCGGTCGGGTTGCCGGCCATGGCGTGAATACCGCCGTAGGTGGCACACGTGCCGGCGGCGACGATCGCGGTGGCCTTGGGAGCCAGGCGGTCGAGCCACTCGCTGGTGGTCACCGGCTGGCCGGTGGCCGGGTTGTTGCCGAACCCACACCAGTAGCCCTCGTCGTGCAGCTTCTCGTTGGGAATCGAGCCTTCGACCACCAGCACGAAGGGTTCCAACTCGCCGCGATCGGCCTTCCAGAACCACTCGAGGAAGTCGTCAGCACCGCCGTTGGGGCCGCTCTCGAAGTCGATGAGCGGCCAGTGCACGGCCACCTTGGGCAGCCCCGGCAACGCGCCCAGGGCGATTTCCTCGATGCTTGGTTGTGTGGCCGCGGTGAGGGCGACCGAGTCACCATCGCAGCTGAGGCCCGCATTGATCCACAGGACGTGGATCAGCGTTTCTTCGGCCTTGATTGCTTCGGCTGTGGGCACCCGGCACCACTCCCCGGCGACGCGCTATCTGCGTCCTCAGCGCACGCGGTCGGCTCCGGTGGGGTCGGCTCTGTGGCGTACACCACGATTGATACCGCAGGTGTCAGGCGCCGTCAATCGGAACGGTCAAGCTCTCAGGTCGACCGACCGCGGCGCTCAACCAACTCATCCAGGCGTCGAGACCGGCACCCGTGGTAGCCGAGCAAGGGATGATCTGCACGTCGCGACGCAGAGCGGCGACCGCGGTGGCGAAGCGATCCTGGTCGAAGTCGACGTAGGGCAACAGGTCAATTTTGTTGAGGACGACCACGTCGGCCCGCCGGAACATGTGCGGGTACTTCAGTGGCTTGTCCGCCCCCTCGGTTACCGACATCACGACCACTCGACTGGCCTCGCCGAGGTCGAACAGCGCGGGACAGACCAGATTTCCGACGTTCTCGATGACGACAACGGTGCCGGCCGCCGGATCGAGCGCGGTCAGCCCGCGGGCCACCATGTCGGCGTCCAGATGGCAGCCGGCTCCGGTGTTGACCTGCACCACCGCCGCACCGGTGGCGCGGATGCGCTGCGCGTCGAACGTCGTCTCCTGGTCGCCCTCGATGACCGCGATCGGGAACTGCACTGCGGCGCCGCGGATCGTGCGCTCGAGCAGCGTGGTCTTGCCCGAACCGGGTGAGCTCATCACGTTCAGCGCGACGACGCCCCGGCCGGCCAGCCAGCCACGGTTGCGCTCGGCCCGTGCGTCGTTCTTGGCCAGGACGGCCACCTCGAGCGCGATCTCGCGCTCGGCTGCGGTACTGGCCGACAGCGCGGGCTCGTGCGGGTGATCGTGATCGTGCGGGTGGGCGTGATCGTGCGTTTGGGCGTGGTCGTGCGTTTGGGCGTGATCGTGCGTTTGGACGTGGTCGGTGTCCATCGTGCGGCTGCCGTCGCCGTGCAGCGTGATCACGCGTACGGACGCCTCGTCGTCACATCCGCAGGTCGCGCACATCAGAGCACCTCCACCGATCGGATGAGCAGCTGGTCGCCGTGGAGCAGCTCGACATCGGCGCTCCCGCACGGGCACAGCAGGATGAAGTCGTCGGCCGGAAAAATTAGCTCGCACGTGCGGCAGTGCGCCTCGCCGGCCGGCTCGCTGATGTCCAGCGTGGCTCCGCTCAGCGTGGTGCCGTCGGCGACGAGCTCGAAGCAGAACCGGACCGCGTCCGGTACGACACCCGACAGCTTGCCGACTTCGAGGTGAACAATGCGCACCTGGGCGCCGTTGGTACGGGCCGAGACGGTGTCGACGATGCTCTGCGTCAGCGCCAGTTCGTGCATCGCCGCGTCCTCCACAGGCGCAAGCGTCACGCCGGGCGGCGCGGCTGGCTCGTGGGCGGAAAGGTACGCCGCCGAGACGCACCCGACCAGCCTCGTCAGGGGCCGACCCCGGTCGAGGCCCCGCCCGGGTCGCTCGCAGGCGGCCAGGACCGGACGCCCGAGGGCGGCGCCCATCATGGCCAGCAATCCCGCTGCGGCTGCCGCCCAGAGCGCCGCCCGCCCGCCGTGGGAGTCGATGAGCAGCACGCCGATCGGTGAACCGACGGCGACGCCGGCGACGACGATGACCGACAGCCAGGTGTAGGCCTGAGTACTAGGGGTCGGCGCGACGACGGCCGGCACGAGGCCGTTGCCGGTGCGGAAGGTGGGAGCGTTCGCCGGCTTCCGCAGCGAGGCCGGTGGCCAGCGCCGTGACCCGGGCACGATCCTTCGGGTCTGTACAGGACCGGCGTTGCCCGGGCCCGCGGCCAGCCCCAAGCGGCGTTGGTATGGCGACAGATAGTCAGGGAGCTGGGTGCGGTAGGAGGTTGTCGCCGGTGATGGGTGCGGCCACCGCCTCGGCCTCAACGTGCACGATCGTCGTCGGACGGTCGATCCCTGCATCGCGCAGACCGCTATGAGTGATCCTCAGTCCCTCGTCCGCGGCTTCGAGGGCATCGGCAACGTTCACCGACAGGACCAGTTGGATGGCGGCCTTGACCACATCCACCACCACCTTGGTGCCACCCGGAAGACAACGCTGAAGCCCGGCGGCGCGCTGATCCAAAGCGGTTGAGTCGACGCTGCTCTGGCCGAGGCTCACCGTCACACGGAACTCCATCGACTCGTATTCCTTCCTCACTCCTCGCGGGCGTGGCCGAGGCTCGGCCGATTCCGCCCGGTTCCGCTGCCGCCGGCCCGCGGCGCACCGGCCAGCGACCGGTCGCCGCGTCAGCCGGCTCGGTTCGGTCGCGCACGATCAGGACTACGGGGCAGGGTGCGAGCCCCGACGAGTGAACCGGAATTATCACGGGCTGCTGCCCAAATCCTCCATCAAGCTTTCTGGGCTCAGGTGAAAGCTCCGGAGCAGGCGAGCGTCGCGCTCGGTATCCACGACGTCCGGCAACACCGCCTCGGCGCGAGCGACTTGATCGGCGTGTCCGGTCCTTCTCAGCACCGCAATCGCCTGGGCTCGGGACATCTGCGCCATCACGGTCCTCCACTGGTGCTGCTGCTTAGCTCGTCCGGCGGCGTGCATCGACAATCTGCCTCCATCTGACGCGAGCGGCACGGACAACGCCGGAACCGCCGTGGGAAGTACACGTCGACGCCGCCCGCGGTGACCTTCGGCGCCAACGGCCGGCACAGGATCACCGGGCACCATGAGCCGGTGTTCGCCTCGCTGGCTCCAGCCCGGCGCCGGCTGGTGCTCGCAGTGCTGGGCGCCTTCACCGTGACGGTGTTGGCCGCCGTGGCATTCATCGTGGTGCGCCGCACCAGCAGCAACGACCCGGCTCGGCCCGTCTCCCAGGCGACGGTCGGCCCGGTGCTGCTGGTGCCCGGTTACGGCGGAGGCACCTCCGGCCTGAACCATCTGGCCGCGGCGTTGCGCGCGGCGGGCCGGGAGGTCTCGGTGGTCACGCTGGCCGGTGAAGGCACCGGTGACCTGACCACGCAGGCTCGCGTCCTGGCCGCCGCAGTGACCGTGGCCCGGGTCCGCACGGGAGCGTCGTCGGTCGACGTGGTCGGCTACTCGGCCGGCGGCGTGGTGGCCCGGCTGTGGGTGCGTGACTTCGGCGGCGCCGTCCAGGCCCGGCGGGTGGTCACCCTCGGCGCCCCGCACCACGGCACCGACGTCGCTGCCTTGGCCGCCGGGCTGGGCGGCGGCTGCCCTCCCGCGTGCGAACAGCTCGTGCCCGACAGCGACCTGCTGCGGCGGCTCAACCAGGGCGACGAGACGCCGGGCGGCCCGGCGTTCGTGTCGATCTGGTCGGCGCAGGACGAGGTCGTGGTGCCGGCGGACTCCGCGCGGCTCGACGGTGCGCTGGACATCGTCGTCCAGCAGGTCTGCGCCGACGCGCAGGTCGGGCACGGTCAGTTGCCGACCAGCCGGCTGGTGCAGCGGATGGTCCTCATGGAGCTGTCCGGCCCGGCGCCGGCCGCCCTCAGCCGCGCGGACTGCACGCGGCTCAGCTCGTGATGTCCTTGGTCTGGAAGTTGGCCCAGGCCACGCCGAGCAGCACCACGACATACACCGCCTGCAGGCCCACGCCACGCTCGACGTTGCGCCACAGGATCGGGTCGCGGAACAGGTCCACGAACGACAGCCAGTACCGCGTGGGCAGATAGGGCTGCAGCGAGCGGGCGGCGTCGAGGGTCAGCAGCAGCGACGACCCGATCAGCAGCGCGAGCGCACCGAGCGTGGCCGACAGCGGGGAGTCGGTGAACGTCGACAGGGCAAGGGCGGTGGCCGCGATGCCCATCATCGACAGCATCACGTACAGGATGGCCAGCACCGAGCGCAGCGCGATCTGCGCCGGCGTCAACGACGTGCCCGAGAAGGTTGCCGGCGGCACCGAACCGTCACCGAGCAACGCCTTGCCGACGACGTAGCCGCTGGCCGCGACCAGCAGCACCGCCGTGGCGACGAAGGCGAACACTGCGACCAGCTTGGCCACCAGCAACCGTGTCCGTCCGACCGGCCGCACCAGGAGATAGCGCAGGGTGCCGGCCTGGGCCTCGCCGGCCACCGCTTCCCCGGCGATGACGGCGACCGAGATCGGCAGGAACAGCGGCAGGACGATGGCCAGCGCGGCGACGCCGAACAGGGACCCGTCGCTGAGCACCGCGGACAGGAACGCCGGTCCCTGCCCGGGACGGGGCCCGACGCCGGTGGTGGCCAGCAGGATCGCGACCACGGTCGGTAGCGCCACCAGCAGCACCAACGCGGCCCAGGTTCGCGGCCGGCGGTAGAGCTTGCTGAGCTCGACCGCGATCATGACGCCTCTTCCCGCCGCTCGACGGTGTCCGCGCTCCGGCCGAACGGGCCGGTGGTCACCTGAGCGTCGGTGGTCACCTGGACGTCGGTGTTCCCGTGGCGGTCGACCACGGCCGGCGCCGGCGCCGTGGCGGCCATGACCACCTCCTCCAGGGTGCGGCGCTCGGCCACCAACTCGCGCACCCTCACCCCGGCGCCGACCAGCACGGCATTCACCGCCGCCGGGTCCGCACCGTGCACGACCAGCCGGTCCCCGGCAACCCGCAGGACGCGGGAGCCGAGCAGGGCGCGGGCGGGTGCGGCGTCCGGGGTGATCACCACGGTGTTGCCGGTCGGCGCGTGCAGGCGGCCCAGGTCGTCCTGGACGACCAGCCGGCCCCGGTCGAGCACACCGACCCGCGTGCACAGCTGCTCGACCTCGGCCAGCAGGTGGCTGGACAGGAAGATGGTGGTGCCGTCGCGGTTCAGCGCCAGCAGCAGCTCACGGATTTCGCGGATGCCCTGCGGGTCCAGCCCGTTGGTGGGCTCGTCGAGGATCAGCATCCGCGGCCGCCGCAGCAACGCCCCGGCCAGGCCGAGGCGCTGCCGCATCCCGAGGGAGTAGGTGCGCACGGGCCGCCGCCCGACATCGGCCAGGCCAACCTGCTCGAGCACGGCTTCGATGCGCCGGGCTCGGTCGGGACGTCCCGAGCCGCGCGCCGAAACTCGCGGGGCGCCGCCGGCGGCGTCCAGCAAGGTGAGGTTGGTCCGGCCCGACAAGTGCCCGTAGGCCGCCGGGCCCTCGATCAGTGCACCGACCTCGGGCAGCACCTGCGCCGCGTGCTTGGGCATCGGCCGGTCCTGCACGGTGATCGTGCCGGACGTGGCGAGCACCAGGCCCAGGAGCATGCGCACCGTGGTGGTCTTGCCGGAGCCGTTGGCCCCGAGGAAGCCGTAGATGTCGCCGGCGCGGACGTCGAGGTCTATGCGGTCCACCGCGAGCACCGGACCGTAGCGCTTGGTCAGCGCGGAGGTCGTGATCATCGGCGCTGCGGTGGGTTCGCGCTGAGTTCGTCCGCGGCCCGCTGCAACGTCGCTTCGGTGACGGTTCCGCTGAGCAACCAGTACCGCCCGCCCCGGTCGGTGAGTAGCAGGACGTGCACCGGGCCGAAGGCAGCGAGCACACGGGTGCCGACCTTGGGCGGCCCGGACAGCGTGGCCAATGTGGTTCGCAGTTCGTCGCCGATGCTGTACGGCAACGGGGTCAGGACCAGGGAGGTGACCCCGCGGCCGTAAACACCGACCGACTGGGCGTCGACCCGGCGGATGCCGGCCAGTCCGGCCAGGGTGGCCGGCGGGCTGGCGTCGGTGTAGCGGTCGATGCCGCTGAGCAGGTCGCGGTCCCCCCGCTCCGATAGCCGGGCGGTGGCCGGCAGGGCGAACGCGGTCGCCGAGGCCGCCGGTCGGGATTGGTCGAGGTCGAGGAAGGTGGTGGACACGGCGGCCGCCTTGGCGCTCGCGTAGACATCGACGCGCAGGGTGAGCCCCGTGTCCGGATCGGCCCAGACGTCGACCCGGCTGATGCTCGACTGCTTCTCCGCCGGCACCAGTCGTAGCCCGGCCGCGGTCACACCGGCGATAGCCCGGCTGCCGACGCGGGTGACCTCCTCCGGCCCGGCCTCGCTCAGCAGCCGGCGCCCGACCTCGGGCGGAAGCAGGTCGACCGCGTCGGGCAGGCGCAGCTGCGACTCGGTGAAGACGGTGGTGCGGGTGGCCCGACTGCGCTCGTAGTCCCACGTCCAGGTACCGGACGCGTCGCGGTGGACGTCGCTTTCACCGAACGGGGTCAGGGTGTCAAGGCGCCAGTCCGCCGCGCCGCGCCACCACACCCGCAGCTGGGTGCGGCCGCCGAACAGCGCGCCGACGTCGTCCACCTCGTCGAGCTGGTCGGCCTGCGGCAAAGACAGCGTCCCGACCGACTCGGCGTACCCCGAGTAGCCCGCTGCTTCGGAGGCGTTGATGCGCTCGAGCAGCGTGGCCGCCGAGATGCCGGAACCCGACAGCGGACGGTGAGCCACCGCTTCGGGCACCAGTGCGAGCGCGGTGACGCCGACGGCCACCACCGCCCATCGTTGCCACGAGCGCATTCCTCACGGTACTTCCGCCCGTCTCGCCCAGCCCGGCGAGAACCTGTGAACCGAGCGGGCACCGCCGCCTTCCTTCGCCCGATTCCGACGTTCGTTCGGCGGTCAGGGCCGCCGGGTGACGAGGGAGTCGAGCCGGGCCAGCGCTTCCTTGTTGCGGGCCACCAGCACGCGCTGCTGCAGGGGGTTGTGGAGCCACTTGCCCGGCCCGGCGGTCGGCTTCTCGAACATCGACACCGTGGTGCCACTGCCCTCGGGCTCGAGTTCGACCCGCACCTCCGCTTCGCCGAACGGCCAGGCCCGGGCCTTGAGCCGCAACCGTTGCTCGGGAACCGCCTCGAGGCTGGTGGTGTAGTCGCTGACCAGGAAGGGCCACCCGCCGACCGAGTGGTGCAACCGGGTGCCGGCGGCCGGCCAGCCGGACTCGACGTCGCGGATGTGCGCGGCGCCGACCACCCAGCCGGTGTAGAGCCAGCCGTCGGACAGCACCTCCCAAACCTTGGCCGGGGACCCCGCGATGAGACGGCTCACCGCGGCCGGGGCGCTCACTGTCCGCTCCGGGCCGGCACGCCGGTGAACGCGGTGTTGTTGAGGTCCGCGGCCACCAGCTTGTCCCCGCCCATCCCGATCGCGCGGTCGATCCGCCAAATCGGATATGTGAGATCGAGGCTGCGGAACGCCCGGAACCAGGCGAGGGCATGGTGGTAGTCGCTGTCGACGAGTGTGCCGTCGACGTCGACGATCGCCGTGTCGGGCGTGCTCATCGCACACCCGCGGCCGGCTGGCCGCTTTCGCGCACCGGATACTGCGCCATTCGAAGCAGCCGGGCCAGGTGGGTGGCGTTGTCGGCCACCCGAGCCATCGACGTCGACAGCTTGTCCGGCATCTGATCCAGATCCTTGTAGTTACGGGGGTCATCGAGCATGGCCTCGTCGTTCCAGTGCACGCCGCCGTGGGCCGGAATGGTGAAACCGATGGCGTTGAGGGCCTGGAACAGTTCCGCGGTGGCGTGGTGGGCGCCGTCCTCGGGGCCGACCACGCCGGTCACCACCACCTTGCCCGACATCGCCGGGCGCCCATCGGCGTCGGACTCCCCGACCTCGGCGACCAGGCGCTCGAGCAGGCGCTGCCCGACGCTGCTGAGCTGGCCGAGGCGGATGGGCGTGGACACGATGACGATCTCGGCAGCCACCAGCTGATTGCGGATGCCCGGCCAGGCGTCGCCGTCGCCCATGTCCTGGTCCACGCCGGGCTTCACGTCATGGTCGACCAGGCGAACGGACGAGCCGTCCACGCCCATCTCGGCGAACGAGGTGAGTAGCTGACGGGCCATGAGATCGCTGCTGGACTCGGCCGGGCTGGGCGAAAGGGTGCAGACCAGGGCGAGGGCGCGCAACGGCTTCGGGGGGGTCACGAGGTGGTCCTGCTCGCCCCGGCGGCGGCGCTCAGCGGCCCGGGAGATTGCCGAGGCCGCCGGAAAGCGAGCCGAGGTCGGGCAGCTGACCGTTCGGGCTGAGTTTGTCGACCAGCTGAGGCAGCATGGCCGACAGCCCCTGCTTGGCCTCGTCGTGGGAGACGCCGGCGTCCTGGGCCACCGCGGCGACGGTGTCGCTGCCCACCGTCTGCTCCACCTCGTCGCCGCTGATCTGCTGGTTCTGCCCGGTGCCGATCCAGGACTGGGCCTTGTCGGCCACCGCGGGGTTGCCGCCCGAGGTGAACTTCGATAGCAGACCCCCGAGTCCGCCGCTCTGCGACTGGGCGACCTTCAGCACCGACTGCACGAGGTTGCCCCCGCCGCCCTGGGTCAGCCCGCTCAGCATTCCGGACAGTCCTTCGGTCATGGTGATGCTCCTTCGTCAGAATGAGATGTCAGGGAACACGGACACGGCGCGGGGTCGGCGCTCGAGGTCTGGTCCTTCGTACTGTGCACCGCCGTCGACGCTACGTCACGCCGCGCTGACCACGGACGTCGTCGGTTGTGACCCGATCACATGCCGCTGAGGTTCGCCTTCGGCTCACCATGCCGCTGAGGTTCGCCTTCGGCT
>JBDUAD010000102.1:0-9383 GCA_040004775.1 bacterium | reverse complement strand
CCCACTCGCGGCTGCCCGGCGCGGTGTCCGGGCGGCAGCGCCGGCAGGCCCGGAAGCCCGCTGCGGCGGCCGCTGCAGCGTGCGGATAGAAGCGGACGTTCTCGCGGCGGGGGGTCTGGGCCGGGCACGAGGGCCGGCAATAGATACCGGTGGAGGTCACCGCCGTGTAGAACCGCCCGTCGAACCGCGGGTCGCGGCTGCTCACCGCCCGGTAGCAGTGGTCGAAATCCGCGCTCAGCTCGGCTCTCACAAGCACAAGCATGCCAGCGGAGTACGACGCCTACTAGCGGTTTTCGGACCTCCACCTCGGTGATCACGCACCTTGGCTCGCCGACACGCCGGCGCTGCCCAGCAGAGTTGCATGATCATCAGAAGGGGGACCCGCCGTGCAACGCCGACGGGTCCGTATTCTTCGGGTCGTGTCGGCGGAGATCTCGGAGAAGCTGGGGCGGGTGCGGGCGCTGCTCGGGGGGGGCCTCGACTCCGTGGTGCTGCGGCGGGCAGCCACGGTCGCCTGGCTCTCCGGCGGCGGGCGTACCCACATCGACAGCACGGCCGCGGCCGGTGTTGCTGCCGTCGTCGTCCGGGCTGACGACGTGACCGTGGTGACCGCGGTCAACGAGGCCGACCGGCTGGCGCAGGAGGAGCTCGGTGGCCTCGCTGCCGAGTGGTCGGTCCTGTCCTGGGACACGGACCTGACCTCCGCCCTGCCGGCCGGTCCCCGGGTCGGCACCGACCTGCCCTACGCCGACTGCCGCGACCTGGCCGGCCCGCTCGAGGCGGCCCGGCGGTCGCTGACACCCGTCGAGGCCGACCGTTACCGCGCACTCGGGGCCGATGCCGCTGTCGTGCTCACCGATGTCTGCCTGCAGATGCGCTCCGATCACAGCGAGTGGGCGGCGGCCGCCGCGGCCGCCGCCGGCCTGCTGGAGCGCGGGATCGACCCCATCGTGGCGCTGGTCGCCGGCGCGGAGCGGCTGCCACACCACCGCCACCCCCTGCCCACCGCCGGCGCGCTCGGCGACCTGGCGATGGTCGTCGTCTGCGGGCGGCGGCAGGGTCTGATCGCGAGCCTGACCCGCATGGTGGCCCTACGGCCACTGCCGTCCGAGACGGCCGAGCGCTACGACCGGCTGCTGCAGGTCGACGTCGACTTCAACGACGCCACGCATACGGGGGCGATCGTGGGCGAGGTTTTCCTGGCCGGAGCCGGCGGCTATGGCCGTGCCGGGTTCGACCCCGAGGAGTGGCACCTGCACCATCAGGGCGGCCCGACGGGCTACGCCGCCCGCGAGTGGCTGGCCACTGCCGACAGCAACGCGATGGTGGAGGAGCGCCAACCCTTCGCCTGGAATCCCAGCGTCGCGGGGCTGAAGGTCGAGGACACGGTGCTGGCTCACGCCGGCCTCGCTGAGGTCCTCACCGTCGACCCCCGCTGGCCGGCCCGGCCGGTCGGCCCCCTGGCCCGGCCGCTCATCCTGCAGCGCTGAGCAGGCCCCGGGCCGGCGCACAGCCCCGATGGGTTCCGGGCTCCTCTCGGGTCAGTAGGGGTGAGCCAACCCAAGCAGACCGAGGAGGCATCATCGTGAGCGCACTGTGCAAGGTCGTCGTGGACATCTCCATGTCCCTGGACGGATACGTAGCCGGCCCGGACGACGGGGCGGGCCGCGGTCTCGGCGTGGGCGGCGAGCCCATCCACAACTAGGTGATGGGCGGTCCGTGGACGTATGAGAGTGGCCACTCGTTCAACGCGACGGGCACCGACCGCGCCGTGCTGGACGAGCTGTTCAGCGCCGTCTGCGCGGGCATCGTCGGGCGCCGCATGTACGACGTGGTCGACGGGTGGGGTGAGGAGCAGGCGTTACCGTTCCCGATCTTCGTGGTGACCAGCCGGCCGGCGGACAAGCGGGTCGTCGGCAAGTCGTCCTACACGGTCGTCACCGACGGCATCCAGAGTGCCCTGCGGCAGGCCCGCGCCGCCGCCGGCGACAAGGGCGTGAGCATCGGCGGCGGCGCCCGCGTCATCCAGCGGTACCTTGCCGCCGGCGTCGTCGACGACATGCAGGTGCATCTCGCACCGGTCCTGCTCGGCAAGGGCACGCGGCTCTTCGATGACCTCGGCAGCCCACCGCCGCGCATCACACCGATCGACGTCCGCTGGTCGGAGGACGCCACTCACGTCCGCTATCAGGTCGGCTGACCGACCTCTACCAGCTCAACCCCGCTGCCGCCAGGGCGGCCTCGGTCTGCAGCCGGTCCTGGCTCGACATGGGGGTGTCGGTCGTCGCCGGTTCGACTTCGAGGGCGCGGCAGGCCCTGAGCAGCACGTCGTCGTAGGCAGTCGTGGTGGCGCGCACCCGCAGGATCCGGCCGGGCACCGGCCCGGCGTCGACCAGGGCGTCGAGGTGGGCCGAGATCCGCCGCAGGTCAGCGGCGATCCGCTCGATCGGCGGCCCGACCGGCTGGGGGGCAGGCGGGTGGATCCGCTCGAAGACGCGCTCGGCGAAGTCGAAGACATGAGAGAGGTGCATCAGGGCGTAGACGACTGCAGTGGGCAGGATCATCAGGGCCAGGAACAACACCACCGCCATCGGCTCGCCTCCGGTTCCTATGATGCGCCACTCCGCTTGCCCGAACCACCCCGATGCCTAGGCTCACGGCCATGACTTCTGAGACATCGGTCGTCGAGGCCGTCCCGCATGCCCTGCTGATCGGCGGCCGGTGGCGGCCGGCCGCATCCGGTGCCACGCTCGCGGTGGAGGACCCGTCGACGGGCGAGACCCTCGCAGAGGTGCCCGACGCGGGGGCGCAGGACTCCCAGGCGGCGCTCGACGCGGCCTGCAGCGTGCAGCACGACTGGGCCGCGACGCCCCCGAGGGAGCGCGGGGAGATCCTGCGGCGTTCCTACGAGCTCATCATGACGCGGGTCGACGACCTCGCGCTGCTGATGACGCTGGAGATGGGCAAGCCGCTGTCGGAGTCGCGGGCTGAGATCACCTACGCGGCGGAGTTCTTCCGGTGGTTCGCCGAGGAGGCCGTGCGTATCGCTGGGCGCTACTCGGTCTCTCCCGACGGCGGGTCGCGGATGCTGGTTATGCGCCAGCCGGTCGGTCCCTGTGTGCTGATCACGCCGTGGAACTTCCCGCTGGCCATGGGCACCCGCAAGATCGGCCCGGCCGTGGCGGCCGGCTGCACGATGGTGATCAAGCCGGCTCAGCAGACTCCCCTGTCCATGCTGGCCCTGGGTGCTGTCATGGCGGAGGCCGGCCTGCCCGACGGCGTTCTCAACATCGTCACCACCAGCGCGGCAGGTGCGGTGACAGAGCCGCTGCTGGCCGATCCGCGTACCCGGAAGTTGTCCTTCACCGGCTCGACCGAGGTCGGGCGGACGTTGCTCAAGCAGGCCGCCGACCGGGTGCTGCGCACGTCGATGGAACTCGGCGGCAACGCACCGTTCCTGGTCTTCGACGACGCCGACGTGGAAGCGGCCATCGACGGAGCGGTGCTGGCCAAGATGCGCAACGTGGGCGAGGCATGCACGGCGGCGAACCGGTTCCATGTGCACGAGTCGGTGGCCGAGGAGTTCGTCAAGGGGCTGGCTGAGCGGCTGGCCGCGATGAAGGTCGGGCGAGGCACCGATGACGGGGTCGAGGTGGGCCCGCTGATCGACGGCAAGCAGCGCGACAAGGTGGCCGAGTTGGTCGACGACGCAGTCGGCAGGGGAGCGGGTCTGGTCATCGGCGGCACGGCGCCGGACGGGGTCGGCTACTACTACCCGCCGACGGTCCTGCGCGACGTGCCGCCAGGGGCGCGGATGCTGCGCGAGGAGGTCTTCGGGCCGGTCGCCCCGGTGACGACGTTCGCCACCGAGTCGGAGGCGGTGGCGGCGGCCAACGACACGGAGTTCGGCCTGGTGTCCTACGTCTACACCCGCGACCTGGCCCGCGCGCTACGCGTGGGCGAACGTCTGGAGACGGGGATGATCGGGCTCAACCGCGGCGTGGTCTCCAACCCGGCGGCGCCCTTCGGCGGGGTCAAGCAGTCCGGCATCGGCCGTGAGGGGGGTTCGGAGGGGATCTCGGAGTATCTCGAGGTGAAATACGTCGCGATGCCCTCATGACGATCCTGGTCGCGCTGGCTGCGGCGGCCGTCTTCGGCGTCGGGGACTTCTTCGGCGGCAGCGCCTCGCGCAGATCACCCGCCGCCGGGGTGCTGATCGTCACCTCGCCGGTCGGCCTCATCCCGCTCTATGCCCTGACCTTCCTGGTGCACGGGCGGTTCAGCGGCCCGGCCGTCGGCTGGGGCGCGACCGCGGGCGTGGCCGGTGGCCTGGGCGTGCTGCTGCTCTTCCGGGGCCTGGCCACCGCAGCGATGAGCGTCGTCGCGCCGCTGACGGCCGTCATGTCAGCGGTGGTGCCGGTCGCCGTCGGGGTCGCGTCGGGGGAGCGCCCGGCCGCCGGGGCCTACGCGGGAATGGTCCTCGCCGTGGCCGCCGTCGGGCTGATCAGCCGCGGGCAGCAGCACGGAGCCGGTGACACCGGCGCGCCTACGGCCTCGGGCTCGGGCGTGCTGCTCGCGCTGCTCGCGGGCACCTGCTTCGGGCTGTACTTCGTGTTGCTCAAGCACGCACCCGTCGACAGTGGGCTGTGGCCGATCGTGATCGGGCGGCTGGCGTCGTTCGGCCTGTTCATCGCCATCGCGGCGGCGACCACCGGGCTGGCCTTGCCGCGCGGCCGGGCAGCCGCCCTTGCGGTGCTCTCCGGGGCCTGCGACACCGCTGCCAACGTGCTGTACCTCGCCGCCGTACGGGGTGGCCTGCTCAGCCTGGTAGCCGTCGTCATAGCGCTGTATCCGGCCAGCACTGTGCTGCTGGCCCGCGTGGTCTTCGCCGAGCGACTGGCCCGGCCGCAACTGATCGGCCTGGGCTGCGCGGCCGTCGGGGTGGGTCTGATCGCCGCGGCCTGAACGCCGGGCGAATAATCTCGACCAGTCCTTGCCGTTGACCATTCCCTCGCACTACGGTCGGTGCACCCCTCCGGTTCAATGGGCAGCCGGGTCCGCCACCGCTTCCTGGACGAGCTCGATCACTGAGCCCGCCCGCGAGATGAGCTCCCGGAGCCGTGATGATCTTCACCAGAGACGCGGGCGATGCAGAGTCCCAGGCCACCCTCGTGCTCAACGGCGAGATCGACATGGCCACCGCGCCGGCGCTGCGACACGTCACCGACAACCTACCCCTGGCCGAACTCCAGGAGCTCACGGTCGATCTCAGCGACGTCCCGTTCATGGACTCCACCGGGGTGGCGTTCCTGATCTCGCTGCGCAACCGGATGCCAGCCGGCAGCCAGATTGTCCTGCACCGACCGGCGCCGGTCGTTGCCCGGGTGCTCCAGCTCAGTGGCCTCGGGACCATCATGGAGCTGGCAGGGGCTCCGAGTGGACCGATCGAGCATCTGCACCCCACCGGCTGATCTCCCATCTTCGGCGGCGCCTGCGGAGGATTCGATTCACCGCGGACAGGGCATGTGAGCACCGTCACACCGGACCTTCAACGAAGGGCGAGTCACATGGCGCTTAGGCGGTCGGGTTCCCGCGCACGGTGGTGGCGGCTGGCCGCCGTAGTCCCTCTAGCTGTGCTGCTCGGTGCAGCCATGCAGCCCACCGGGGCGATCGCGGCCGGCACGGGGACCTACACCAACCCGCTGCGACCGCACATTCCCGGCGACGGGGTGGTCGGCAGCTGCGCCGACCCGACCGTCTTCCGCGGCCATACGGCGGGGGACAACCACTGGTACATGTTCTGCACCAGTGACCCGCTCAGCGACACCGACAAGACCGGGACGGACTTCAACTTCCACAACATCCCGATGATGCGCTCGCTCGACCTGGTGCACTGGACCTACGTCGGCGACGCCTTCGCCAGCCTCCCCACCCTGGCCGACCCCGGTGCGCACCTCTGGGCACCGGAGGTGACCTACTCGACCACCTACCACCAGTACTACCTGTTCTACGTCGTCACCGACGTGGCCGATGCCGCCAGCCCGGAGCCCGGCTGCCACAACGACAACGCCATCGGCGTCGCCACCAGCACCAGCCCGACCGGGCCCTGGACCGCGCAGCCCACGCCGGTCGTCGGGCCGCGCAGCAACGGCGGAACGTGCAACTACTTCTGGACCTTCGATCCCGACGTCCTGCGCGATGTCAACGCCACCAGCAGCTACCTCTACTACGGCAGCTACTACGGCGGCATCTGGGCCCGACCGCTCACCCTCACCGCCACGGGCGCCATGACGGCCCCGGCCGAGACGCAGATCACCATCGCCAACCGGTACGAAGGCGCCGACGTCGTCCAGCGCGGCGGCTACTACTACCTGTTCGCATCGGCCGCCAACTGCTGCAACGGCCCGCTGACCGGCTACAGCGTGTTCGCCGGGCGATCGACGAGCCCGCTCGGGCCGTACGTCGACCGCGAGGGCAACTCCCTGCTCGCCGGCCGGGTCGGTGGCACCCCGGTCATCAGCATGAACGGCAACAAGTGGGTCGGCACCGGCCACAACACGGTGTTCCGCGACTTCAGCGGGCAGTGGTGGACCATCTACCACGCCGTCAACCGCTTCGACCCCTACTTCGCCGGCGCCCCCGGCTTCACCAAGCGGCCGCCCCTGCTCGACCCGCTGGACTGGGTCAACGGCTGGCCGACCGTGCGTGGCGGCCTGTGGGCCTCGGCCACCCCGATGCCGGCGCCCGCGGCGCAGCCCGGGCAGACCACCGCGTACACCCCGACGTACTTCCACCCCGACGTGGCGCACAACAAGATCGGTTACGCCTCTGACGAGTTCAACAGTCAGCGCCTGCACCCGCGCTGGTCATGGGTGCGGCCGCCAGCGACCACGGAGTACGGACTCGGCGATGGCACCTTCCGCTTCGACACCCAAGCCGCCGACCTCTACCAGGACAGCAACAACGCCTCGGTGCTGACCGAGAACGCGCCGGCCGGTGACTACATGGTGGAGACGAGGGTCAAGCTCAACCTGCCGCCTGAGGGCTGCTGCTTCAACTACGTGCAGGCCGGCTTGGTGGTCTACGGCGACGACGACAACTTCATCAAGCTTGCCCATGTCTCCATCTACGAGACCCGGCAGACCGAGTTCGCCAAGGAGATGTTCCCTGTGCCGACCGGGTATCCACGCTACGGCAACACCGTGGTGGGCCCACCGGCCGAGTGGACCTACCTGCGGATCGCCAAGCGCACCGTCCTGGGCACCGAGCGCTACACCGCCTACACCAGCCAGGACGGCATGCGGTGGGTGCACGGCGGCACGTGGACGCACACGCTGGGCTCCACAGCCAAGATCGGGCTGATCTCCATGGGCGGCACCGGATTCGTGGCCAACTTCGACTACGTACGGGTGTATCGGCTCGCCGAATATGCGGGCGGTAGGTAGCACAGCCGAGGCCGCCGCCGCAGCGTTCCAGGACCGGCCGCACGGAGGCTACCCTTACGGCCGGGAGGCATCATGACATCGACCGGGGCAGCCACCCGACCCGGCTTCCGGCATGAGGCGTTGCTGTACGCCGGCGACGAGGATTTCCTGGTCGGCACTGTTCCGTTCATCCGGGCCGGGCTCGCCGAGGGGGAGTTGGTCTACGTCATGGTGGCCGCCCGCAGGATCGGGCTGATCCGCTCGGCGCTCGGGGCGGACGCCGACTGGGTGCGCTTCGCCGACGTGGCTCACGTCGGCCGCAACCCGGCCCGCCTCTGCGGCGCCTGGCGGGAGTTCCTCGACGAGCACGCGACGGCCGGGCGCCCGGTCCGCGGCATCGGCGAGCCGGTCAACGTGGCCGGGACCCCGGCCGGACTCGTCGAGTTTCAGCGGCACGAGGCGCTGCTCAACATTGTCTTCGCCAGTGCGGCGCCTTGGCGGCTGCTCTGCCCGTACGACACCGAGGCGCTCGAGCCGGACGTCATCACCGAGGCCATGCGGACCCACCCCTACCTCCTCGAGCGGGGCGAGCACCGGACGAGCGCAGAGTTCCGGGCCGAGCGCATGGCCGGCAGCTACCTGGCGGATCCACTCCACGAGCCGGTCGGCCGGTATGCCCAGCTCTCCTTCGGGCCCGGGGATCTGCGGACGGTGCACGCGACGGTCGCCGAGTTCGCCGAGCGGGTGGGCATGGACCCCAGGCGGGCGGATGACCTGGTGGTGGCCGCCAACGAGGTCGCCATCAACAGCGTGCGCCACGCCGCCGGCATGGGCACGTTGCGGGTGTGGCGGGAGGACACGGTCGTCGTGTGCGAGATCAGGGACAGCGGCCACATCGCGGCCCCCCTCGCCGGGCGCTTGGCACCAGGCACAGACGGGGACCTGCGCCGGGGGTTGTGGCTGGCCAACCGGCTGTGTGACCTCGTGCAGATCCGGGTCTACCTCACCGGCTCGGTGGTGCGGCTGCACCTCGCGTTGATCGGGCCCACCGAGATGCGGCTCAGGCACATCACGCTGCACGATCAGCTCACCGGCGCAGCGAACCGCGCCATGCTCCGTGACCGCCTCACCCACGCGCTGGTGCTGGGCGAACGCGACGGCCGCCGGCACGCCCTGCTGTTCTGCGACCTCGACGGGTTCAAGTCGGTCAACGACACCTACGGCCATGCCGTCGGCGACGAGGTGTTGGTGGGCGTAGCCGGTCGGCTGCGGGCAGGCGTGCGCCCGGGCGACACCCTCGCGAGGGTTGGCGGCGACGAGTTCGTCGTCCTCTGCGAGGGGGTGTCGACCGAAGCCGCTGCCGGCATCCTGGTCGAGCGCATCACCGACGCGCTGGCCACGCCGCTGCCGACTGCGGCTGGGCCGGTGCCGGTGTCGCTCAGCGTCGGGGTGGCGATGTCAGCCTCGGGGCAGTCGGCAGAGGACCTCATCGCCAAGGCCGACGCCGCGATGTATCGCGCGAAGGCGACCCACCGCGTTACGCCCTGATCGCGGGACTCGCCGCTGGATTTGGCCGGTGGAGTTCTCCGAGGTCGTTCGCCGCCCCCGGATGGTGCGTCATTACACCGACTGACCGACGCCGCCGACCGCGCACGGTTCTGACCCTTCGTGCCCACCCGGGTCGAGCAGACGCCGACGATGCAGGACGCGCCGCTCGTCGTGGTCCCGCTCGCGCATAAGGCGGCCTACCTGGAGCGCTATGCCGAGTCGGACAAGGGCTGGCAGGATCGCGCCGAGTCGCGCTGGCCGGCGCCGTACTGGTTCATAGAAACCGGTATGGCCACCCTGCTGATGCTGCTGACAGCGGTCGACGAGGGCTCGGCGCCTGCTTCTTCGGGATCATGCCGAGCTTCTCGACCTGCCGCCGCAGAGTGCACGCGTCGCCGAGCGGCGGCGCGA